>DRQN01000077.1 GCA_011371455.1 Gammaproteobacteria bacterium
CCTCCGCCGCCTGCAGGCGATGGCCGACCACGTGCGGCAGCACCGTCTGCAGGTCTTCCGGCACGACGTGATCACGCCCCGCCATCAGCGCCCAGGCGCGCGCGCTGTGCAGCAGCGACAGCCCGGCGCGCGGCGACAGGCCGTGGGCGAAGTGCGGCGACTGACGGCTGAATGCCAGCAGCGCCTGCAGGTAGTCGAGCAGGGCCTCGGCGGCGTGTACGCGGCCGGCCTCGGCCTGCAGGGCCTGCAGCTGTGCGCCATCGAGCAGCGGCGACAGGTCGTGCAGCAGGTCGCGGCGATCCGCGCCGGCGAGCAGCTCGCGTTCCGCGTGCAGGTCCGGATAGCCGAGGGAGATGCGCATGGTGAAGCGGTCCAGCTGCGACTCCGGCAGCGGAAAGGTGCCGATCTGGCTGTCCGGGTTCTGCGTGGCGATGACGAAGAAGGGCTCGGGCAGGGGGCGGGTCTCGCCCTCCACCGACACCTGCTGTTCCTCCATCGCCTCCAGCAGTGCGCTCTGCGCCTTGGGGGTGGCGCGGTTGACCTCGTCGGCAAGGATCAGCTGGGCGAAGATGGGGCCGGGCTGAAAGCGGAAGCGGCCGCTGTCCTGGTCGAACACCGCCACGCCGAGGATGTCGGCCGGCAGCAGGTCGCTGGTGAACTGGATGCGCTGATACTGTAGCCCCAGCACCCGCGCCAGGGTGTGGGCGAGGGTGGTCTTGCCGACCCCCGGCAGGTCTTCGATGAGCAGATGACCGCGCGACAGCAGGCAGGCGAGGGCCAGGCGGATTTCGTTTTCCTTGCCCAGCACGATCTGGCCGGCGGCGGCGACCACCGCATCCAGGGATTCTTTGGCGTGATTTTTCATGGCGTCATTATCGGCATATCCGGGGTTATACTGAAACCCGGCCAACACCCTGGAAACGACATGAGCGATACCGCCCCCGGCACCAAGCCCGCTCCCAGGCGCCGTAAGTGGCTCATCGTCACCGCCCTGGCGCTGGTGATGCTCGGCGTGCTGGTGCTGCTGCCGGTGGCGGTGCAGTTCGGCCTGCGCCAGTGGCTGCTGGACAACGGCGGCGAGCGGGTGCAGGTCGCCGACGTGGACCTGAACCTGTTTACCGCCCGCCTGCAGCTGAAGGGTATTCGTGTCGAGACGGATGGCCGCGACACCCTGAGCATCGAGCGGGCCGGCGTGGCGCTGGCCTGGCTGCCGCTGCTGCAGCGACGCATCGTCATCGAGGCGCTGACGCTCGACGGCATCGGCATGGACATCACGCGGGACGAAGGCGGACGGCTGCGCGCCGGCGGCATCAACATTATTCCCCTCGGCGGAAATGCCGCGCCGGCAGCGGCCGAAAAGGCCCCGCCGCCCGAGGCGCCTGCGTGGCAAATCGGCGTCGACAGCCTGACCCTTTCCGATATCGACATTCGCTACCGCGACCCCAAACTGCAAATGGACACCCGCATCGAGCGCCTCGGCCTGCGTGATCTGGCCGCCTGGCGTCCGGATAGCGCCGCGCCGGTCTCGCTGCGGGCCAGCGTCAATGGCGCCCCGCTGGGTTTCGAGGGCAGCGTCACCCCCTTTGCCGACAGTCCGCAAGTGGACGGCCGCATCGAGCTGCAGGATCTGCCGCTGGCGGATTTCCAGCACATCATCGGTGTGGCCGAACAACTGGCGGGCCGGCTGAGTCTGCAAACGGAGGTTTCCCTCGCCCTGCCCGCCACCGGCATGGCGCTGCAACTGGGGGACAGCACCCTGCGGCTGGACCAACTGCAGTGGCTGATGCCGCAACTACAGCTGCAACAGGAATCCCTGCGCTGGGCCGGCCACATCGAACTGAAACAGACCGGCGACATGACACAGGTCAGCGGTTCGGGCGACATCGGCGGCAAACAACTCGATACCACCCTGCCGCCCCAGAAGCTGAAGATCGCCCAGCAGGCGTTACAGCTGGGTATCGATTTCCAGTTGGAGGCCAATGGCACGGATGACGCGCCGAAGATTTCCGCCCGGCTGGCAACGCTTCAGGTCAGCGAGCTGCACGGCTGGGCCGATGACTTTCCCCTCGCCGGCATGGGCAGACTCAGCGTCGAAGACCTGCGCCTGCACGACCTCCAAACGCTTGAAATAGACAAGATTCGCATCGAACAGGGATACGTGGCAAAGGCCGGCGGCGAGACACCGCCGCTGTTCAGCAACCACAGCCTGGACATCGATACCCTGGCGCTGAAAGAGGGCAACCAGCTGAGCATCGACGGCATCCTGCTGAAACAGGCCAAGATCTATCTCACCCGCGCCGCCGATGGCGGCAGCAATCTGGATGCGCTGAAGACGGCCATCAAGCAGATCACCGGCAGCGAGACGGCAACAGGGAGCAGCGCGAAAACACCATCCGCTAACGATAAACAGACATCCTCGAGGCCCGCCAGCTTCCACATCGGTCATTTTCAGGTCACCGACGACAGCCTGCTCGTCTTCGACGACGCCGCTGTAAAACCCGAGACCCGCATCGCTATCGGCATCGACAATCTCGAACTCGACAATATCGACAACCGCTCGCCAGACCAGGTCACCCGGCTAAAGGGCAAGGGCACGCTCGGCCGCTTTGGCCGCTACCGGCTCTCCGGCCAGCTGCAACCCTTCGCCGACAAGCTCACGGCCAGGATCGCCGCCAACATCCAGGGCCTCGACCTCCCGCCGCTGTCGCCCTACACCGCCAGTGACCTGGGCTTCCGCCTGCGCAGCGGCACCCTGTCCAGCGACATCGATGTGAACATCGAGCGCGACCAGCTCGGCGGCGAGATAAAGCTGACCCTGCGACAGCTGGAGCTGATACCGCTGAAAGACAAGGGCCAGCAGGATGGCATGACGGCCGCCTCCCTCGACACCTCGCTCAACATGCTGCGCGACAGCAACAACACCATCGCCCTCACCATCCCCCTCAGCGGCGACATCGACGCCCCCGACTTCAACATCAACGACGCCATCAACCAGGCCCTGATGTCCGCCGCCAGGAATGGCGCCATGACCTATTTTATGTACGCCCTGCAGCCCTACGGCACCATGCTGGCGGTGGCCAAGTTCGCCGGCGAACAGATCGCCAAGGTTCGGCTGGACCCGGTGACCTTCGGCGCCGGCAGCAGCGAACTCGACGACACGGCCAGGGACTATCTGCAAAAGGTGGCCGGGATTCTCCGCGAGCGGCCCAAGGTGGCGATCAAGGTCTGCGGCATTGCCGTGGACAGTGATGCCGCCGCACTCACAGCGGCGCCGGAAAAGACACAAAACGCAGAGGAAAAATCGCCCGCAAAGGAACCGCTGGACGAAGAGGCGCGAGGCAAGCGGCTCGAACGGCTGGCGCAACAGCGCGCCATTGCGGTACGCGAATTCATCATCTCCCGGGCCGGCGATGTGAGCCGGCAGCTCGTCAGCTGCCTGCCCGAAGTGGAAAGCGGCAAGGCCGACGCCGTGCCGCGGGTAGAGCTGCTTATTTGATGATGTAGCGGATGGTAGTCCAGGCGCTGGCCACGGATTACCGGTAGCGCCCGGGTGACCAAAGGAGGCCGCCCTGCGGGCACGGGCGGCTTCGGTTCAGCCGATGATCAGCTTGGCTCCCACCAGCAGGGTGATGACTTCGAAGGCGCGCTTGATCCATCGGTTGCCCCGGGTGATGGCGAGGTGGGCACCGGCGTAGCCGCCCAGTACCGAGCCGAGCAGCAGGGCGGGCAGCCAGGACCACTGGGGGTCGCCGAGGATGGCCAGGGTGATGGCGCCGCTGCCGTTCCAGAAAAGGCCGACGAGCACCAGGGTGTGGGCCACGGCGCGCTGGTAGTCGAGGCCGAACCAGCCCACCAGCCAGAGGGTGACGAACAGACCGGTGCCGGAGGTGAGGGAGCCGTTGAAGATGCCGATGAGGAACAGCACGCCGCCGCCCACGGCGTAACGCCAGCCGGCCGCCGGCATGGGCCGCGACTCCTGGCCGAGGCTGGGCTTGAATAGCGAATACAGGCCCAGGCCGACGGTGAGCAGGCCGAGGGCGATTTCGGCGTGGCGGTCGGGGACGAAGAGGATGACGTTGGCGCCGAGGATCACGCCGGGCAGCCCGAACAGAAGGATGGACAGGGTCAGGCGGCCGTGCAGGCTGCCCTCGCGCAGGTTGCGCACGGTGGCGCCCACGCCGAGGGCGACGCTGGCGATCTTGTGGGTGGCCAGGGCCACGCCGAAGGGCAGGCCGAGGAAGATGAGAATGGGAAACTGCAGCAGCCCGGCGCCGCCGCCGGCGAAGGCGGAGAAGATGTTCGCCACCAGGGAGACGGCGAATAACAATAATTGGGTGGGCCAGTCCATGATTACCCGTCTGCTGGATGAGCATAAAAAAGGTTTGCGGGAGCGGCTTTAGCCGCGAAGGCTATGCTTAATTTTATTTCGCGGCTAAAGCCGCTCCCACAAGCCGTGTGATAATCAGCGCGTGGGGAACAGGCTTGCCGACAATAATCCCCACTGCTGGTCCCAGCGTTCCAGGGGCGCTTGTGAAAAGCCGCTGCGCACGAACTGGTTCATGCGCCCCTCGACCGTCGCCAGCATCAGGTTGGCTGCGGCCGCGGAGGGATTGCCGATGGGCAGCTCGCCCTTCGATTCGGCCTCGCGCAGGATCTGCTTCAGCTGTGTCTCCAGGCGGTCATAGAATTGCATGATGCGCGTGCGCAGGCGTTCGTTTTCGCCGGTCAGGGCGTCGCCGACGAGGATGCGCGACAGGCCCGGGTTGCGCGCGGCGAAGCCCAGCAGCACGCCGAGGATGGCCTCGCAGCGGGCCTGCGCGGTGGGCTGTTCGTCGAGGATGCGGTTGATCAGGCCGAACACGGTGTCTTCGATGAATTCGATCAGCGCCTCGAACATGCGCGCCTTGCTGGGAA
>DRQN01000078.1 GCA_011371455.1 Gammaproteobacteria bacterium
CCGGCCCGCTGCCCGGCGTCATCGACACCCGCCTCGGTCCCGGCACCGCCAATGCCCTGCACGAAGCGGCCATGAGCGCCGAGCAGCTGCAGGCCGCCCTGGCCGCCGGCCGCGGCGCGGTGGCGCGCGCCAAGGACAAGGGCGGCCAGTTGTTCATCGGCGGCGACATGGGCATCGGCAACACCGCCAGCGCCACCGCCTGTGCCTGCGCCCTGCTGGACCTGCCCGCCGCGGCGCTGACCGGCCCCGGCACCGGCCTCGACGCCGCCGGCGTGGCACGCAAGGCGGCACTGATCCAGCAGGCGCTGGACAGGCACCGCGAGACTCCCGGCGAAGCGCTTGAGATCCTGCGCCGCCTCGGCGGCTTCGAGATCGCCGCCCTCGCCGGCAGCTACATCGCCTGCGCCCAGCACCGTCTGCCGGTACTGGTGGACGGTTTCATCACCAGCGCCTCGGCCCTGCTCGCGGTGCGCATCCAGCCCGGCACGCGCGACTGGCTGCTGTTCTGCCACCACTCCGCCGAACCCGGCCACGCGCGCATCCTCGAAGCCCTCGACGCCGAACCCCTGCTCGACCTGGACCTGCGCCTCGGCGAGGGCAGCGGCGCCGCGGCCGCCGTGCCGCTGCTGCGCCTGGCCTGCGCCCTGCACAACGGCATGGCCACCTTCGCCGATGCCGGGGTGTCGGAAAGGGACGCCGGATGACCCTCACCCTCGACCTGCTGCGCCACGGCGAGCCGGTGGGCGGGCCCCGCTACCGCGGCCGCAGCGACGACCCGCTCTGCGGCCGCGGCTGGCTGCAGATGCACCAGGCCGTGGCAGGGCGAGGGCCGTGGCAGCGCATCCACAGCTCACCCCTGAAACGCTGCCGCGAGTTCGCCCAACGCCTGGCGCGCCAGCAAGGGGTGCCCTTGCGGATCGACGAGGGAATGAGCGAGATCGACTTCGGCCGCTGGGAGGGCCAGACCGCGGCGCGACTCATGCGGCACGAGGCCGAGGCCCTGGGGCGCTTCTGGCGCGACCCGGTCCACCACACCCCGCACGGCGGCGAGGCGCTGACCGATTACCGCAACCGCATCGTCACCGCCTGGCAGGTACTGCTGGCCGAACTGCCGCACCAGGGGCGGGTGCTGATGATCGGCCACGGCGGCAGCATCCGCATCATCCTGCACCATATCCTTGGCATCCCGCTGCCCAAACTGCAGCAGATCGAACTGCCCTACGCCTGCCTGACACGGCTGCGCGTGGACTGGCACGACGGCGAGGCCAACGCGCGCCTCGCCGCCCACGGCGACAGCCGGCCATGAACGCCTTCTGGGCCGCCGTGCAGTTCCTCACCCGCCTGCCAACGCCGGCGCTGGCCCACTACGACGAGGCCCTGGCCGGCCGCTCGGCACTGTATTTCCCCCTCGTCGGCCTGCTCATGGGCACCCTGCTGTGGCTACTGGCCGTGCTCGCCGCCGGGGCCGCGCCGGGGGTGCAGGCGGCGCTGGTGCTGGCCCTGTGGGTAGGACTCAGCGGCGGCCTGCACCTCGACGGCCTGGGCGACAGCGCCGACGCCTGGCTGGGCGGCCACGGCGACCGCCGGCGCACACTCGAGATCATGAAAGACCCGCGCGCCGGGGCCGCCGCGGTAATCGCCATCGCCCTGCTGCTGATCGTCAAGTTCGCCGCCCTGGAGGCCCTGCTGGCCAACGGCCACGCCGCCTGGCTGCTGCTCGTGCCCATGCTCGGCCGCGCCGGTTCGCTGGCCCTGTTCCTCACCACCCCCAGCGCCCGCAGCGACGGTTTCGGCGCCATCCTCGGCCAGCACCTGCCGCGCCGGGCGGCCGGGTGGGTCATTCTCAGCGCCGCCCTGCTACCCTTGGCCATGCTGGGCCTCGATGGCCTGTGGCTGCTGCTGGCCCTGCTCGCCCTCGGCTTCGGCCTGCGCCGCCTGATGCTGCAGCGCCTCGGCGGCTGCAGCGGCGACACCGCCGGCGCCCTGACCGAATTCAGCGAGGCGGCGGCGCTTCTGGTGTTGGGACTGATCTGATGATTCACCGCAATTGATTCACCACAGAGGCACGGAGGACACAGAGAAAAGATCAAAAACGAATAACCGCGAAGGGCGCCAAGGGACGCAAAGCCTTTTGTCATTGTTTACTGGAGTTTCTCGTCATTCCGGCGAATCTAAAGCAGTGATTCTTCTTCGCGCACCTTGGCGCCCTTTGCGGTAAATCCTGAAATTGCTTTTCTCTGTATCCTCCGTGCCTCTGTGGTGAAAAACGAAGCAAGCACACACTTCCAACGAAGACACCAACGGAGACACCATGGGACACCGACTTTCAAAAATCTACACCCGCACCGGCGACGACGGCACAACCAGCCTCGGCGACGGCAGCCGGGTGGCCAAGGACAGCCTGCGCATCGAAGCCATCGGTACCGTCGATGAACTCAACAGCCAGCTCGGCGTGCTGCGCGCGCTGGCCCTGGCCGAGGATACCGACACCCTGCTGGCAGAGGTCCAGCACCGCCTGCTCGACCTCGGCGGCGAACTGAGCATCCCCGGCCGTACAGCCATCACGCCCGCCCACATCGAGTCCCTCGAACAGGCCCTCGACCGGCTCAACGACGGCCTGACGCCGCTGAAGGAATTCATCCTCCCCGGCGGTTCCCCGGCGGCGGCCCAGGCCCACGTGGCGCGCAGCGTATGCCGCCGCGCCGAGCGCCGCCTGCTCGCCCTGCACCACAGCGAGACCCTGTCGCCCTCGGCCATCGGCTACCTCAACCGCCTCTCGGACCTGCTGTTCGTGCTGGCGCGGCACCTGAACCGGGCGCAGGGGTGCAACGATGTGCTGTGGCGGCCCACTCAAGCCTGAGGCCGGTTGGACGACAACCATGGATTGAGAATCCATTTTTCCGGCACGCCAGCGCCGGAATGAGGTGAAACATGCACATTCCCGCCCTGCAGACCGGCGTCGTCGGCATCAACAACGGCCTCGACGGTCTGCGCCGCAATGCCACGGAGATCGCCCGCGCAACCAGCGGCGACGGCGCGGCCAGCCCCCGCGCCCTGGTCGATCTGCGCGCCGAGCAACGCCAGGTCGAGGCCTCGGTCAGGGTGGTCAAGGCCGCCGACGAGATGCTCGGCAACCTGCTCGACGCGCGGGCCTGAGCCGATCCCGAGACAGCAAAAAAGCCGGCGTCACCACAACGCCGGCTTTTTTGTCGGGCGGAATCCGCCGCGCGAAGGTCAGGACGGCAGGAAGTCGATGGGATAGGTGACGATCAAGGTTTCCACGTCGCGCGCACCGAAGTCGAGCATCTTCACCCGCGACACCAGCCGACGTTCCAGGCGGGGGTCGTTCAGCTCGCTGGAGATGATCTTACAGTCCGTGACCTTGCCCGAAGGGGCGATGGTGATCTCCAGCACCACCTTGCCCTGCAGGGTCGGATCCTTACGCAGGGCGCGGCTGTAGAGGGAGTAGATGGCGCCCTTGTTGCGGTCGAATACCAGCGACACCTCTTCATAGGTGCGCGATGGCTTCTTCGCGTCCTTGCCGGTCGATGGCGCCGGGGCCGCGGCAGCCACCATATCCACCGGGCTCTCGACCTGGGTGGTCTGACGGCCGGCAAGATTCGTGCTGCCAACGCCGCTGCTGAGGCTGGCGGTATCGATGCCGCCGCTGCTGCTGACGCCGGAGGTGAGCATCTTGCGCTCACGCTTCTTCGCCGCCACACCCTTGGACAGCGGTTTGTCCTTGTTCAGCTTGGGCGCCACAGGGGCATCGCGCAGATCGGCCAGATCATCGCTGAAGGCCAGCAGACCGGCGCTGGCGGCCTTCTTGCGTGCCTCGGCGACGCGGTCGACCTTGGGCTTGGGCGGCTCGACCTTTTTCTCCTTCGGCTTGGGCTTTTCCTTTTTCTTTTCCGGTTTCTTCTCTTCCTTTTTCTTCTCTTCTTTCTTCTTTTCTTCCTTCTTCTCGATCTTTTTCGGTTGTGGCTTGGGCTTGGGCTTCTGCTTTTCCATTACCAGCTGCGCCAGCCGCGGTGGCAATTCCTTGACCTTGTTGCGGTCTTCCTTGGGCACCGGAATGAACGGGATGAGGACGCTCAACAGCAGGGCGACCGACATTACCGTGACGACGACGAGCTTGAGGCGGTGGTCTTCTTCCCTGACGCGCGTCCAGGGCAGGATGAACTGACGGTAGGTGCTGCTCACGGGCCGATTACCCCTTGCCTTCCGTCTTGCGCATCACCGCCAGCGAGATGTTGCTGTAGCTGGCCTGGGTGCAGGTCAGCATGATGCGCTTCAATAGTTTGAAGGGGATTTCCTTATCGCCGAGGATGGTGACTTCACGCGCCACCGGCTTGCCATCGGCCGTGGCGTCCTTCCCACCCAGCTTACGTTCGGTGAGGCGTATCAGCTCTTCCTTCAAGGGCTCGATCTCGCCGTCACGGTTCTTCATCACCGCCGCCACGGCGGCCACCTTGCGACCCTGCACGACGATATCCTTGTCGCTGACCATGATCACCACGGTTTCCTTGGGCAGCTGTTCGGCTGTGGATTCCGGCAGCTGGATCTGCTTGACGTTGGGCAGATCCTTGACCGACGACGAACTGACCAGCAGGAAGAACACCAGGATGGTGAAGATGTCCATCAGCGACACCATGTTCAGGGCCGCGCCCTTCTTGGTGCGGGCGTGGTGCCGGCTCATGCGCTTGGCGCGACGCGAGGCCTTCATGGCGCGTCACCAATGGCGATCTGCGGGAACAGCTCCTTTCTCACCGCCGTCGCCGCTTCCACCACGGTGACCTCGCGCACGGTGTCCATCACCTGCACCAGGGTGTCGTACGGTGTTTCCGGCTCCAGCAGCAGACTGATGTTCTCTTTCTTGGGATACTTGAGCTTGATGGCGACGAGCAGATCGGACAAGGCCTTGAAGTCCTGCTCGCCGGCCTTGAGCGGGATGCGCTTGATGACGCCGCCGAGGGTGTCGGCCACCACCAGGCTGTCCTTGCGCACGATGACCTCGAAATTACGCTCTTTCTTCGGCTTGCTCTCGTCGGCTTGCTGCTGGCTGTCCGGCGGCAGATTGAGTTCGAGGATAGCCAGGTTCGAGAACACGGCAGACAGCAGCAGGAACGGCACCAGCACCACCATCAGATTCATGAAGGCGGTGATGTCCAGTTCCGGCACCTCGCGGCGGGCGCGCCTCACTCGGGTTCTGACAGACATCGCTATCGGTCCCGCTCAGTCGGCGTTGCGGTGGCTGGGCTGGCGGTATTCAGTAATGGCGTTGAGGAATTTCACCGTGGCCATTTCCATACTGTCCACCAGTTCGGTGGTCTTGGTCTGCAGCACGGTGTACATCAGTAACAGCGGAATCGCCGCCATCAGGCCGAAGGCGGTGGTATTCATGGCCACCGAAATACTGGCGGACAGCAGGTCGGCCTTGTCGGCGGGATTGGCGTTGGCCACCGCGGTAAAGGCCTGGATCAGGCCGATGATGGTGCCCAGCAGGCCCAGCAGGGTGGCGATATTGGCGAAGGTGGCCAGGTAGTGGGTACGCTTCTCCAGGCGCGGAATGACCTCCATCAGGCCCTCGTCCATGGCCATCTCGATGTCGTCGCGGCGCTTGGTGGTCTGCAGGCGGCTGAGGCCGTAGGCGAGGATATGGCCGATGTCGCTCTTCGACTTGCTGGCAATGGCCATGGCCTGCTGGTAATTGTTGGCCTGAACCAGCGGGGTCAGCTTGTTCCACATACTGCGGTTAACGAGCTTGGCCTTGGTGAGATAGAAATAACGCTCCAGACCGATGGCCACGCCCAGCGCAAACACCAGTATGATGGGATACATGAACATCCCACCCTCTTGGAAAAACTTTATGATCGCGTTAGCGCCATCCATACCTTGTCTCCTCACAAATCGTAACCAGGCATTACGACGCCTGGGCCGAGACTTCATGCGGTTATGCCTGAAGCCCAACGATGCCGCAATTCGCTGCGGCCTGTATTGACTGAATTCACATTTATTGCGCGGGCATCACGACAAATCACGATACCCGGCAGAACTGACCCAAGAAGGTCGGCCAAAACGACGCCGAACTTTAGCGCAGAAAACTCCCGGGCGCACCCCCGGATAATCACTGATATCGCGCCGGCCACCCCGCAGCATCATTTTTCGGCGTCTGTCCCGGCATGGAGCAGGTCGTAGTAGGCCACCTGGCGGCGAAACACCTCGCGATCCACCGCCACCCACCGGGCCGAGAAAGAACTGCTGCCGGCACCGGCCACCAGCGTCCCCAGGCGGGCGCTCTTCCACGGCACGATGTAGAGCACCTTGGGCAGTTCTCGCGCGCCCTTGATGGCGACGGTGTCCATGTCCAGGCGGTCTTCGGCCAGCGCCGCGGAAGCCGCCAGCAAGGCGATGGTCGTCAAGGCGAACCGCTTCATTTCTCTGCCCCGCTGCGCCGGCTCAGGTCGACGATCCATTTCGCCACCTGCTTGTCTTCGCCCTTGGTCAGTTTCTGGTATTCCTCATACTGCGCCAGCGCCTGTTTGAGCTTGCCCATGTAGAGTTCCAACAGGATGCCATAGTTGCGATGCGCATAGGCATAGTTCGGGTCGGCCTCGATGGCCCGCTGGTAAAACCCGGCGGCCTCCTTGAAGCGGCCCTTGTCGCGGTTGATCACGCCGAGGTAGTCGAGACTGACGGCACTGCCTGGATTGATCTCCAGCGCGCGCTGGAAGGCGGCCTCGGCCTCGTCCAGCTTGCCGGCACGAAAATAGATGATGCCGAGATTGGCCTGAGGACCGGAGAGCTGCGGAAAGTCCTGTGTCATCTTCAACAGGATCTGCTCGGCCTGGTCGTCCCTGCCCTCGCGCATGGCCTCCAGCGCCGCATCGAAGGCCGCCCTGGCGGCGGGGTCCACGGCCGGCCCGGCCGTCGCCTGCCCCCCCTTCTCCGCCGTCTCCTGCGGCGCCGTGGCGGTACAACCGGCAAACAGGCCGGCGATCAGCAACACCAGCACCACTCTCATCATCATTCGTTCCGGCACGGGCCGTCCTCCAGCAATAGCCATCAATAGATATCCCCACTCACGGGCTCACTTTTTTCCACCTTCGCATAGCGGAACGGACTCAGCGCCTTGAGTCGGTCAAAACTTTTCTGCACCCATTGGTCATAGACGCCATCGGCAATGCGCTCGACGTTGGATTCGTGGATGGCGATGGCCTTTTCCTCGAACGGATAGGCCTGCTCTTCGAGGAGGATGTCGTACTGTTCCAACTCCTCCTCACTCAGCCCGGCCGGCCGTTGCGAGCCCATCAGCGCGGCGCCGAAGTCGGCATAGATCTCCGCCAGAATATACGTCGAGGCGGTGGTCACCTCGGCGATACCGTAGTTGGCGGTATCGGTAAAGGTGTCCACCGCCAGCTGCATTTTCTCTTTCTTGCGTTTCAGATTCTCACGCAGCGGCTCCACCAGCTTGACGCGCCGGTAAGCCGCCAGCGCCGGCTGCGCCAGCTCAAAGGCCGCCTTGGCCGCCAGGTAGCGCATGCGCTCGGTGCTTTCCTCGCCCGCCGCCTTTTCCTGGCGAACGATCTCTTCCTGCCAGAAGCGCTTCGAGGGCAGGTCTCCGGCATCGCCATAAATCGTCACCAGCTTCTGGCGCACTTCCATGGCCTGCTCCAGCGGCCGCGGGTACTCATCGACGTAGCGCTCGTAGCCTTCCCGGACCCTGGCCGTATCACCAACCTTCTGATACAGCTCGATGGACTGCCAGAGCGCCTCGCGCTTCAACTCCGGATCCTGCACCAGGCCGATGTAGCGCTCCAACTCCTCGGCCGCCCGCCGCGGCTGCTCGGATTTCAGGTAGGCCAGAATCAGATTCTGCGACACCTTGGGCAGCAGTTTGCTGGCCGGGTTGAGGTCGCGGAAATTTTCCAACGCCTCGATGGCGGCCAGCCACTCGCCGCCTTCCAGCAGGCTGGCGGCGATATCGAACTCGGCCACCTCGGCCACCGCCGAGCCGGCATCGACACGCGAGAACTGGGCAATCGCACCCTGCACATTGCCCTTCGCCTTCATCAGCTCGCCCTGCTTGTACACCGCCGCGGCCAGCCCCTCCTTGAGCAGTTTGCGTGACACCTCGTCGTCGGGCGAGGTCAGGCTGAGAGCGACCTTGTAGGCCACCTCGGCGCGTGAATAATCGCCCTTCTCAAACTCCGCACGGGCGATGATCTTCCACGCCGTGCGCCGGGTGTCGGGCGAGGTCTCGGTGGACAGTTCGAGGATCTGCCGCGCCGCCACCGCCGCCTGGCCATACTTCTTCAGCGCGAACATGTTTTCCGCCGCCTTGGTCAGCACGCTGGCGGCACGCGGGTCGTCGGGAAAGGTCTTGCCGAAGCGCAACGCGCTGCCCACCGCCATGCGGCTCCAGGTCTCTTTTTTCTTTCCCGTCAGCTGCTTTTCCCGTTCGGTATAGGCCAGCAGGGAGGCATAGCCCGCCTCGGCGTCCTTGCCGAAGCGAATGTACTGGTAGGCGGTCTTTTCGAATTCCTTGGCCGCCGCCTCGAACTGCCCGGCCTCGAACAGCAATTCGGCATAGAGGAAGTTCAGCTCCTTCGCCTTGGGGCTCTTGGCGAACCATTTCAGGTGCTGCTTGTACCAGAGGAAGGCGCGCTGATAGTCCATCGGCTGCTTGCTCTTTTGCGCCTGTGCATGCAGGTGGCGCGCCACGTCTTCCGAATTCTTGCGCAATAGCGGGCGCAGCCGCGCCAGCACCGTCTCCTCCTGGTCCAGGTGGCGGCGCCAGAAGTTGCCATTGACGCGGTAGCGGCGCACGAAGGCCTGCTTGGCCTCGATCAATAACCTGGAATAGCCGGCATCGGCGTAGGCCTTCATGGCCTTCAGATCAAACTCGAAGGCCTGCACGTGCATGGGAAAATCGCGCGCGAAGGCCTGGTAGGCCTGCGCCGCATCCTGCACCCGCCCCTGGGCGAGGTAGAAGTCACCCATCATTTGATAGAGGCGTTTTTCGTAATCGCGGCGGCCGTAATCCTCGAAATAGGCCTTGATGCCCTTGGCGCCATCGAGTTCCTTGAAGCTGAGGATGACGACACGGAAAACGTCGTTGAGCAATTCCCTGTCGCCGCGGCTGAGCGGGCTCAGGTCGTCGACGATGCGCCCGTCCGGGCGGCGCAGCTTGCGATCGATGAGGGCAAAGAAGGAATCCAGGGCGCGCTTGTAGTGCTCCTGCTTGAAGGCGGACCAGCCGCGCTTGGAGAGAGATTTCTCGTAATAACGGGAATTCGGCCCCACCTCCAGCACCTTGCCGTAGTCGATTTCCGCCTGCTTGAAGCGGCGCATGTCGAACAGCAGTTCGGCGCGGCGGAAGTGCAGCTCGTCGCGGTTTTCCGCGTCCGGGCGCAGGTCGAGCAGGGCCTGCATGGTATCCAGCGCCGCCTGCTGGCTACCGGCCTGTTCATAGGCCTTGGACAGCTGATAGAGCAGAATCGGCTCCTGCGGCCCGCCACGGGCAACCTTGAGGGCGTCCTCGTAGAGCTTGATGGCGCCACGGTAGGTCACCTTCTTGAGGGTAGCGATATCGGCACTCTCGCCCTCGGTCATGCGGTCGAGCACCTCCAGCTGGCGCTGAAAGCGCTCGTCGCTGCGCTCCATTTCCAGGTCCGCCAGGCGGCGCATGGCCTCGACCTTCTGTTCCTTCTGCGAGGAACTGGCGGCGAACTCCCAGTAGTTGTCCATGGCCTTGTCGCGGGCACCGAGGATGGCGGCATCGTCTTCGATCTGGATATCCAGTTCGCCGAGATCGCCCAGCGTCTCGTCGGTGCTGGCGCAAGCGGACAGCAATAGCACTGCCCCCAGGGGCAGGAGATAGCGATAATGTTTCATTTACTTGCCACCCCAACGCTTGGCGGCGTAGTCATAGATTTGTGCAATGGAAAAACGTGTCTCGTCGCTATAGGCCTGTATGCGCTTGCGGCGCTGTTCCAGCTCCTGCCGGGCCAGGGACTGCATGCGGGCCTGCAATTTGCCGGACAATGTGTTCGATCGGGCCTCCAGGGCGGCGGCGCGCGCCAGCAGCGCCTCGCGGCGCGCGGCCGGCAGGGCGTCATCCGCCTCGATCTGTGACGTCCAACGGGCAATTTTCTTCAATGACCGATCCACCCGCACGTAGTTCCTCAGCATTTCCTGGAATTCGTGGGTGGAGAACAACCGCCACAGATGGGAGGCGCCGGCGGCCTTGGGCAACGCCGGCAGCGCCTCGCGCGTCAGCACGTCGCCACTGGCAAAGCTCGTGGCCAGCGCCCGCACCATGTCGCCGCCATCGACCTGCGCCTCGACCTTGCCGATGCGCTCCAGCTCCAGCTTGAACACGCCCAGCGCCTGCTGGTAATACTGCAAGGCCTGTTTATAGGCGTTCAGCTTGCCAAAGCCATAGGGCACCGCCAGCAGGGCATCCTGCACCAGCGGATCGGCAGGATCGCGCTCACTCAACCTCAACCACGGCACCAGCGCCTTCTTGTATTCTTCCTGCGCCGCCCAGGCGCGCCCCAGGCCCATCAGCGCGGTATTCGACACCGGCCCGGTAAGCCGGCCCTTCTTGAAGAATTCGGTGGCGGCGTCGATGTCACCGGCCTCCAGGCGGTCATAGGCGAGAGTGAGATTGGCCTTGTCGGACAGGGTACGCAGGGTACGGTCCCTGGTGTTGTGTTTACTCAGGGACAGCAGCAGTTCGCGGGCCTCGTCCTCGCGCCCCTGGCGGAACAGCACCACGGCAAGGTTGAAGCGCCCATAATCCACCCAGTCCGAGCGCTTGCCGCGCCCCTCCACCAGCAACCGCAGGCGCCGCTCGGCCTCGGACAGGCGTTCCACGCGCAGCAGCAACTCACCCTCCAGCAACAGCCGTTCCTGCTGCGCATCCGCCGCCAGCGGACCACGGATACGCGCAAAGGCCGCCAGTGCCGCCGCATCCTCGCCGCGCCGGTAATGCAGGCGGCCGAGCTGCAGCCAGGCCGCATCCGCCGCCGTGCCGCCGCCCTCGCCCACCCGCTGCAAGGCCGCCTGCGCCGGCAGATCCAGCCCTTGCTGCAGCAGCATCTCGCCCAGCAGCAGATCCGCTGCGTGCGCCTGATGGTCCAGGAAACCCTGCTGGCGCGCGGCCTGCAGACGAACCAGCGCGGCCGGCGCCTCACCCAGGCTGGCCTCGAAGCGCGCCGCGCGGATCTGCGGGTCGAGCAACGGCGCGGCGGTCGCCGGCAGCGCCAGCAACAGGCCCGTCAACACCACCATGCCACTCACCGGCAGACGCATCAGTGCCACTCCCGCAGCGCAAAGCGCGGAAAGGGCTGCCCCTCGCCCTGGGACAGCTCCAGTTCCACCACCCGGCGGGCCTCGCCCGTGCGGAAGGCCCAGCGAAGCTCGCGCACCATCTCCTCTTTCTTCACCTTGGGCGCCTTGCCGTGCCAGCGGGCCAGCAGCTCATGGCGGCCGGCCGGCAACCCTTTCAGTAACAGACGGTGCGCGCCTCCCGCGGCCAGGGCCTCGATCTCCGCCGTGCTGTACTCGTGAAAGGCAACGGGCTCGCCATCGATCTCCAGCGCCACCGCCTGCAGCGTAAAGCGCTCATCCGGCTGCAGCGACAGCAGCACCAGCAGCTGGTCGCGCGGCGCCGGCTGGCGGGCGACCTCCCATGCCACGGCCAGATCCTGCACCTCGGCAAACAACTGGCCCGCCTCGTGCAACAGCGGCCCGGCGTCCGGCGCGGAAGGCGCCGGCTCCTGCGCCCAGGACGAAGCCGCCAGCGTCAGCAGGCAAAGTGAAAAAAGCGAAAAAAGGAATTGCCGAATCATTTTCGTACCCACTACAGAATTCCCGCGCAGGATACCTCATTCCCCGGCCCGGAGAAAAAGGTGGTTTACCCGGACAGCACAAAGGTGCGCTTGAATTTACCTAACGTACCTAACGGCATTTCCACCCAGCGACATTAGCCAGCACCCGGCCGACGAAGGCAAAAGGGCCACTTATGTTTCCCGCCTTTCTTCTCTAGAATCCCCCGGCAAGGGAACCAAACGCGCCGCCACGGCGTTATTGACCCGGATTCGCCCAGCCAGGATCACCGACCCGATGTACCAGTCCCCCGAACACGGCGGCCCCGCGATCCATGCCACGCCCAAGGCCCCGCCCGTCGCCCCGGCGCGCAAATCTCTCTCGGTGAAGACCCGCGCCTACCTCGGCGCCGTCTTGATCATGGTGCTGTTTCTCGCCATCTCGGCGATCAACCTGGGCCTGGCAAAACTCTACTACCAGCCGCGGGACGGCCACGGCCTCACCCCCCCGCTGCAAGCCAAGGCGCAGCTCATCGAAAGCCGCCTGGATTACTGGCAGCAGCTCATCGAACACATCGCCCGCCAGCCCACCACACAAGATCTCCTCACCCTCGGCGACACCGCCAGCGCCCAGCGCTGGGCCCTGCAGATACGCCGCTTCCTGCCCTCGGCCAGCGGCGTGGCGCTGCTCGACGACAACAGCAACATCCTCGGCGAACCCCTCGACCCGCAGCTCGGGCCGCTGTGCCTGGCAGACCTGGGCCGCCTGCTGCAGGGCCAACGCGTGAAATCACCACCGGTGCATCAGGCCACGCCAGGACAAGCCCACTTCGATCTCACCAGCCCGGTGCTCGACGAGACCGACAATCCCCTCGGCCTGCTCTTCGTCAGCTTCGGCCTGGGCGAATTGCAGACCCTGCTGCGCGAACACAGCCGCGACGGCCAGCAATTCACCCTGCGCGACGGCCACGGCGACATCATCGCCCAGTGGGGCAGCCTGGCCGACGGCAGCACCCCGCACAGCGCCAGCCTGCCCATCCGCCACGGCGACTGGCAGCTGCAACTCACCGAGGCCGCACCCGGCCCCGCCAGCACCGGTTTCCTCAGCCTGGTGATCTTCAATATTTCCGCCTTCCTGCTCATCGCCGCCAGCCTGGCGCTGCTGGTGCGCCGCCACAGCCGCCGGGTCGAAGGCGACTTCCAGCAGGTGCGCAGCCACATCGAACAACTGGCCCGAGGCCGCGCCGACACCGAACCGCCCGCACCCCGCCTGCGCGAGGCCGCCCGCATCCTGCCCGCGCTCAACCACATCCGCCACAACCTCGGCACGCAACAACAACAGCTGGCGCGGCAAAGCCGCACCGACCCCCTCACCGGGCTCGCCAACCGCCGCCAGTTCAACGTTGAATTCACCCGCG
>DRQN01000079.1 GCA_011371455.1 Gammaproteobacteria bacterium
CCGAGTCCGAGATCGAGCGCATCGGCCGCTCGGCGTTTGAGATTGCCATGAAGCGCGACAAGCGCGTGTGCTCCGTGGACAAGGCCAACGTGCTGGAGTGCACCGAGCTGTGGCGCGAGGTGATGGAGCGCGTGGCCAGGGACTACCCGGAGGTGGAGCTGTCGCACATGTACGTGGACAACGCCGCCATGCAGCTGGTGCGCGCGCCCAAACAGTTCGACGTGATGGTCACCACCAACATGTTCGGCGACATCCTCTCCGACTGCGCCGCCATGCTCACCGGCTCCATCGGCATGCTGCCGTCGGCCTCGCTCAACGCCGGGGGCAAGGGCATGTACGAACCCATCCACGGCTCGGCGCCGGACATCGCCGGGCAGAACGTCGCCAACCCGCTGGCCACCATCCTGTCGGTGGCCATGATGCTGCGCTACTCCCTGGACGAGCCGGCCATGGCCGACCGCATCGAGCAGGCGGTGGAAAGGGTGCTGGACCAGGGTCTGCGCACGGCGGACATCCACAGCGAGGGCACGACCAGGGTCACCACGTCCGGGATGGGCGATGCCGTGGTGGCGGCACTGTAAATTCTTTTCAACGCAAAGGCGCAAAGATGCAGAGGAAGCAAAGACAATATTTTCATGGAACTTTGCGTTCTTTGCGACTTCGCGCCTTTGCGTTGGATTATTGAAAGAGGGATAAAACGATGAAAAAGGTAGGCTTTGTCGGCTGGCGCGGCATGGTGGGTTCGGTGCTGATGCAGCGCCTGCGCGAGGAAAACGACTTCCACGACATCTATCCGGTGTTCTTCTCCACCTCGCAGACCGGCCAGCCCGGCCCCGAGGTGGGCAAGGACGTGCCGCCGCTGAAGGACGCGAAGGACATCGACGCGCTGAAGGCCATGGACGTCATCGTCACCTGCCAGGGCGGCGGCTACACCGAGGCCATCTATCCGCCGTTGCGCGCCGCCGGCTGGGACGGCTACTGGATCGACGCCGCCTCCACCCTGCGCATGGCCGACGACAGCATCATCGTGCTGGACCCGGTCAACCTGGGCGTCATCGAGGACGGCCTGGTCAGCGGCGTGAAGACCTACGTCGGCGGCAACTGCACCGTCAGCCTGATGCTGATGGCCATCGGCGGCCTGTTCCAGCAGGGTCTGGTGGAGTGGATCTCGCCCATGACCTACCAGGCGGCCTCCGGCGCCGGGGCGCAGAACATGCGCGAACTGATCCGCCAGATGGGCGCGATTCATGGCGAGGTGGCCGACCTGCTCGATAACCCCGCCAGCGCCATCCTCGACATCGACCGCAGGCTGGCCGATTTCCTGCGCTCCGACGACTATCCCAAGGACCAGTGGGGCGTGCCCCTGGCCGGCAGCCTGATCCCCTGGCTGGACTCGCCCATGGACACCGGCCAGACCCGCGAGGAGTGGAAGGCCCAGGTGGAGACCAACAAGATCCTTGGCCGCGCGGCAAACCCCATTCCCATCGACGGCATCTGCGTGCGTATCGGCGCCATGCGCTGCCACAGCCAGGCGCTGACCATCAAGATGACCCGTGCCGTGCCCCTGGACGAGATCGCCGACATGTTGGCGCGGGCCAACGCCTGGGTGAAGGTGGTGCCCAACGAGCGCGAGGTGACCATGCGTGAACTCACCCCCGCCGCCGTCACCGGCACCCTCACGGTGCCCGTCGGTCGCCTGCGCAAGCTGAGCATGGGCGACGACTACCTGGCCGCCTTTACCGTCGGCGACCAGTTGCTGTGGGGCGCCGCCGAGCCGCTGCGCCGCATGCTGCGCATCCTCCTGGAGCAGTAGATGGCCGGGGGCGAAGACGCAGGCGGGGCAGGTCGTCGGCCTGTTCGGCGTGCGTGGGAGAGCCGGGTCTCACGATAAACAGATGGCCTTCGGTGCGCGGGCCCGGGGCGGGTGCCATGCTGGACAATGGTTATGTCTGCGAAGCGATGGAAATGATATGGGCGTCACAAAAACGGTTGGGTGTTGAGGCTATAGTGGTCTGGCGGATCTGATGGCGGTGCGAGCGCCGGTATTCTTTGGCAATTCCCTCGCCTTGCACATCGAGACGAAGCAGAAGCTGATTGCGCAGCAGGCCCGTGAATGGCTGAAACAGGCGCCGGGCTTGGAGTTGTTGGATGAGGCAGGGTATCCTTCTGTCGTTAGCGAGGATGCCGTTTTCGTTGGCCGGGTGCGCGAGAGTGCTAGCCATCCGTGCGGCCTGGACCTGTGGGCGGTGGCGGACAATATGCCAAGGGCGCGGTGCTGAATAGAGCGCAAATCGCTGAAATCTTGGTAAAAGAATACTTGTAAGCTATAGTTCCCACTGTCATTTTGCCCTGTTTGCTCATA
The DNA here is from genome assembly GCA_011371455.1 of Gammaproteobacteria bacterium. Lineage (GTDB taxonomy): Bacteria > Pseudomonadota > Gammaproteobacteria > SZUA-152 > SZUA-152 > DRQN01. The sequence goes on from DRQN01000079.1 coordinate 2,363, forward strand.
TTGGGAACCCTTGATCAAGCCATGGCCGACTGCCTTGAGCCGAGAACTTTCGACTTCCGCGCCGCTTGAAGCGCCTGCTGTGGGCGTAGATTCCAGAAATAGCCTCGCTATTGACGGCGGTTTGCGGCTGGAATTTGAAGAAGCCGAACCTCGATCCGGCCTGTCTCGATCAAATCACAGGGTTTCCATTAAATTATTCTCACATGGTGCCGATGCTGTAACCGGAATTCCTGGGAATGGACACGCGAAGGCGGGCGCAATAACTTCAAATGGGAGTGGATATGGGTAAGAGATTGGCACCGGTAATTGCCATGCTGGCGATGCTGGCACCTGTGGCGGCCTACGCCTTGGGACTTGGCAATATCACCATGAAGTCGGCATTGAATCAGCCCCTGGAGGCTGAGATCGGACTGCTGTCGGTGCAGAAGGGCGACCTGGAAAACTTGCAGATTCGTCTGGGGTCGCCCGAGGACTTCGCCCGCGTCGGCGTTGATCGCGCCTATTTTCTGACCAAGATGAAGTTCGACCTTGCGCAAAAACCCGATGGTACGCCCTACATCAAGGTGAGTAGCACCGAACTCGTTACCGAACCCTTCCTCAATTTCGTGGTCGAGGCCCGCTGGCCGCGTGGCCGCATCCTGCGCGAGTTTACCGTGCTGGTCGATCCGCCGGTGGTTTCCGAAGAGGCGCCGGCGCCGATCCAGCAGGCCGCCGTGCAGGCGGCGCCTGCAGCCGCCCCCCGGAGCACCCGTCCGGCGCCGATTCCTGAGCGTGCCACGCTGTCGCCGGTCATGTCGCGTGATGGCGTGTTGAGTTATGGTCCCGTGCGGCCCAACGATACCCTGTGGGTGATCGCCAACCGGATGCGTCCCGATGACTCGGTGACGGTCAATCAGATGATGCTCGCGCTGGTGCGCGACAACCCGCAGGCCTTCTATAACGGCAATGTCAACCAGCTCAAGGCGGGTTATGTACTGCGTATCGAAGATCCTGCCTCCATTACCGCCGTGCCCGCTGCCCGGGCCGATGCGGAAATCGAGCGGCAGCGTGCCGAGTGGGAGGCGCGCAAGAGCGGTCGTCCGCTGCGTCAGGTAGCGGCGGCGGAAACGGCTGCCGACAGTGGCAAGGTCGGCGCTGGTGCCGGCGGCTCGACTGCCCAGGCGCGTCTCAAGTTGGTCGCCCCCGGTAGCGAAGGCTCGGGTTCAGGCACCGGCGATGCCGATGTCGACCGCCTGCGCCAGGATCTGGTGCTGGCCGCCGAGGCGCTGGATGCCAACCGCCAGGAGACCGAGGAGCTCAAATCCCGCCTGGCGCAGATGGAAGAACAGCTGGCCGCCATGCAACGTCTCATCATGCTCAAGGATGACGAGATGCTGGCCCTGCAGAAGCAGTTGGCTGGCGAGGTTGAGGCGCCGGCGGCTGGCGGGGAAACCGTCCTCGCGGAACAAGCGCCGGCAGAAGACGTGTTGGCGGAAGAGCCACTGCCGGAGGAAGCTGCCGCGGCCGCCAGCGAAGAAGCGGAGACACCTGCTGCGGCGGCAGAGGCCGAGACGGCCGCCGAGGCGTCCGAGCCGCCGGCCCCGGCGCCAGTGGCCGAGGCCCCGGCCTCTGAGCCGGGCCTGTTGGAAAACCCCTTGTTGATGTACGGCGGCATCGGTGTGCTGGTGCTGGCCATCGTCGGCTGGATCGTCGCGCGCCGCCGCAAGATGCAGGAAGGCTTCCAGGAGAGCATTCTCAATGTCGGCGGCGCCGGTACCGGTGCCGCGGCCGGTGCCGCCACCAGTAGTGAACTGGCGCAGGGCGCAGGTGGCGAAAGCTCCATGGTAAGTGATTTCGCCATGAGCGAAATCAGTGACATGAGCGGCATTCAGACGGATGCCTCCGAAGTGGATCCCATTTCCGAGGCCGATGTCTACCTGGCCTACGGTCGCCACCAGCAGGCGGAAGACATCATCCGCGCGGCACTGGAAAATGCGCCGGAGCGCAACGATCTGAAACTGAAGCTGCTGGAGGTGTTCTTCGCCGCCAAGAACGGTGAGGCCTTCGAGGCCCAGGCGCAGGAACTGCACGATGCCCTGGGCGATGAAAGCGATCCCCTGTGGGCCAAGGCAGTCACCATGGGCAGCCAGCTGTGTCCGGGCAACCCACTGTTTGGCAGCGCCGAGCAGGCCCCGCAGGAGGCACTGGAAGACGTCGTGGCCGATGCCGATGACGATCTGCTGGACTTCGACTTCGATCTCGATTCCCCGGACCTGGGAGAGAGCAAGCCCAAAACCGGTGACGAGGGCCTTGGTGATGAACTCAAGCCAGGCGAGGAAGCGGAAGCCGTGGCCCCGGCAGCGTCCGACAACGGCCTGGATTTCGATGTCTCCAGCCTGGACTTCGATCTCGATCAGCGCAGTGGTGAGATCGATGACGCACTCGCTGCCAGCGGCGGGGAAGGCGCTGCGGCCAAGGACGGCGAGGCCCTGGACTTCGATATGGAGATGCTGGACGAGGATGCAGCCAGGGCCAAGGCGGAGGCAACGGATGAAACGCCGCCCGAGCCGCCGCAGCGGGCGGGCGAGGAAGAAAGCGCCGACACCGTACTCGACGACCTGGATCTCGATCTGGCCGAGTCGGTCAAGGGCATCGAAGACACGGTGCTCGAATTTGACAGCGACGCTACTGCCGCTGCGGATCGGGACGAGGCCGAAACGCCGGCCGCGGAAGCGGCGGATACCACACTGAGCGATGCCGAACAGGAGGCCGACGCGGCGCTGGCTGAAATGACGCTGGGCGATGTGGAACAGACGGAGAGTGAGCAAGCGGATTTCAGTATCGACCTGAGCGAGGAGGCCTTGGCTCTGGACGAGAGAGAGCCCATCGAGTTCGATATCCAGGACGATGAAAAGGCTGCCGGCGAGTTCGATCTCGAACTGGGAGAAGAGGTTGCTGAAAGTGAGGCCTTGATCGTCGAGGAAGCCGACGCCGACAGCACGGAAGGCACAGAAAGCACCGCCAGCGGCGAGGCCGGCGAGGAGCCGAAAAAAGACAAGGACGGTCTTGAGGCGTTCGAAGAAGAGCTGGCCGTTGGCGAGGGCCTCGATGACGACCTGCTCGATGAGGACATTTTCGGCGAGGTCGACGAGATCGGCACCAAGCTGGATCTGGCCAAGGCCTACGTCGACATGGGCGACGGCGACGGCGCGCGCAGCATTCTCGACGAGGTGCTGGAGGAGGGCGACGACACGCAGAAACAGCAGGCCAAGGAACTGCTGGAGCAGATCGGCTAGCCAACAGCTGGTAGAATCAACCGGCGTGGCCCGCAGGGGCCGCGCCTTTTTTCTGCCTGACGTTGCGGGATGCCTGTCCCCCCGTTCCGCACCCCGGACAGCCATGCATCCTGCCATCAAAATTATCCTGTTCCTGATCTACGGCATCGCCGTCGCCTTTGGCGGTGTGCCGAGCCTGCTCACGGGCGCCGTGCTGGTGCTGATCCCGTATCTGCCGGGACCGCGGGAGCGGCTGTTGTCGGCCTTGCGCATGCTGCGGCGCATGCGCTGGTTTTTCTTCTCCATCGCCCTGGTGTATCTGCTGTTCACGCCGGGGCGGCTGCTGTTCTCCGCCTGGCCCTGGGGGCCGACGGTGGAGGGCGTGATCGGCGGCGGCCAGCGCATTGCCTCGCTGGTGCTGATCGTCTTCGCCGTCAACCTGCTGCTGCGCACCACGCCGCGCCCGGCGCTGATCTCGGCCATCCTCTGGTGCCTGACGCCGCTGAGCTGGGTGGGGTTGCCGCGCGAACGCCTGGCGGTGCGCATCGCCCTGACCCTGGATGCCGTCGACAGCGTGCAGGCGATCTACCGTCACCGGCCGCGCGAAGGCGAGCGTGGTGAAGAACCAGCGGCGGACATTCCACCCATCGGCCTCAAGGCGCGCTTGTGGCGCATCGGCGCCACCGCGCAACGGCTGGTGCTGGCAGTGATCGAGCAGGCGGAATCGATACCGGCACAGGCCATCGAGGTGCCCCGGCCCAGCAGTCCGCCATTGGCGCAATGGCTGTATCCGTTGCTGCTGGGCGCGCTATTCGTGGCGTTGGGCTGGTAGAATGGCGGGCCATTCTTCTTGTCTTCATCGAATCGGGAACCAACATGCGCATAGCCCTTGGGGTGGAGTACGACGGCCAGCATTTTCGCGGCTGGCAGGCGCAGCAGGGTGATCTGCCCACGGTGCAGGCGGCCCTGCAGCGGAGCCTGTCGCGGGTTGCCGATACCCCGGTGGAGCTGGTCTGCGCCGGCCGCACCGATGCCGGCGTGCACGCCCTGGAACAGGTGGTGCACTTCGACACCGAGGCCGAGCGCAGCGAGCGCTCCTGGGTGCGCGGGGCCAATTCCAACCTCGGCAGTGCGGTGAGCGTGCTGTGGGCGAAGCCGGTGAGCGACGATTTTCACGCGCGTTTTTCCGCCTTCAGCCGCCGTTATCGCTACGTCATCCTCAACCGCCCGGTGCGCTCCAGCCTGGCCCATGGCCGCGTGACCTGGGAATACCGCCCGCTGGATGCGGCACGCATGATGGAGGCCGGCCGGCACCTGCTCGGCGAGCGGGACTTTACCTCCTACCGCGCCGCCGGCTGTCAGTCCAACACTCCGTTCCGCAACGTCACCCGGCTGGACGTCTCACGCCACGACGACCTGGTATTCATCGACATCGAGGCCAATGCCTTCCTGCATCACATGGTGCGCAACATCGCCGGCGTGCTGATGGACATCGGCGCCGGCGAGCGCTCGACGGACTGGGCCCGTGAAGTGCTGGAGGCCCGTGACCGCACCGCCGGTGGCGTGACTGCGCCGCCCCACGGCCTGTACCTGATGGCGGTGGCGTATCCGCCCGGGTTCGACATCCCCCGCCTGTCCAATACCCGCCTGGTCTGGTAGTCTGCGCGTTTGTCCGAAACGCGCCGCCCACGCATGCGAACCCGAATCAAGATCTGCGGTTTCACCCGCCCTGACGACGCCTGCGAGGCCGCCGCGCTGGGCGTGGACGCCATCGGCCTGGTGTTCTATGCCCCCAGTCCGCGCGCCGTGGACGCCGGACAGGCACGAGCCATCGTCGCCGCTCTGCCGCCCTTCGTTACCAGCGTGGGGCTGTTCGTCGACGCCCCCGCCGACGAGGTGCGCGCGGTGCTGGAGGCCGTGCCGCTGGACCTGCTGCAGTTCCATGGCGACGAGCCGCCGGCGTATTGCGCCCAGTTCGGCCGCCCCTGGCTGAAGGCCATCCGCATGCGCGAGGGCGTGGATCTGGAGAGCGAGGCCGAACGCTACCGCGAGGCCACCGGCCTGCTGCTGGACGCCTACCGCCCCGGCGTGCCTGGCGGCACTGGCGAGGCCTTCGAATGGGAACGGGTGCCGCGTGATCTCGCTTTGCCCGTCGTGCTGGCTGGCGGCCTGAACCCGGAAAACGTGGCCCAGGCCATCACCACGGTGCGGCCCTGGGCCGTCGACCTCAGCGGTGGCGTGGAGTCGGCCAGGGGCATCAAGGACGCGGCGAAGATGGCCGAGCTGGTGGACGCAGTACGCGCGGCAGATGGCCGGCACAAAAGTTGAAAGCTTTTTGCCACAGAGGCGCAGAGTTCACAGAGAATTCAAGAGCGGTTAACAACAGTTTCCTTTTGAAATAGTTTTCTCTGTGTCCTCCGTGTCTCTGTGGCTCATGTCTTTTGGCAGTGATCCAATGAGAAGTTGATGGCGCCCGATACGCGCACAGCGAAGAGTGGAGCAGTAATGACAGTACAGATCAAACAGGCCGAGGGCGCCCTGCCCGACGATAACGGCCACTTCGGCCCCTACGGCGGCCGCTTCGTCGCCGAGACCCTGATGGTGCCGCTGCGCGAGCTGGAAGAGGCCTATGAGAAATATCTCGGCGACGACGACTTCCTCGATGAACTGGACGAGGATCTGCGCCAGTTCGTCGGCCGGCCCTCGCCGCTGTATCTTGCCGAGCGCTGGAGCGAAAAGCTGGGCGGTGCGCGGATCTACCTCAAGCGCGAGGATCTCAACCACACCGGCGCGCACAAGGTGAACAACACCGTCGGCCAGGCCCTGCTGGCCAGGCGCATGGGCAAGACCCGCATCATCGCCGAGACCGGCGCCGGCCAGCACGGCGTGGCCACCGCCACCGTGGCGGCGCGCCTGGGCCTCG
>DRQN01000080.1 GCA_011371455.1 Gammaproteobacteria bacterium
ACAATTCACACTTTCCGCCCGTTCCGGCGTCATGCCGGGCGAATCCTTGCGAATGGAGGTGATCTGATGCGCCGATTTTCTGTGTGGATCGGGTTGGGATGCCTGATTCCGTTGCTCGCGCTGGCCGCGACGCCGCGCGCCAATCGCCTGGCCGATCACCCCTCGCCCTATCTCTCCATGCACGGACAGGATCCGGTTCACTGGCAGACATGGGGGCCGGCGGCCTGGGATGCGGCCCGGCGCGAGAACAAGCTGCTGTTCGTCTCCTCCGGCTATTACGCCTGCCACTGGTGTCACGTGATGCAGCGGGAGAGTTATCGCAATCCGGAAATCGCCCGCTTGTTGAACGAGAATTTCATCCCGGTGAAGGTGGACCGGGAACTGCAGCCGGCCCTGGATGCCCGGCTCATCGCCTTCGTGGAACGGCTGCAGGGTCAGGCCGGCTGGCCGCTGAACGTGTTCATCACCCCCGAGGGCTATCCGTTGGTGGGCACGGTCTATCTGCCTCCGGACCGCTTCGGCGAGCTGTTGCGGGAACTGGCGCGCCAGTGGCAGGAAAGCGGCGAGGAGATGGCGGCCCTGGCCCGCGCCGCGGGGCAGTCCATGGCCCCCGGTCCGCTGGCCCTGCCGGCGGCGCCACCACCGGATCTGGGCAAACGCTATGCGCATGGCCTGCGGAAACAGACCTGGGAGCTGGCCGACGAGATGGCCGGTGGCTTTGGCGAGCAGAGCAAGTTTCCCTCGGTGCCCCAGCTGCGGGTGTTGCTGGCGGAGCAGGTGCGCGCGCCGGACGAACGTCTGCGGCATTTTCTGCAACTGACCCTGGAACGCATGGCCAGCCAGGGCCTGCGGGATCACCTCGGCGGCGGCTTCTTCCGCTACACCGTCGATCCCCTTTGGCAGATACCCCACTTCGAGAAGATGCTCTACGACAACGCCCAGTTGGCCAGCCTCTATCTGCAGGCCGCAACGGTCCTGGATACACCGGCCCATGTGACGGTGGCGCGTGAAACGCTCGATTTCGTCCTGCGGGAGCTGGCGGTGGATGGCGGCGGCTACGCGGCCAGCCTGTCGGCCATCGATGCGGCGGGCGTGGAAGGCGGGTACTACCTGTGGCGGCCGGAAGAACTGGCGCGCTTGCTGACGCCGGACGAGCTGGCGGTGGTTCGGCGTCATTGGGGGTTGGAAGGGGCGCCCGAGCTGGAGGCCGGTTTTCATCTGCGCGTCGTCTCGCCGCTGGCGGAGGTGGCCCGGGAACTGAAGATGCCGTTGGCCACGGCCCGTCAGCGGCTGGCGTCGGCTCGCCGGAAACTGCTGGCCGCGCGGGCGCAGCGCAACCTGCCCCGGGACGACAAGGTCATCACCGCCTGGAATGGCCTTCTGCTCTCGGCCCTGGCGCGGGCGAGCCGCCTGCCCGATTCGCAGGCCTATCGGGAGGCCGGGCAGCGGCTGCACGATTTTCTGCTTGCCCGCCTGTGGCAGGATGGCCGGCTGGTGCGGGCCCGGGCCGGCGGCCGGATCGTGGGCGAGGCTGGCATCGAGGATTACGCCTATGCCGTCGACGGCCTGCGTGACTGGTACGCAACCACCGGTGCCGAGGATGCCGGGAAGCGGATTCGCCCGCTTCTGGAACGGGCCTGGACGGATTTCTACGGCCCCGACGGCTGGCGACTGAGCCGGGAGAGCTGGCTGAAGTTCGGTGCGGGCGAGCCGGTGCTGTCCGACGACGTGATGCCGTCGCCTTCCGCACGGTTGCTGGCGGTCACGCTGTCGCTGGAGAAGGGCGGCGAGCGGGCCGCATTGGCACGACGCCTGCTGGCCGCCGGTCAGGACATTGTCGAGGAGGCGCCCTTCTGGTACGCGACCCACATCGATACGGTGCGTCGGTTTCTGCCCTAGGATTCCGCTTGCACGGGGAATTGTCGCAGAGCCGTTCGGAATCTGTTCCGAATGCCATGACACCCCCCTAAGATGCCTTGAGGGTTCCGTACATACCTTGGGGGAGTGGTATTCGGAACAGGTATTTAGTCGATAACAAAGGCGTCGTCGTCGAGATCCAGCGGTGGCTGCTCGAGGACTTCGAAGGTGAACTGACTGAAGGCATTGGTGGCCCGCTGCAGACTCAGCAGGCGGATGTAGAAGATCCGCTGCTTCATGTTCACCAGCAGGGTCGAATGCACGTCGTAGACGGCGCTCGGCACCAGAATCGAACGGGTCTGGTAGAGGGATACCTGCTTGGGGATGAGCAGGCTGCGGAAGTATTCGGTGCCCTTGCCGGCGCCGCCAACCCCCTTCACGCCAACCGGCACCGCCGAGGCGGCGAGTTTCATGATGCCCATTTCCAGGCTGTTTTCGGCCACCGCCCGCATCCAGCGGATCACACCGATCTGCCAGCGGGCTTCGGGGCGGTCGGTATCGCGGAAGGCCACCACCTCGCCCACGGTGACATGGCCCCGATCACAGTCGGCGTTGCAGGTCAGCGCCGCCCCCCGTTCACTGGCGTTGTGTTGCCACCACGGGCGCACGTTGTAATGTCGGTTGGCATGGTATTCGTCCTTTTCCATGGCCTGTTCATAGGCGGTGGCGAAGACGGTGGGTTCGATCTCGTTGAAACGCAGGCGCAACTCGTCCAGCGCCGGCGTGAATTCGGCGCCGCCGCTGAGATGGTAATGGGCGGCGCTGAGACCGGTGGTCATGCGCACCTGCCGGGCGTCCGGCTGGCGTGGCGTGCGCCGCTGCAGGTCGCCGTGCCAGGCCTCGGCCAGGCGCAGCAGCATGTCGCGCTGGCGGCGCTCGATCAGCGATTGCTGACCGTCGTGATCGATCGTCTCCAGGCTGGAACGCAGCATGCGTTGCAGATGCACGTCGAGGCGCTGCTTCACTTCGTCCAGATCGATGATGCGGGCCTGCTGCGGCTCCCAGGGCAGATCCTCTGCCACGTAGCGGGGACCGCGGTCGCTGGCCATGTCCACCGCATATTCGCCGGCGGCGGGAGCATTCATTCCCGGCAGGATGTGGCAGACCCCGGTCCAGGCCGAGAGCAGGTAGTAGATGTCGTCGGCCTCGCCGTGCATCATGTGATAGGGCTCGGCCAGGGCCAGCAGCAGGATGCGCTTGTAGGCCAGATCGATGGTGTAGTGGCCGGGCAGGGAGAAATCGGGATAGGGATCGTCCAGGGGCAGGATCAGCAGGGCATGATCCTCGGCATACTGGTAGAGCTGGTGCAGTTCGTGCCAGACGCCGGCCGGCTCGGGGGCATAGACCAGATACGCCTCCACCAGCTGCCGGGAGAGATACTGCATGCTGACGTAGATGGCTTCGCGCAGCTGGAGCTCGTCGTGTTCCTTGCGGCTGTCACGCAGGATCAGCTCCCGGGTGATGATCTTGTAGCCCACGGCCATCTCGCTCAACAGGCGCTGGGCCAGATGGAAGGCATCGCGGTCACGGTGGCCGAGGGGGATGGGGGCCTTCTTCAGTTGCTGCTTGAGCGAGAGCAGGAACTGGCGCGCCGGGTGGCGCAGGGTGTCCATAAGCTGGATGCGTTCGTGCAGGGGATAGCGGGCGTTGTTGATGGCCTCGAGCCGGGCGTTGAAGGCCTCCACCGCCCGGGGCAGATCGGCGCGGGGCAGGCCCTGCAGCCATTGGCGAAGATCCCGAACCCGCAGGTGCGGTTTGGGGCGGTGTGCCTCTTCATGAGGCGGGATGCGCAGGCTCGGCAGGTCCGGCCTGTCTGCTTCCGCACTTCGGGGATCGTGCACGATGTTTCATACCTCCGTATGAGGACATTAGTAGCAAACTTGGGGTGAGAATACAATTTCATGTTGACCGGTTCGGAAATGGCCTTGTGCTATCCCATTGCGCATAGCCGAAAAGCGCGAGAACATGGCACACTGCAATCCGTCGGGATTTTCCCCGGGACCCGGGCACGGGAAATGTTGTGAAGAAATCGCTCGTGTGACCGATACAGTGGCTTGAAGGCGCTATCATGCCCGGGAATTTGGTCCGGAATGTGAATAAAAAACGCCGCTGAACCGTCTTTTCCTGAAAGAAGCTTGCCGGAACCCCTTTTGCTCGTGAGACAAGGAGTTGGATATGCGCACGAAAATGGCCGTTTTGCTGATTCTTGGTCTGTTGAACGGACCGGCTCTGGCCCAGGAACTGATTCTGTCTGCACCCCCGCGGGAATCGGCAGATGCCGGCAAGAAACTCTATGGCCCGCTTGCCAGCCTGCTTTCCCGGACACTGGGCAAGACCGTGCGCTACCAGCACCCCGGAAACTGGTTCAAATATCAGAAGGACATGCGTGAAGGGAAACTGGACATCGTCTTCGACGGGCCCCACTTCGCAGCCTGGCGCATGGTGCACCTGGATCATCATGCCCTGGTCAAGCTGCCGGGCAAGCTGCAGTTCCATCTGCTCACGCGCAAGGACAACGAGGCAATCAAATCGCCGGACGATCTGGTCGGCAGGATCATCTGCGGCATCTCCCCGCCCAATCTGTCCACCCTCAGTATCATGGCCTACTACAACAATCCGGTCCGCCAGCCCGTCATCAAGGGGATTCGCGGCGGCATGGGCAAGGTGCTCAAGGCAGGGCTCACCAACGAACAATGCGATGCCTTCGTGCTGCGCACGACCTTCTACAAGAAGAAGGTCAAGCCGGAGCAGAAACTGCTGATGCGCATCGTCTACACCTCGCCGGCCATGCCCAACCAGGTCATTACCGTAGGCAAGCAGATCAGCGCGGAAGAACGCGAAAAACTGCGCGACCTGCTCAGCGTGCGCAGCGAAGGCAAGGCCGCCACTGCGCCCATCATCAAGCGCTTCGCCCCCAGGGCCAAGCACTTCCTCCCCGCTACCGACAAGGAATACGAAGGCTACAACCGTCTTCTCGAAGGGGTGATCTTCGGCTGGTGAGATGATGGTGCGTTGCTGCGTGAACGCACCCTGATATCCGAGGCGGCGGGCAGCTGGTGGCGGGGAAAAACCGGCTACGTTGTTACCGCCCACTCGCCCCCGGTCATGTCGGTGCGTTGCTTCGCGAACGCACCCTACAGGGGATGGCTGCCGCGGGATGTTCAGAAACAGTGGACGCGGCTCGAAACGGCAAATCACGAGTAATCCGGAACACCCTCGCCTTTCCTCGCCACTCGTCCCTCGCCCCTTGCCACTGATTTTATGGTGGGCCCACCAGGACTCGAACCTGGGACCAAGGGATTATGAGGGGGGTAAAAATCAATAAGTTATTGATTATCCTGGATTAGGGGGCTTGGTACAGCTAGTGATTATGTTTAGTTCAAAGTAGATTAGGCCAGATTGGCGCTGGGAAGGTGAATTTGGAGGTGTATCAGAAGCGTACCGAATTGTCACAGGCGTTTGCGTCAGTGGCAAAGCAGCGTTGTAACGAGAACATATGGGTTAGTTGTTGCGTTCGTTTTTTACTGCCCGCTGGCGATATAGTGCACCAACCTGCTGAGCGCAGCCGTCCGGATCCTTGAGTATGGTTCGACCCCAGAAAGTCAGCACGGCCCATCCGTTACTTTGCAGCCAGTTTCGTTTCCGGGCATCCAGTTCCAGCGTCTCCGGATTGCCGTGATAGGCATAGCCATCACAGTAGACGGCAATCTTCTCCTGTTCCCAGGTAAAATCAGGCACCGTGATCAGGCGCCCTTCCGCATCCCTGATTTCATAATCGCGTACGGGCGCCGGAAAATCGGGTATCTTCAACAGTGCCGCAAGCAGGGGTTCCTCGATTGGGCCCTTGGGATAGCGCCGCGTACCGGTTGCTGCATTGACATCTACGGGCCTTTCTCGCTCATGCTCTGCAAGCATATTCTGCAGGATGGTGCTGGCTTCCCCGCACTGGCCGACCGTGGGCTGAACTGGCTCCAACAGGGCCAGATCCTGCAAAGTGTCTCTGATCACATCTTTGTTAAAGAAATGATGCCAGCGCTGATTGCGGTAATGTTTCAGGCACAGATAGCACGCCTTGGCGCAATCATGGCCATACAGGCGCTTTTGCGCAGCGCTAGCCACCTCGGGCAGGCGTTGCGCGATCTCTTCGACGTAACCCGCGCCGCCGGGCACGGTCTCGTATATGACGATCTGCTCCTCCCTGCCTGCCTCCGGTGCCGGCCGGACGAAGGCCGCCAGCTCGAATGGCTCGAGCTCCAGCAGGTCTGAGGCACCGGCCAATAGAGCTTCGGCAAGCGTAACCAGAGCCGGGGAGAATGACCAACGGCCAACGGTGGTCGTATCATCACGGCTGGGGACGGTCAGCACCAGGCAGTCCGTGGTGTACTTGTACCCCAGGATGAGCGGTACTGGCTCGCCGCTGCAATACTTGGCGTGGTTCTCGCGCCATTTGTCGAGACTTTTCTGGTGGGCCGGGTTGGACGGGTCATAGGGCTGATGGCGTCCACAATCGGGGCATAGCCAGAACTTGTGCGGCTCGCCGGTCTTGCTGTCACTCTTGCCCCAGTTAGTGACCAAAAGTTGAGCCAGTTTGCGGTACTCGACCGGCGCGAACGGATAAGGATAGAGGAGGCACTCGTCATCGTCGCTTGAGAGCAGACTCTCACGGCGGACGTGGTACTGACGCTGGCGCGACTCTTCGTCAGCGCCGATTCTGAGTGATTCCTCCGCCTCGAAGGCATCGACGAACACGGCATCGACCGCAGCCGGGAGCGCCGCGTCGCATCGCGGGCAAGCGTTACGCGTCTCCTCGACAACCTCATCGCAGCGCTCACAAAACTGGAAGCTCTGTAATCTGCCAGCTGCTTCCGCGTCAGAACGCCCGGGAGTTCCTTCCCCCGCTCCGGGACCGCCGGCGAACAACACCCGTATCGACTTGAGCTTGTGGCCGTTGGCATAGACGAAATTGCCGGGCGCGAACTCCTCGATAGCGATCGCCGAGGCACGGTAAAGCGTCGGGGTGTCCGCGACCCCAGGATCCAGGCTGAAGGTGTCCACGGGGAACTGGTAGGCCGGGAGAAATCCCTGGGTCGAGAGGTAGTTGAGCATATAGGCCCGCTCCCGATCCTGGGTGATCTCGTAATAGGCCCGCTCCCGCGCGGCGGCCTTTTTCTTGTCCTGCCGCGGCGTGCCGATCTGGGAGTAGACCTCGTGCTCCTGCTTGAGCTGGGCGACCCGCTGCCACCAACGCTCCAGTATGCCCGTCAGCTCCTCGTTGAACCTACCGACGAGCTTCGAAGTCTCCTCTGCATCGTAGCGATCCACGCGCCCGGCATCCCGATCTTGCGCGAGTAGTCCAGCGAGCTGATCGGCCAATCGGGACTGCTTTGCAGTGACTTCTTCAAGCAAATCCTGGATCCTCTCGCGCTCCCAACGGCTGGGGGCGCGCAGGTCATCCAGCAGATCCCCCAGCCGGCTCGGCAGCTGCTGTTCCAGGTGCTCGAGAAGAAACGAACGCAGGTGGCGCTCGACGATGCGCGGGTTGTCGAGCCGCACCCGGGGCGGGTCGAACTCACCGGCCACCAGCCACTCCGGCTCCTCGAAACCATGGCGATCGTGGGCCCCGCCAGCACAGAAAGTCGATGCAAAACCGATACGCAGCCGCCGCCCGGCGCGGCCGACCCGCTGGGCGTAGTTGGCAGGCGTGGGCGGCACGTTGCGGAGCGCCACGGTGAGCAGCGGGCCGATGTCCACACCCAGCTCCAGAGTGGGGCTGCAGACGAGCACGTCGAGAAACCCCTCCTTGAATTCACGCTCGATATCGGCACGCTGGTCGCCGGGAATCTGCGCACTGTGCTCCCTCACGGCAAGGCGCTTGGGCTGCTGGTCCAGGTACAGACGCACATAGAAATTGTCTTCATCCAGTACGGCTGGCTGGAGCTGCCCCTCCCCACAGCGCGGCGTAGGGCAAGTGGCCAGGTAATACGGCCGCCAGGTCTGGCAGGCATTGCAGCGGAAGCCTCGATCAGTACGGACCAGGTGGATCACGCGATGGCTGAGCTGGAGGGGCTGCAGCCCAGGTAGCTGCTCCGCCTTTGGAATGGGGAAGTTCGGCACCGGCACGAGGATGTCGTATTTCCTCAAGACCTTGACCATCGCCCGCAGGAAGGCCTCCGACCGTCCCCGGTCGCCGATGAGCCGTGCGGCCACCTTCTGCATGGCGGTGAGCTGCCCCGCCCTGGGGTTTTCCTGAAAAAAACCCATCAGACGGCCCGCTTTACGGATGTGATCCGGTCGATCCACAGCGAAGGCCTTGGGGGCGCGGTCCCGCTCCGGGAGGCGCACGTTGTACGGTTCCGATTCAAGCTCCCGGTAGCGGCGCTTGCGGTTGGGGTCGATGTACTCCTGGAAAAACTCGTAATCCACCGCACGGTTCCTGCGCATTACATCGAGGCAGGCCCGCACCAGGTTAATAGCCATATCCGGACCAAGTCCTGCCTCCTCCGCTGCCGCCGTGAAAGTCACATCCTTAGCGACTTCATCGAGAAAATCGTACTCGACGCCGACCAGACCCAGCGTCTCCAGTGAGGCACGCTGGCGCGCATAGCGCGTGAACTCGTTCGCGGCCTCGTAGGTCAGCGCCTCCTTCCAGCGTCGATGTTCGTACTTGTTCAGTCGCCGTGGAACAAAGCCCAACTTTTGATACCCTTCCAGTACCAGCTCCGGCAGCTCCTGCAAATAAACTTCCTCCCTCTCATTGACGAGATGGGCGGAAAGATGCCGCAGCGCGAACGAACGATGCTTGTCGGCGGTGTAACCCGCCTGATGCGCGACATCCTGGCGGTTATCGGCAAACACCAGTAGCTTGCGATCCTGTTCGTCGAGCCGGGCGAGCTGGCGCTCGATAATGATGGACACCGAGGACGCCGTGCCGGTGCGCAGGGGCGCCACGATATCGCCCTTGGTGTAGACATCGCCGCAGGCCGGGCAGGTATGCAACGGGCCGCGGTGCAGCAGGACCGTGACGGCCTCACGGTTGCATTCGGGACAATGCTCATCCTCGCCCAGCACACGCCCGCAGCCCAGGCAGAAGCCCACTCGGTCCAGCCGCGACTCCGCGTCCTGCCGGCGCTCCAGCTCCAACACGCCGGGCGCCTCATCGTCCGTGCCGGCTTCATCGTCAACGCCGGGGCCCTCGGGCATCTTGTGGATCTGGTGGGTGGCGAAGGCAGTATGCTCGTCGCTATAGAAATCACCGGTACCAACCGGCTTGGCGTCGTCCTCCTTTTCGAACCGCAGCTTGACGAAGTCCTGGCCACAGGTCCGACACAGGGCGGCCGGCCGCGCCACGGAACCGCACTTGAGGCACTCGGTGCCGCCCTGGGGTACCAGGGCGCGGCATGCCGGGTTCATGCAAAGGGCGACGTCATAGACCCCATGGAAAAAGGTGTGCAGCTTGGGCCGCAGACGCGGCGGGTGGGCGTCGTCGCCGATGCTGCCGAGTAGCAGATAGGCCTCGACCTCGCGTTGTACCTGCTCGTCGGCCTGCGCAGCCCGGTCCGGAAACTTTTCCTTCAACGCCTGCACGGCGGCCGCGAGCGGTGCGGGATCCGCAAATACTGTCTCCAGCATTTCCACCACCAGGTTGCCTTCCAGCAGCCGCGTAAGACGGTTCGTCAGGGACGGTCCCGGCGGGCAGTCACGCCTCGTCAACTGCTGCGCCAGCTGGCAGATCACCTCCTCGTCGTTCGGGTCGAGGTCCAGCAGGGCATCATCGGCCAACGCCGGCGCGGGCGGTGCCCAGGGCGAGGGCGAAGGTGTACGCGAGACAAATGCCTCACCGATGATGGCATCCGCATCGAACGCCTCCCCGAACAGGACTGCGGCAAAGTCAGCCAGCCGTCCCCGTGCTTCGTCGCCACTCGCCACGGTGGCCGAGGTCGCGATGCCCACCAGCTCTCCCGGTGCGAGCCTGGCATGTGCCTTGAGGCGTCGGATCAGGCAGGCAATCTCTGTCGCCTGGGCCCCGCGATAAGAGTGCACCTCGTCCAGCACCAGATACTTGAGGGCGGGCGTAAAGAGCGCGCGGTCCTCAGCGCGCACCAGCAGAAACTCGAGTTGCTTGTAGTTCGTGAGCAGAATGTCCGGGGGATCGCGCCGGATGGCGGCCCGCGTCAGGCGCTCGGTTTCGGCGGGCTCCTCACCCAGGCGCTGGTTGGCGGTGTCGCTGTCACCGGTATAAAGGGCATAGGAGATATCGAGATCCGTTCCGCGCAGCAGGCGGCGCAGGCGTTCGAGCTGGTCGTTGGCCAGGGCGTTCATGGGGTAGAGCAGCACCGCCTGGACGCCGGAGATACCATCGCGCTTGCGGCGCACGATGCCGTCCAGTACGGGCAGCAGGAAGGACTCGGTCTTGCCAGAGCCGGTGCCCGTGGTTACCACGAAGCCATGGTCGGCCCGACCCGCCGCCAGGGCCTGGACCTGGTGGCTATACAGCGGCTGGTCGCCGAAGGGCCAGTGGGCCTTGAGCAGTTCCAGCTCCACACTGCCCGCATCTACCAGTTCCTGCAACGTCTGCCCCAGCATGAAGTCGCGGGACAGCGTGACATAGGGCCCCTTGACCACCACGTCGGCCTGCGCCAGGTGCGCCTCGAACTGTGCGCGCAGGTGCGGATCCAGGAAGCGATATGAGGTGCGAAGGAAACGGCGGTAGTCCTCGATCAAATGATGGACGCTGGCGACGGCAGAGGATTTCATGTTGCACCCGCCTGGCGATGAGGGTCGGCAATCACAGCAGATCCCCGAAAGAGGCGAATTTCATCCGGAAGCGGCGCTGTTCCAGGAGCGCCTTCCAGTCGTCGGCCTCGGCCACGGTGGCCAGCCCGGCGCGAATGGCGCGCAGGATCAACGCTGGCGTCGAGAGCAGCCGATCCTCGCCGATCCGCTCCACGGCCGTGCGGTGAAACGCCCGCCGCTCGTCCGAGGCCACCGCCCAACCCCGCGCCTCGGCCAGTGCCAGGCAGGCGGATTCGCCCCGGCCCAAGGTCTCGGTGAGCGCCGCAAAGCGGGTAATCTCCGCCGCATTAGTCATGCACACCTCGTCAAAATCGCCTCGCGCCACCGCCGCGCGCAGCTCGGCGGCCTGTGCGGCGTCCGTGATCTCGGCTACCACGTGTTCGGGCACCACGAAGCGCAGCCCCGGCAGCCTTGCCAGGAGCTCCAGCCGGCCGATATGGATGAAATTGATCATCACATTGGCATCCGTCACGACAACGATTTCTTCCTCAACCACGCCCCTGTCCTTGCACACTCTACGCTCAGCTTACGCATCCTCGTCTATCCCCGCATCCTCGATCAGTCTTGCCAGGCGCTCTGGCGAGACCTTGACCAGTTGCCCCAGCTCGGCGAGCTTGGCCCGGCTGATCAGCTCGCGCCGGTAGGCCTCCAGCGCTAGGCCCAAAAAGCGGCGCTTGAACTCGTTGTGCGTGGTGTATTCCGTTTCCGGATCAGGCAGCTCCATGATCTCGCGCGCTTCCTTGTCGATGCCGCCCTCGATCAGGTTCTTGAGCCGCGCCAGCTCCGCCTCGGTGACCAAGGGCGGGCGCAGATTGCGCAGGCGGTAGAGGGCGGTGATGGCGCTCACGCCGAAGGCGTGGGCGAGCTGTACCAGCTCGTAGATCTGGATGGTCTGGGAACCGGGCCGGGCGCGCCGCTGCGCCCGCACCACGCCGGCCTCGTCGTAGACCTCGGCAACAGAGCGGCTCGGCAGCCCCTTGCCCAGCCCGGCGATGAAGCGCAGCACCCCGGCCTCGGGCATGAGAAAGCTTGCCGCGAAGGCATTGGCCCGCACCTCCAGCAACTCGTCGCGGTCTGCCGCGCGGCTGATGGTGCCGGGACGGTCCCTATCCAGCAACACGTGCGCATACTCGTGGGCGTAGGAGAAGCGCCGCCGCAGCACGCCGTGGCGCTCGTTGGCCAGCACCAGGATGCCCACGCCCTCCTCGCGAATGGTCAGCCCTGAGACATCCTCCGGCAGCGGCAGCGTAATGGCCCGCACGCCCTGGCTCTCCAAGAGCTCGGCCACGTCGGGAATGGCCGCGTCGCCCAGGTCGAGCCGGCGCCGCTCCTCCTGCGCCACGCGGATCCCCTGGCGGATGGCTTCCCAGCGGTTGGCCGGCACGCCCAGCGGATACTGGGCCGGCACCAAGTAGTCGCGCTCGATATCGAGCAGCTTCTCCAGGTTGGAGATTTCCCGCCCCAGGGCGATGCAGCGGCGCAGCTCCTCGGCGACCACCCCGTTGCCGGCGAGATCGGGTCCGGCGCGGTACAGCACCGTCAGGGCATCCTCCGGGGAGAACTCCGGGGCCAAAAACGACCGGATGTCGCGCCCATAGAGCCAAGCCAGGCGATCCAGCTCCAGGCTGGTGACCTCCCGGTTGCCCAGCTCCATCTGCGCCACAGTGGCGCGCGAGACCCCCAGCTTTTCGCCCACCTGCTGCTGGGTCAGGCCACAAGCCTCGCGCGCCTCGCGCAGGCGGCGGCCGAGCTCCTGGCGGTCAATGGCCACGTTACCTTCTCCTCGTCCAATCAAAGCGTTGACCCGGTCCGGGCTAGCCGGGCGGGTGCTATCATGTAGGTTAGAATCACTAACGCTATTTGTCAATATATAACTGTTGTGTTATACATAGGTGCGCGGGCAGCTTGTGTCTGGCGGCCATGGAACTGAACATGATTCAGCCAAAACAGTTGGATTTTTTCGGATTCACGGGTAACAATCCAAGGATACTTGCTCCCCGCCCGACTTGCCCTGGCGGCCCGGTCGGGGTTATCCAGTTTTTGCGTCGTGATCCAGCAGCTCCTACGGCATCGGCGTGGTTGATATAAAGGACATTCTGGGCATGGAGATAGGCCCGATTTGGCTACCGGAACGAGTACACCAGGCGCCCATATCGCGCGAGTCCGTCGAGGAAGTGTTGGCGACGAGGCCGAGGCGGATTTGCTTCGCAAGCACGCACCGAAACGCACTGAGGCACGACCCGGGTGAAAGCTGGATTGGGCGGTTTGCGGTGCCTTTTTCCGAGACGGTCTATCCTGTATTTCATGCAGAAACCGGTCTTGAGCTTTTCCTTAATCGCAAATACGGAAATTGGTGGCGCTCAATACGGACTGATGAGGAATACGAAACGATCCAGCGGTGGGTCGATGCCAACCGTGAGCTGGTATTCCTTCGTGATCGACTGGCACTTTCCATTGCATTGGGCGAGCACATGGACGCGCCCGGTGGGAGATCAGAGATTGGCGAACTCGAATACCGAGCCAAGTATCACAGGGATCCGTCAGCGATAGATGCCCTCGCAAGAAAATGTGAAACCACGATCAGACGGCTAGCCTATTACCGGGATGCGACCGGGGTCTGCGCCGTTCCACCGTCGCCGGAAAAGTCGTTCGACCTGCCCTCCCGATTGGCCGGCACCATTTCAGAACGGCTGGGAATGCGCAACTTGACCAACACCATAGGCTGGCGCTCCCGGAAGCCTTCACTCAAAGAGGTGCCATTCAACGAGAAATGGGACACCTTGGAGCAGGTGGACCTTAGTTGTGGGCGCGATGTTGCCGGCCAGAAGATCATCCTTGTCGATGACCTATACCAGTCCGGCATCACCATGCAATACGTCGCTATGAAGATGATTGAAAGCGGCGCAGAACATGTATACGGACTCGCCTTGGTAAAAGCATTGCGCGACACCGACAACGAATAGAGCCGATCTAATCATGGCATCGTCACCGGCCACAAGAGACATGTACGCGGCAGCCAAGTTGATGGCACTGCCGGGTATTGGCCCGGCGCGGGCTAACCGCATCATGCGTTTCCTTGCAGGTACTACCGCGACCAGTATATGGGACGCCTTGGAAAGCCCGCATCTCCATCCTCGGATTGCCGAGTTGCTGACGCCTGAGCATCTTGAAGCATGGCGGCTGACTGACAACAAGCTTCAAAGTCAGATAGGCCAGTTACTCGACATGCATGCCGGTCTCATCACGATATTGGATGAGGCATATCCACCCGGACTGCTTTCCGGCTTGGGCAATTCTGCGCCACCGCTGCTCTTCTATTTGGGCAATTTTTCGCTTCTCTCGAAACCAGGCGTTGGATTCTGTGGGTCCAGGGATGCAAGCGAAAAAGGGATCGAGGTAGCGCGGGACTGCGCGCAACAACTCGCAGAAAATGACGTCGTGGTGATATCCGGCAATGCCCGGGGCGTCGATCAAACCGCGCACTACGCCGCCCTTGAGGCCGGTGGCTCGACCATCCTTGTTATCCCGGAGGGCCTGCTGGGCTTTCGTGTCAAGAAAGCACTCGAGCCCGTTTGGGACTGGAACCGTGTTCTTGTCCTCAGCCAGTTCCTGCCCGGCGCGAAATGGACGGTATCCAATGCCATGCAGCGGAACAAGACGATTGTCGGGCTCAGCCATGTGATGATCCTGATCGAGGCCAGAGAAACCGGTGGCAGCATCGATGCGGGCTGGTCTGCCCTCAAGATGGGACGAAGCCTGTATGCCCCGGTTTATGAAGGAATGCCGGAAGCCGCGGTGGGCAACCGGATATTGCTAGAAGAAGGGGCGAAGCCGCTCAAGAAAAGCCGCAGTACCAGAAGAGCAAACTTGTCTTCCCTCCTGGGAGAGCTGCGAGCGATGATGTCGCAGAGGCCGGCCCTGTAGATCTGTGTCCTCCTGCGGCGCCGCGGGCCACTTTGGCTGCCGCGGGTATTCAGCTCTCTCTATTTCTGACGCCGCCCTTCGACCCGTTTACGGAACGCCTCCAATGCCTCAATATCGGCAAGAAACTCGTCTGGTGCCGGAACGGAGACTCCCGCTGCTAGTGGATTATCATGTGCAAAATTGGAGCACTTCGTCATCCCCCTATCTACGTCCTCTTGATCCTGTGGCTCGATCACGACTCGGCGCAACCTGTTTGTTTCAACGCCCTTCCTGAAGCGTTCGACCGTCCTGTTGAACAAGACTTCCTCTACGGCGCGCTCCCAGGCGTCGCGAAGCATGCGGTAGCCTTCACGGACGAGGCGATCGTAATCGGCCTGGTTCTTCTCCCGCCACAGCTTTTCGGCCCGCTGGTGGAGCTGTCTAAGCTGCCCTACCCGCGCCTTGGTTCCCTTACCCTGAAACGGCAGGTCATCGATCACCAAGCCTGGACCGTCCACACCCTGAACGACCATCTGAGTCAGTGGTTGCAGGCCTCTAGCGTCAGCCTCCTCCAGGAGCAGGTTGAGAAAGTAAAGGTCGTGCGTAAAAACGATTACCTGGCGTTTGGTCGCTTCCGCAGCCAGGCGTCGAGCGATGAGCTCTCGCCGCGCGTGGTCAAGGGATGAGACCGGGTCGTCGAAGACAAGTGTCCCGTTCCCAGGAGTAATACTCGCCTCGGCGAGGAACGAGGCGATGGCAATGGCGCGCTGCTCACCTTCGCTCAATACTCCGGACAGCTCGAAGCGGGCCGGCATGTCGAGCCTCAGCTTGTGGCGCGTGGATCCCTTGACAGTGCTTGCCGTCAAAACCACGCGCAGATGGCCTGCCTGCAGATCCTGGAATTCGCGATTCAGCGCCTGCTCGAGCTCTTTGGTTACCGCCTTTTCCGTCAGCTCGGTGGCCTTGCGGGAGATTCCATGGGTGTTGATGGACTGGGCGCAACGTTCGATTGCCTGACGTTGCTTTTCGCGCTCGATGGCCCGGAGAATGGCCGGCAGCCGGGGGCCGAGCTTTTGGCGAGCCTCGAGCTCTCGGAGCTCGATCTGCATCTTGGCGTGATCGCCCTGCGCAGCCTTGGTAAGCGTCTCGATCTGGGCCTGGATCGTTGCCGTTAGCCCGCTGATGGCCTGCGTGCACGGAGGTAGCGTGGACTGGACCGTGTCCCAGTCTCCGCTGTCGAACGCTGCCAGCACTTGGCCGTGGCGCTCCATGATGCGTTGTGATGCTTGCGCGAGCAGCTCCGCCACGGCCGGATCCATCTCTTGGATCTCGGACAAGGTGGCATCGTCCAGTAGCGGTGAAGTGTCAAGCTCCTGGAAATAGGTAACGGCCCTTTCTCGCTCCGAGCGCTTCGCTTCAGCCGTCTGCTCAGTCTTATCCCTGATGAAGGCATCAAAGCGCCTTAGGCGCTCTATCCCATCGGTCAGTTCCTGCTGGCAGAGCGGGCAGCGCGCACCCTGTTCCACATAAGGGAAGGCGTGGCCTGGATACGCACACTGCTCGGAGTATTCCCGTGCCGCTTCAAACATCCTTTTCCATGCCTCGCTACCGGTGCCAGGCAACAGGTCCCGATCGTCGGTCAACGCCTTGGCCGCAAGGTCCGCTGCGGCCTTCGCACTCCGCCACTCCTGATCGAGCTTGCCCGCCCGTACCAATGCCTCGTCAGAAAGGGCGTCGTAGAGTTTGTTTGCCTTTTCTGCGGCGGCTTCAAGCCGTTGCTTGAGTCGGCCCAGCGCTTTGGCTCTTGCGGCCGGGTCGGATTGCTTGAGTGCCTCCCGTAGCGCTGCTAATTGGTCAAGCTCCTTTCGGCTTAGTGCCGCAAGCCGCTCGAACGTTTCCGCGTCGGCCTTTCCAGGCAACTGGGCAATCGCTCGACCGACCTCTGTGTCACCCTCCAAGTCCTTGAAGTCGAGCGGATTGAAGGTGAGCTTGGAGGCTTCCAGATGCAGCCGCTGCTTGATGGCGGCGCAGGCCTTGGCAAGCCCTGTCGGAATGTCCAGCCCGTAGGGGACGAATGCGACCTCGTTCTCTTCGTCTAAGTAGATGCGTGCGCAACGTGTGTCAAAGACGGCGATCGAGGACAGGATAGGCGGCGGCTCTTCGCCTTCACGCCAGCTTACTTCCTGCACCTTGCCATCGTGGTCGATCTCGAACACGGCTTCGGGAGTCCCGTGGTCCTTGTCCGCAAGGTTGGCGTTAGGCAGCACGCGCTCTGCCTGGTCACGGGCACGGCAGGCCCGCTTCAGAACTCGGGTGTAACCGGACTTGCCGGCGCCATTGTCCCCGTAAACCACGGTGAGCCCATGTTTCGCGAACCGCAGCGCCTGACCCGGCGGGATTGCGTTGACATGCTTCAGTCCCTTGACCGATAAGAGGCGGACCGTGTCCCCGCCTGCCGGCGGTACAGGGACCTGTTCTGCGCGCAGGGGCTGGGGCACTCGCCCGGCCGGATCGGGTATTCCATGGGCAACTTTCGCAAGGGCAGTCAAATCGTCAAGGTCTGTCTCCGAGAGGGCACCTTTCTCGAATAACCGGCGTATCGCGTCGCCCTGCCATGGCGGAAGGCTCTCCGACCATTTGAAGATCTCTTGCAGAATGCTCATTGTTAGTCACTCGTTATTCCAGTTTCCTCCACCCTGTATGGGAAGAAGCACCAATGGAAATCTCTTAGCGTTCGGCATCATTTCCAGTCCAATCGATTGGCCCATCCGGTTCGGCAACCTTCGGTAATTCATTGGGAGGCGCATCCTGCGCATAGGACTGGATTTTTTGTGACGGCGATCTGCCGCCTTCCGCCTTCCACTCGGCAAGGCGTTCCTGAAGGTAAGCAAAGAACTCCGGGCGCTTGCGGGCGAAGACGGGGAAGGTGGAGAGTACATGCGCGAAGTCGTCCGGGGTGAGGCCGTAGGCCTCGGCGACGGCGCGGTTGCCGGCCCATACAAACTGCCAAGTGTCGTGCGAATCGGAATGGTGTTGGCCGCCGGAGCCTGTGGGAACCGTGACCGATACTGGTAACCTGATCAACGGCATCCGGCTCATATAGGTGAAGCTTAGATGGGTTCCGGCGGTCCGAAAGCGGATACCAAAATCGAAGACGAAGGAATTGAGTACGGTAACCGCCTCGTCGGGTGGAATAGATACGTCAAGCCCTGACAAAGTGTGGCCGAAGCACGACCGCGCCGGCAGGACGGCGGCGATGCAGGTGCGTTCATTTGTGTTGGCGGCAATGTCGCGGAAGACGACCTTGGGACCGGGTTCGGGCGGCTTGCCGTATTTGGCCTCGCAGGCCTCAAGGCTGACCCAGCGCTCGATGGGCTTTATGTCCACCAGAAACTGCTCGATGTGCTTGCCCTCGTACAGCGGCCAGAAGCCCTTTTCCGCCATGCGGGCGCGGGTTTCCTGGAAGTCGGCGGGCCCGGTGCCGAGGATCTGCTTTACCGTCCAGAGCCTCCCGGTGGCCGGGTCGGTCCACAGGTCCTTGTCGTTGGTCATGTTGAATTCTGTGTAGAACCTGGCATTCCAGGTGTCTGGGCCCTCGTCGCCCAGCAGGGGCCGGCCCTGGTACATCTCGAGCAGGATCTCGCGATCGCGGGGGCCGCGGTACTCGAGGAAGGCCAGGGTGCCGGGGGAGAGGCGCACCAGCTCATCGCGCTTGATCGGCACCATCCATTCCTTCGGGGCATCGTCGCTCAACTCCTCCAGGTCGTGGCGCATGAAGGCGGCCTGGAAGCCGTCGGGGTCCGGCGCGCCCTTGCGGAAGACCAGGCTGACGAACTTGTAGCGAGAGTCGATGGGAAAGATCTTGTCGCGGTTCTCGAAAGCGTAGAAGCGCTCGATGGCGGCCTCGTCCAGCAGCAGGTGGCGCAGCCCGGTGCAGCCCTCGTTGTTGTAGAGGGCCGAGGGTACGACGTAGCCGGCGCGGCCGCCCTCGCGAAGGAGCTGGTGGGCGCGTTCGACGAAGAATTTGAAGAGATCCTGGTGTCCGCCGGATGTCCTGCCGTCGATCTCCCATTCGTGATAACTGTAGTCTCCGCCCTTCTTCAAAATCGCGGCGATCAAGTTGATGCGATCTCGGTACCGTTGAAACTCTTCGGCCAGGTTTGGATGGAGCGAATTCAGCTCTTTGATCCGGCTGTCCAGTTCGGCGCCTGTGTAAGCGCGAATCAGGATGTCATAACGCCCGTAAAACTCGTGCCGATTCGGCAGCACCTTATCCCAGGGTGGATTGCCCAGAATTGCGTCGAAGCCGCGCTTGTCCGGGTCCAGAAAGACTTCGGGGAACTCCAGCTCCCAGTGGAAGAAGCGTTCGCGGCAGCGTACGACTTCGAACGCCGGCCACCAGGGCCGGGACTGGGCGTAAGCGAGGAGCTGGTCGTGATCGTTGACCAGGCTGTAGAGGGTGCTCCACTCCGGCCAGATGGCGGGCACGAAGGCCGCCGCCGATCGCAGGTCGAACAGGAGCCGCGCGGCCGCCAGCAGGGTCTCGGCCTTGCGGCGCTGGGTGTCCTTCATGGCCTGGGCGGCCACGGTTTCGGGCTCGATGCCTTCCCGCCGAAGGGCCTCGGTCTCGGCCTGGTCTATGAGGCGCCGGGCGGTGGCGGCCTGGTTAACGGCCTGCTCCAGCACGCCACCGAACAGGTCGCCCTGGGGTGCGCCGGCACCGCGCCGGGCGGCCAGGGTCGGCAGTGGCGGCTCGGTGATCCGCGCCAACCAGGAGCCCAGGATGGAGTTGCCGCAACGCACGTGGTGCTCGAAGTAGGACAGGGGTCGGTCGCCGGCCAGGGACTCGATCCACAGGGCGACGCGGGCCAGTTGCACGGCGGTGGGGTTGAGGTCCACGCCGAATAGACAGCGTTCGGCGATGCGGCGCTTGCACCAGGCACGTGCTGCGGAGTTGGCAGCCCGTGCCTGCTCGTCGCTGGCACGCCAGTTGTCGTCCCACCCGCCGCGGCTTTTTTGCGGCGGGCGCTTGCCCTTGTATTCCTTCACGTAGGCGCGGTGCAGCTCGCGCCCCAGATAGCGCATGGCCTCCACCAGGAAGTGGGCGCTGCCGCAGGCGGCGTCCAGCACCCGCAGGCTCTCGATCTCGGCCACGGTCTTGCCCTCAGCCAGAAGGCCCAGGGCGTGGCGCACCAGGTCGCGCACCAGGGGCAGCGGGGTGTAGAAGGAGCCGGAGCCCTTGCGCGCGGCGCCGGGCACGAAGTAGAAGTCCCCGGCCTCGAAACGGCGCAGCAGCCGGGCCGGCGCCCCTTTCTTGACCGCCTCCGCGGTGCCCTCCTCGCCATCGCTGCCGTCCGCGCTGGCGGCGTCGGCCCCATCCGGCTCGTCCTCTTCGGCGTAGGCCGGGTGCAGGGCCTCTGCCTCGGTGCCGGCCACCAGCGCCGGGTCGCCCTTGACGCCCAGGTTCTTCTCCCGGCACAGGCGCACCACCTCGGCGGGACTGAGGACGTAGCTGCGTCCCTGGATGCGCAGCTCGATCAGGGTGCCGGCGGCGAGGCGCGGCTCGTACTCCAGCAGCCCCTCGTAAACCGCGCCCAGGTTTTCGATATCCAGCTCGCGGAAGGAGATGCGTTCGCGCCCCACGCCCCGGCGCGGCCGGGTGGTGGTGAGGTCGAAGACCAGCTGCGCCACCTCGCGGTCGGGCAGTTCCGCCTGCTCCAGAATGCTGCCGGCGGGGGTGCCGGGGTCGAAGAAGTCGCTGCCGCGTGGCGGGATGTCCTCCCAGCGGTCGATGCGTGGCAGGCCTTCGTCGTAGATTTGGAACAGCACCTTGAGCCGCGCCCACAGGCTGGCGCGGTTGGACGGCCAGTTGACCGGCGGCCGGTACAGCAGCTCTTCCACCAGGCCGTGCAAGGAGTAGCTTTCGCGGTAGAGAGTGTGCTGCTGCAGGCGCTCGTCGCGGGCCTCGGCGTAGAGGATGAACAGCATGCGGTAGATGGCGAGCAGTGCCGCATCGCGGTATTGCCGCAGGGCCTCCTCGTCAATGGCCGGGGGATCTTCTTCCGGCGCCCGCCGCCGGGCATCGTTGATGAGCGCCGCCACCAGGGTCTCGGCCGAGGTGAACACCACGCGCTTGAGGTCGTCCGAGACCTGTTCGGCGTGGCGGCGGCTCTCGGCCTCGATGCGATCGATGGGCAGGATGCCGTCGTCGTCCGGCCGGTACAGGCTGGCGTGGAACAGGCGATAGAAGGCGGCGAAGGACTCCGGATCCTCGTCGGCGGCGAGGCTCGCCAGATCCACCTCCAGATAGCTGCCCGCCGGGCCTTCCCCGGCCGGCCGCACCAAGCGCATGCGCTCGCCGGTGATGAGGAAGGCATGATCTTGGCGTGAGGCGGCCATGGCCTTGTGCAGGCGCTTGAGGGGTACCTCGGCGCCGCGCCCGGTATCCAGGTCCTCGTCCCAGGCACCCGCGTAGCACAGCACCAGCGGTGCCTCCCCGGCCGCCTCTGCCTCGGCCGAAGCATACAGGCCGTGGATGCGCTCCTCGCCCGCGCCCAGGTGGTAGCCCAGCACGTCACGCACAAGGGGGCGGATGAAGCGCTCGCGGCAGGCGGCCGCATCATCGGCACGGCCTTCCGCTGCCTGATAGATGCGCTGAAAGCGCCTGTAGGCGGCCTCCGTGTCGCGGTCGGACAGGCGGCGCCTGCGGCCACTACCCTGGCCGAAGACACTGCCGAGGTAGTAGTCGGAGAAGAAGCCCTTGACGTTGCGCAGGTGCCGGTAGATCACTGGGCATCCTCCGGTACCATGAACAGTGCGCCCAGCGGCCGCGGCGCCTGCGGTGGCTCGATGCGGCGAAAGGCTTGCAGCTCGGCGCGGCGCTCTTCGGCCTGGGCCTCGATGGCCGCGCGACGGGCCGGGGCACCACGCGGCACGGTACCATTGGCGCCGAACAGTCCGATCTGGCCTGTATCCTGATCGGTGCGTTGCCGGCGTGCTTCTTCCTCGATCTCGGCCAGCCGGTCGGCCAGATCGCGCTCGAGGTCCCGCTCCAGCAGGTCTGCCTGGCGCGCGCGCTGGTCGGCCAGCTCGCGCGCCCGTACCTGGAGCTGCTCGGCGGCGATGGCCTGGGCCCGCTCGGCCATGGCGTCAAAACGTTCCTCGAACAGGCGGGACAGGAGGGCGTGGGGTGCCTCGCCGGGATCGGCGGTGGGATCAAGCCAGCGCAGGGCATCTTCCGGTTCGCCAATTTCCTCCAGCGTGGGTGTCAACCGCACTGCCATGAGGCGTTCCTCCAGCAAGCCTCCGCCGCCGACTATGGCGCCCAGATAGGTGAACACTACTGAAGGGGGCTCGCCGGCCGGGACACGGCGGGCGGCAAGGCGCCGCGGCGGCAGGCCGCGCGCGTCGGGATAGACGTGCAGCAGCCGGCGCTTGGCCTCGGCAAGCGCCGCCTGTACCAGGGGGTGCAATGGGGTAAGGTACTCTACCTCTTCAGCGCCGAACTGGACCGCGCTCTCCCGACGGAAGGTGGCCTGCGCGTAAACGGGCGCCACGCCAGGTCCGCGAAAGGCCAGCGGCACGGTGATGCGATAGACGTGGGGGCGCTCGGTGGGCGCGAAGGCCGCCGCGCCAAGGATCGCCCGGACGGCCTCCTCCAGGGCGGCGTCGTCCTCAAGCAGGGCGTCGGCGCTGTTAAGCGCGCCGAACAGCGCCTGCTGCTGCTCTTTCTGCATGCCGGCCGCCACCAGGATCAGCGGCTGCACGTCGCGGATGAACTCCTGGGTTCGATCCTCGAACAGCTTGAGCAGCGTCCCCTTGGCCGTCTCCACGTCCTCGGCTTCCGGGTCCAGGGCCACCAGGCCCTGCTCGATATTGCCCCGGCCCTGCAGCACGCCGAGGATGTCCGGTGTGGAAACCTGGTCCTGCTGCATGGTCTCGATTTTGTCCACCAGGCGATGCAGGACGTCGTCCTCGGGGCTGTCGGGATAGAAGAGATAGCGGATCTCCGGGTTGCGGGTCTGACCGTAGCGGTCGACACGGCCGTTGCGCTGCTCCAGGCGGTTGGGGTTCCAGGGGAGCTCGACGTGAACCACACGGTGGCAGCGGCGCTGCAGGTTCAACCCCTCGCTGGCGGCATCGGTGGCCAGCAGGAAGTGAATGCCCGGTTCCTCGAAACGCTGCTGCACCCGCTCGCGCTGCCGCGCGCTCATGCCACCGCGCAGGATCACGGCCTTGCCGGCGAGATCCGTATGTTCTTCGAGCGCTTCGTGGACGGCCTCCAGGGTGTCCAGATACTCGGTGAACACGATGACCCTGGCTTCCGGGTCCTGATGCAGGATGTCTTGCAAGGTCTGTAACAGGGCAGCGATCTTGGGGTCCGGCCCTTTGCAACCTTTGAGCAGCTTGCGCAAGGCATTCAGCGAGCGCAACTCGGCCTTGCGGCGCCGTTCCTCCTTCGGGATGGCCGAGCGCAGGATGCGCCGGGCGGTGCGCTCGGCCGCCGACTCGTTGAGGGGCAGGTCGGCCTGGTAGTCACGCAGCTCGGCCCGGGTGGGGGGGGCCTCTTCTTCGGCCTTGCGCAGTGCGTCGAGGCGGTGTTCGATGGTGTTGATGAGCGCCCGGCGGCTGGAAAGGGCGCGCTTCTTTACAATCTGCATGGCGAAGGTAATGAGCTCGGCATCCTCTGCCTGGCTTACAGAACGCGCCGTGCGGGCGCAATAGGCCGCTACCTTGCGCAAAATCTCCTGATCCTTGCCTGCGACGGAAACCGGGATCCCCTCGACATGCCGCTCCGGAAACACGCGCTCTGTCATGCCGTCCTCGCGGTGGCGCACGATTTGGGGCTTGAGGCGGCGGATCATGGCACTGCCGACGCGCCGGCGGATATCCTCCGGGCTTCCCTCAAAGGTGGCCAGGGTTGGCTCAACGAGCACAATCAGCGAGCGAAATGCATGCGGATAGCCGTTGTGGGGCGTGGCGGTGAGCAGAACCAGACCTCGGGTGCTTTGTTGCAGCGCCAGGCCCAGCCGGGTGCGTTGAGTACGATAGGGGTTCTGCGGAGTGCCGGCCTCGGCCAGGGCGTGAGCCTCGTCAACGATCACGATGTCCCAGCGCTTGCGCAGGGCGCGGCTGTGCACCGTGTCCTTCTTGAGATAGTCGATCGACGTGATAACCCGCGGCAATGCATCCCAGGGGTTCACGCCGGCGGGCAGATCACTTTGCACCTGGGCCAGGCCAGAGGCATTTTCGATCAAAGTGAACTGCAAGCCGAACTTTTCGAACAGTTCATCGCGCCACTGACGCAACAATCCCGGCGGCGCTACCACCAGCACGCGCTCGGCACGGCCTCGTGCCATGAGTTCGAGCAGCGCCAGGCCTGCCTCGATGGTCTTGCCCAAGCCCACGTCGTCAGCGATCAGTAGCCGCGGGCGTGGCTGACTGAGCAGGCGCAATACGGGCGCGAGCTGATAGGCTTCCAGAGATACACGTCCAAAACGGGCGCCAGAGAGAAGGGTCGTCTCGCGCGTGAGCGTGGCACCGATCAGGCGATGCAGTTGCACCCAAGGTGTATAGGCATCCAGACCCGTGCTACCGTAGGCAAGCGACTCATTGGGCAGGGGCGTGAGTGAATCAGGGGGGACGACAACAGTCAAGGTGCGTGGAGTCTCTCCATCGAGACATTCCAGCTCGAAGAGTTCGGTCTCTGCGGTCAGGACGCACTTGCTTAGCACCCGCCACGGCCGCTGCCGCAGGTTGACGCGTTCGCCAACTGCTATAGGTTGATGGGGCGCCAATTTGTTGCACCTCGTGGCGATTGCTTCTTCATAGCTTACTTACAAGATCACATAGTTCTGTAAACACGAGCGAGTCGGGGTTCGCCTGGTAGTGCTTCTGGTTGCCGATTCGCGTGACAGTCGCCATGCCACTCTCGGCAAGGCGCTTGAGCTCGCGCTGGACGGCGTCGGAACCGGCACCGATGTTTTCGACCAGTTCAGACGTGTAGAAACTGCGCTCAGGTTCGCCGAACAGCAGGGCCAGCACCCGCTGCTGGGTGGCAGGGAACAGGGCGTTGGCAAGGCTGGTGGGCACAGTAGTATCACCAGCCGACTTGCGGCGTGCCGGCCGGGAGCGCTTTGTTGTTGTCAGATTACCCATTGTGGGTAATGTAGGACCCATAATGGGTATAGCGCAAGGGCGGGGTTCAGGCCCCAAATGTGGAATTGTCCACTGAAGCGGGGTAACTCCAGATGGAGGCTCCGGTTCATGTCGGCCTGAAAGACCGACCTGCCTGCTGCAGGGATTTTTCAGAAACAGTGCAGGTGGCTTCGGAACACCAAGCAACGAGTAACGCGGAATAACCCCGCCTTTCCTCGACACTCGTCCCTCGCCCCTTGCCACTGATTTTATGGTGGGCCCACCAGGACTCGAACCTGGGACCAAGGGATTATGAGTCCCCTGCTCTAACCAACTGAGCTATAGGCCCGGAGAGGGCAAAAATTATAGCCCGGACATGAAAAAGCCGCTATCCGTGGACAGCGGCTTTTCGTTCGGGGGTACGGGATCAGTCGAGGTCCAGGAAGCTGCGCAGCTGATCCGACCGGCTGGGATGACGCAGCTTGCGCAGGGCCTTGGCTTCGATCTGGCGGATGCGTTCGCGGGTGACGTCGAACTGCTTGCCCACTTCCTCGAGGGTGTGGTCGGTGTTCATGTCGATGCCGAAACGCATGCGCAGTACCTTGGCCTCGCGGGCGGTCAGGCCCTCGAGCACTTCCTGGGTGGCCTCGCGCAGGCCCTCGGCGGTGGCCGAGTCGACCGGCGAGACGGCGTTGGTGTCCTCGATGAAGTCGCCCAGGTGGGAGTCCTCGTCGTCGCCGATGGGAGTCTCCATGGAGATGGGCTCCTTGGCGATCTTGAGCACCTTGCGCACCTTGTCCTCGCTCATGTCCATGCGCTCGGCCAGTTCCTCGGGCGTGGGTTCGCGGCCCATCTCCTGCAGCATCTGGCGCGAGATGCGGTTGAGCTTGTTGATAGTCTCGATCATGTGCACCGGGATGCGGATGGTGCGGGCCTGGTCCGCGATGGAGCGGGTGATGGCCTGCCGGATCCACCAGGTGGCGTAGGTCGAGAACTTGTAGCCGCGGCGGTATTCGAACTTGTCCACCGCCTTCATCAGGCCGATGTTGCCCTCCTGGATCAAATCCAGGAACTGCAGGCCGCGGTTGGTGTACTTCTTGGCGATGGAGATCACCAGGCGCAGGTTGGCCTCGACCATCTCCTTCTTGGCGCGCCGGGCCTTGGCCTCGCCGATGGACATCTTGCGGTTGATGTCCTTGATGTCGGCGATGGTGATGCCCGACCATTCCTCGATCTCGGCCAGTTTCTTCTGGGCCTTGAGGATCTCTTCCTGGTGCTGCTTGAGCACCTTGGCGTACCGGGCGCCCGAGTCGATCTGTTCCTGCAGCCAGTCGAGGTTGGCCTCGTTGTCCGGGAAGGTGGTGATGAACGCCTTGCGCGGCATTTTGGCCTTGTCCACGCACAGCTCCATGATGGTCTTCTCGTGCTGGCGGATCTGGGCCACCAGATCGCGCATGCTGCTCACCAGTTGATCCACCACCTTGGGGGTGAGCTTCAGCTCCATGATCTGGCCGATCAGATCCTTGCGGATCTTTTCCACCTTCTTGTCACGGTGTCCGTGCTTCTTGGTGGCGTTGACCAGGCGCTTGTGCAGCTTGCGGATCTTGTCGAAGCGCGCGGCGGCCTCTTCCGGATCGGGGCCGGTGTCCACCACCTCCTCGGTCTCGCCCTTGGCGGCCTTCTCGGCCTTGGCGGCGTTGGCGGCGGCCACTTCGGCCGGAGTCGGAATGTTGTCGGGCGCGTTGGGATCGATGAAGGCGGTCAGCAGATCGGTCAGCTTCATCTCGCCGGCTTCGACCTTGTCGTAGAAGCCGATCAGCTGGCCCACGGCGTTGGGGAACATGGCCAGCGAGGAGAGCATCTGGTTCAGGCCGTCCTCGATGCGCTTGGCGATTTCGATCTCGTCGGCACGGGTGAGCAGATCCACGGCCCCCATGTCACGCATGTACATGCGCACCGGATCGGTGGTGCGGCCGAATTCGTTCTCCACCGACGCCAGGGCGGCGGCGGCCTCTTCGGCGGCCAGCTCGTCCACGTTGGGATTGGCCTCGAGCAGGGTCTCGCTGTCGGGGGCGGTCTCGTAGACCGTGATGCCCATGTCGTTGATCATCGAGACGATGTCTTCGATCTGTTCCGGATCGACGATGTCGCTCGGCAGGTGATCGTTGACTTCGGCGTAGGTCAGGTAGCCCTGTTCCTTGCCCTTGGCGATCAATAACTTGAGCTGGGATTGCTGCTGATTCTGATCCATTGCGTGATTTCTGGCTGGGTTCATGTCGTAATGTGCTCTTCTCACGAAGTAGGGCGTGAAACCGAAAAATTATACCATAATTCCCCGATTTTCCGGCACCGGCGTCTTCAGGGGACAAGTGTAGACGGGTTTTGTGAAAATGCCTTGAAAATCGGGGATTTATTCGGAAATTTCACCGGAATTCAAACGCTTGTCACGGTTTAGAGTGGCAAACAGGTCTTTTAGTTCCTGCTTTTCCCCGGCGCTCAGGCTGCCCTGTTCGGAGCGGGCCAGCAGCCATTCGTAACGCTGCTGCAGGCGCTTCTGGTCCAGGCGGGCCAGCGCGCCGAGGAATTCCGCCTTCAGTCCTGCCTCGTCGTCCACTGCCGGCTCCCACAGGGCCAGCTTCTCGAGATGGCGGACGTGGGGATGGTC
The DNA here is from genome assembly GCA_011371455.1 of Gammaproteobacteria bacterium. Lineage (GTDB taxonomy): Bacteria > Pseudomonadota > Gammaproteobacteria > SZUA-152 > SZUA-152 > DRQN01. The sequence goes on from DRQN01000080.1 coordinate 27,416, forward strand.
ACGCCAGCGCTCGAGCAGTGCGCTGGTATTCAGGTGGGGGTTTTCCTGCAGGATTTCAATCACTTCCCGCAACAAATCCAGGCCCGGCACGTCCAGCCCGGCGAAACGCGACGGATCGCCGGCCGCGGCCGCCAGTTTCGGGCTGTGCAACAGGCGCATCAGCGCCACGCGCACGGGGCTCAGCGGCGTCTGTGCCTGCCCGCGGAGCCGGCCGCCGCGGCCCGCCTGCCCGGATGGTGGCTGCTTCTCGCCCGTCGCCAGCAGGCGCTCAAGCTCCGCGACCTCGAGCCGGGCGAGACGGGCAAGCTGCTGGAGCAGCAGATGCCGGAACACGCCGGGCGCCATGCGCGAGAGCAGCGGCCGGGCCCGTTCCACCAGTTGCGCCCGGCCGTCGATGGTTCCGGTATCGGCCGCTTCGGTCAGATGTTGAAAGAAAAATTCCGAAAAGGTGAGACTGTCGCCGATTTCCGCCTCGAAGGCCTCGCGGCCGATGGCACGGATGCGGGTGTCCGGATCCTCGCCCTCGGGCAGGAACATGAAGCGGATCTGGCGGCCCTCGCGCATCACTGGCAGGGCGTTCTCCATGGCCCGCACTGCCGCCTCGCGGCCGGCGCGGTCGCCGTCGAAGCAGAACACCACCTCCGGCGCCACCCGGAACAGCCGGTGCAGATGCTCGGCGGTGGTGGCGGTCCCCAGCGTGGCCACGGCATAGTGCACCCCGAACTGGGCCAGCGAGACCACGTCCATGTAACCCTCCACCACCAGCAGGCGGGGAATGTCGCGCAGGGCCTGGCGGGCCTCGTACAGGCCGTAGAGTTCCCGACCCTTGTGGAACAGCGGCGTTTCCGGGGAGTTCAGGTATTTTGCCGGCGCCTTGTCGCCCGTTTCCTGCGCATCGGGGAGGATGCGCCCGCCAAAGGCGATGGTGCGCCCGCGCCGGTCGCGGATCGGGAACATGATGCGGTCGCGAAAGCGATCGTAGGCGTGGCCGTCGTCCTTGCGGATGAGCATGCCGGCGGTCACCAGCCGATCCCGGGTCTGTGGATCGTTGCCGAGCGCCTCGACCAGGTTGTCCCAGCCCGGTGGCGCAAAACCGAGGCCGAATTCGGCGGCGATCTCGCCGCTGAGGCCACGCTGTTTCAGATAGTTCACTGCCCGCGGGGCCGCCGGATGCGTGCGCAGCCAGCCGCGATAGAGGCGATCGGCTTTCGCAAGCAGGTCGTAGAGATCGGGTTCGACCTTCGGTCCCTGCCGGCGCGATTCGGTCACCTCTCTTGGCACTTCCAGCCCGGCCTCGCGGGCCAGCTCCTCCACCGCCTCCGGGAAGGACAGGTGCTCGTACTCCATCAGGAAACCCACCGCCGTGCCATGGGCGCCGCAACCGAAGCAGTGATAGAACTGCTTGGCGGGACTGACGTAGAAGGAGGGGGTCTTCTCGTTGTGGAAGGGACAGCAGGCGCTGTATTCCCGCCCCGCCTTCTTCAGCGGCACCCGCGCGTCGATCACCTCGACGATGTCGACGCGGTTCATCAGCTCGTCGATGAAGGACTGGGGGATGCGGGCCATGGCACCGATTCTATACGGGTTTGCCGGCAAGAGAAGTCAGGGACTAGGAACTAGGACTAGGGGTATCAAGTTCCTAGTTCCTAGTTCCTGACAGGCGAGTCAGCCAGACAATCGCTGTTTGATTGTCTGGCTGACCTTTCCCATGTCGGCCCGTCCGGCCAGCCTGGGCTTGAGCCAGCCCATGACCTTGCCCATGTCCTTCATGCCGGCGGCGCCGGTGGCGTCGATGGCTTCGGTGATGAGGGTGTCGATCTCCGCTTCGGAGAGGGGTTCGGGGAGGTATTCCTGGATGATGCCGATCTCGAAGGCTTCCTGCTCGGCCAGTTCGGTGCGGCCGGCCTTCTCGTACTGGGCGATGGAATCCTTGCGCTGCTTGACCATCTTCTCGAGCACGGCGATCACCTGGTCGTCGTTCAGCTCGGTGCGGTCATCCACTTCCTTCTGCTTGATGGCGGCCGTGATCAGGCGCAGCACGCCCAGGCGTGCCTTGTCCTTGGCCTTCATGGCGGCCTTGACGTCTTCCTGGATGCGCGCGGCGAGCGGGCTCATGGCGGCAGCGGGTGGCGCGTTCCGCGCGGAGCGGAACGGCGAGGTGAATCAGTACAGGCGCTGGGTGCGGGCGCGTTCCCGGGCCAGCTTCTTCTGGTGGCGCTTGATGGCGGCCGCCAGCTTGCGCTTGCGCACGGCGGTCGGCTTCTCGTAGTACTCGCGGCGGCGGACTTCGGAGAGGATGCCGGCCTTTTCACAGGCGCGCTTGAAGCGGCGCAGGGCCACGTCGAAGGGTTCGTTTTCTCTTACACGGACTGCAGGCATGCAGGATTCACCTCAAAATGAACGGTTGAATTGGGCAAGGCGCGCAAGTTTAATACCCTGCCCGGCCAAATGCAAAGCCCATTTGGGGCCTTGGCGGCCATTTTCAGGGAAAAAGCATGCGCGTTCTGGGAATCGAGACCTCCTGCGACGAGACCGGCGTCGCCCTCTACGACAGCGATCGGGGCCTGCTGGCCGACGCCCTCTACAGCCAGGTGGCCCTGCACGCCGAGTTCGGCGGGGTGGTGCCGGAGCTGGCCTCGCGGGATCACGTGCGCAAGACCCTGCCGCTGGTGCGGGAGGTGCTCGCCCGCGCCGGCCTGACGCTGGGCGATATCGAAGGCGTGGCCTACACCGCCGGCCCCGGCCTCATCGGCGCGCTGCTGGTGGGGGCGGCCATCGGCCGCAGCCTGGCCTTCGGTCTTGGCGTGCCGGCAGTGGCGGTGCACCACAT
>DRQN01000081.1 GCA_011371455.1 Gammaproteobacteria bacterium
CTGGCCGTCCACCTGCCTTTGCGCGTAGTCGCGGCAGGCCTGGCGGAAAGTGCTGGCGTCTACCTTCACGCCGGCCTTGCCGACCTTCTTCTCGACGTTCAGCTCGATGGGCAGGCCGTGGCAGTCCCAGCCGGGCACGTAGGGGGCGTCGAAGCCGCTCAGGGTGCGCGACTTGACGATGATGTCCTTGAGCACCTTGTTGACCGCGTGGCCGATGTGGATCTCGCCATTGGCATAGGGCGGGCCATCGTGGAGGATGAACTTGTCGCGCCCCTCACCCTGCTCACGCAGGCGGCCGTAGATGTTCATCTCCTGCCAGCGCTGGAGCATCTCCGGCTCGCGCCTGGCCAGATTGCCGCGCATGGGAAAGTCGGTCTGGGGCAGGTTCAGGGTGGCTTTGTAGTCGGTCACGGGCTTCTCTCAATGGGTCGGCGACGGGTGCGGAAACGGGTTATTTTACAGGCTTGCGCCGGTCTGTGTCCCGGCCCGGACTCAATCGATGCCCAAAAAATCCCGTGCCTGCCGCGCGTCGATGGCGATCTGCGCCTTGAGGGCGTCGAGGGAATCGAAACGCCGCTCGTCACGCAGCTTGTGCAGAAACTCCACGTGTACGTGAGCACCGTAGATGTCGGCATCGAAATCGAACAGATGCGCCTCCAGCAGGGTGCGCAGGCCGCCCGCCGTGGGCCGGGTGCCGAGGTTGGCGACACCGGGCAGGGGCTCGCCGTGCACGCCGTACAGCTCCACCGCAAACACCCCGCGCAAGGGCGTGGCCTGGCGGTGGAGGTGGATGTTGGCGGTGGGGAAGCCGATGCGGCGGCCCAGCTTGTCGCCGTGGGCGACGCGGCCGCTCATGCGGTAGGGCCGGCCGAGCAGCTTCTCGGCCGCGTTGAGGTCGCCCGCGGCCAGCGCCGCGCGCACCCGGGTACTGCTGACGCGCTCGCCGTCGAGACCGAAGGTGTGCATGTTCACCACCTCGAAACCGTGCGCCTCGCCGGCAGCGCGCAGCATGCCGAAATCACCGGCCCGCTGGCGGCCAAAGCGGAAATCGTCGCCGATCACCAGGTAGCGCACGCCGAGGCCGTTCACCAGCACCCCGTCGATGAAGGCCTGCGGCGCCTGCGCGGCGAAGGCGGCATCGAAACGCAGCACCAGCAACCGGTCCACCGCATAACGCCGCAGCGCCTGCACCTTTTCGCGCAGGCGGGTGAGGCGCGGCGGCGCGGCGGCAGGCCGAAAATACTCCTGCGGCTGCGGCTCGAAGGTGACCACCGTCACCGGCAGCCCCAGTTCATCGGCCTTTTCCGCCAACTGCCCCAGCACCGCCTGATGGCCGAGATGCACGCCATCGAAATTGCCGATGGTGGCCACGCAGCCACGGTGCGCGGGGCGCAGGTTATGGCTGCCGCGGATGATCAGCATGTGCGGCGCAGCTACTCGGCCATACGGCTGTGCGCCATCACATAGTCCGTCAACGAGCGCAGCGCCTCGCCCTGGATATTGGGAAAGGCCGGCATCATCAGGCCGCCGCCACGCACCGTTTTGCCAATGTCCGCGGTACGGCTCAGTTCGAAATAGTAGCCCTCGTCGTCCGGCTGATGACACTCGATGCAGGCAGCCCGGAAAATGGCCTCGCCATCCATGCCCACGGCCGGGGTGAAGTCATCGTTCTTCGAACAACCGGCCAGCAGGCTGGCGGCACCCACGGTCAGCAACAAAGAATATTTCATACTCGATCTCCTGTTTATCAAACTCAGTGGAAACTATTCAGTTCCCCGCAGCGGCACAAAGTTCACTGCAAAGGTTCACTGCAAGGACATCGCCCTGGATCATGCTTCATGATCGCGTGAAACGCGGAAAAACTGCCGCGGCCGCACCCCGACGAGCAGCAGGGCGAGAAAATAGAACCCGCCGCCGGCCAGCACCCAGAACAACAGCCAGCCGACCCGCGCCGAGGCATCGCGCGCCTGCCACACCTCCAGCCCGCCCGCGCCCCACCACAGCAGCCCCAGCATCGCCGCCCCGGCCAGCGCCACCTGCGCAAACAGCCGCCCCCAGCCCGGCCTGGGCCGCAGCACGCCATCCCGGCGCAGGCCGCGATAGAGCAGGCCCGCATTGAGAAACGCCGCACAGGACGTGGCCAACGCCAGGCCGCTGTGCGGTCCCGGCATATCCAGCCACACCATGGGCAGCACGAACAGCAGGTTCAGGCCCATGTTGGCCAGCATGGCGATGATGCCGATGCGCACCGGGGTGCGCGTATCCTGCCGGGCATAATAGCCGGGCGCAAGCACCTTGACGGCGATGAAACCCAGCAGGCCCAGGCTGTAGGCCACCAGGCTCAGGCGCGACATCCCGACATCGTGGCCATCGAACTCGCCATAGTTGAACAGGGTCACCAGCAGCGGCCCGGCCAGCAGCGCCAGCCCCAGCATCGCCGGCGCGCCGATCAGCAGCACCCAGCGCAACGCCCAGTCCAGGGTGCGGGAAAAGGCGGCGGGATCGGCATCGGCATGCTTCTGCGACAGGCTGGGCAGGATCACCGTGGCCAGGGCGATGCCGAACACGCCGAGGGGAAACTCCACCAGCCGGTCGGAGTAATACAGCCACGACACGCTGCCGGCGACCAGAAAAGAAGCGATAATGGTATCGAAGAGCAGATTCACCTGCGCCACCGAGGATCCGAAGATGGCCGGCAGCATCAGCTTGCCGATGCGCCGCACCCCCGAATCCCGCCAGCCCCAGCGCGGCCATCGCAACAGGCCCAGGCGCAGCACGAAGGGCAACTGAAACAACAACTGCGCCACGCCGGCGATGAACACCCCCCAGGCCAGCGCCACCACCGGCCGCTCGAAGTGCGGCGCCACCCACAGCGCCACCGAGATCAGCACCACGTTGAGCAACACCGGCGTGAAGGCCGGCACGGCGAAGCGTCCGTAGCAATTGAGCACGCTGCCCATCAACGCGGTCAGCGAAATGAACAACAGATAGGGAAAGGTGATGCGCAGCATGTCGGCGGTGAGCGTGAAACGCTGCGGCTCGTCGATGAAGCCTGGCGCGAACAGCATGGTCAAAATGGGCGCCGCCAGCACCGCCAGCACCGTGATCACGAACAGCACCCCGGCCAGGGTGCCGGCGGTGTGGCGGATCAGCTCGCTGACCTCCTCCCGCTGACGATGGGTCTTGTACTCCGTGAGCACCGGCACGAAGGCCTGCGAAAAGGCCCCCTCGGCAAACAGCCGGCGCAGGAAATTGGGAATCTTGAAGGCGATGAAAAAGGCATCGGTACCCGCCTCGGCGCCGAATACCCGCGCAAACACCATATCACGCACCAGGCCGAGGATACGCGACAGGGTGGTCATGGCGCTGACCACGGCGGTGGATCGGAGCAGGCTCATGCGCTGGCGATTTTCGGCTTCATGGCCCGGCATCTTACCCGCACCACCAGCCCACGCCCAAACCCCCGAAAAGCGCCGCGCAAGGCGTTGACAATCAGCGCCAAAACGCGCATAGTATGCGGCCTTTCGGGCCACGCCCGATGAATCGAACAGAATCTACTGAACATTACGGAGTCAAGACCTTGGCCAATTCCGCACAAGCCAAAAAACGCGCCCGCCAGGCGGAAACCCACCGTCGGCGCAACGCCAGCCAGCGTTCCGCCTTCCGCACCGCGGTGAAGAAGGTCGTGTACGCCATCGAGGCCGGCAACAAGGAAGAGGCGGAGACCCTGTACAAGGCCGCCGTGCCCCTCATCGACCGCACCGCCGGCAAGGGCCTGATCAGCGCCAACAAGGGTGCCCGTCACAAGAGCCGCCTGAACGCGCGCATCCGCGCCATGTAAGGCGCACCTCCAGCGCAACGAAAGAGCCGCCCGCCGAGGCGGCTTTTTTTGTAGTGCGCCCAGCATGGTCGCACCCCTGCGGTTGCTTGTGACACCGCTCCGCGGTGTCGAAAATCCTGTGGCGCTCCGCGCCACTTCAGCAGGCCGGCAGGCACGTTTTCTGTGTCCACGCGCAATCCGGACACCCCGCTCCGCGTGGGCACAAAAGACGTACCCACCCTACGAAAACCGCTTTTCTTGCTACTGCTTGTGACGTCCCGGGTAGAGAAGTCAGGCAGGGACGCTATTCACCCGGCGACACGTTTGCGTTCATTGGCGGACAGCACACCCTGCCCAATGCCATCCCGCCACGTGCCAGCCGATCAGGTCAGCACCAGGTTGTCGCGGTGGATCAGCTCCGGCTCGCCGACGTAGCCGAGGATGGATTCCAGCTCACGGCTGGGCCGCCCCATGATGCGCCGCGCCTCGGCGGCGTCATAGTTGACCAGGCCGCGGGCGATCTCGCGGCCGGATTCATCGACACAGGCCACCGCCTCGCCGCGATCGAACTCGCCTTCCACCGCCACCACGCCCACCGGCAGCAGGCTGCGGCCGGATTCGCGCAACACCTTCACCGCGCCGGCGTCGAGACGCAGGCTGCCGCGCAATTGCAAATGCCCGGCCAGCCATTGTTTGCGCGCCGCCTGCGTCTCCTGCTCCGGCAGCAGCAGGGTGCCAAGCCGCCCGCCGTCGGCGATGCGCTCCAGCACCTGCGCCTCACGGCCATGGGCGATCACCGTGCCGGCACCGGAGCGCGCCGCCAGGCGCGCCGCGCGCAGCTTGGTGAGCATGCCGCCGCGGCCCAGTTCACCGGCGGAACCGCCGACCATTTTGTCCAGCGACACATCGCTGGCGCGCGCCTCATGCAGCAGTTGCGCATCGGCATGCCGGCGCGGGTCGCGGTCGAACAAGCCGGCCTGGTCGGTGAGGATGATCAGCGCGTCGGCCTCCACCAGGTTGGCCACCAGCGCCGCCAGGGTGTCGTTGTCACCGAAACGGATCTCGTCGGTGACCACGGTGTCGTTTTCGTTCACCACCGGCAGTACGCCGAATTCGAGCAGCGCGCGCAGGGTGTTGCGCGCATTCAGATAGCGCTGGCGGTCGGAGAGGTCGTCGTGGGTCAGCAACACCTGCGCGGTGTGGATGCCGTGCCGCTGAAAGTTGGATTCGTAGGCCTGCACCAGGCCCATCTGGCCGACGGCGGCGGCGGCCTGCAATTCGTGCAGCGCATGAGGACGCGACAGCCAGCCGAGGCGCATCATGCCCTCCGCCACCGCGCCGCTGGAGACCAGCACCAGTTCGATGCCGCGCGCGCGCAGGGCGACCATCTGCGCCACCCAGTCGTGGATCGCCTCGCGGTCCAGCCCGGCGCCGTCGGCGGTCAGCAGGGCGCTGCCGATCTTCACCACCCAGCGTTTGGACTGTTGCAGGTCTGTGCGTTGCCGCATGGTCTAGTCCGCCTCGCCGCGGCCGTGTGCTTCCAGGTAGTTGAGGATATCGAACATCAGCTCGCGGGTGCCCTCGCGCCGGGCGGCGGAGATGCGGTACACCGGCCCGTCCCAGCCCAGGCGCTCGACGAGGGCGTCGCAGGCGGCCGTGCACTCGCCGGCCGGCAGCACGTCGATCTTGTTCAGCACCAGCCAGCGCGGACGCTGCGCCAGCTCGCCGCTGAACTTGGCCAGCTCCCGCTCGATGGTGCGCACGTCGTCGGCCGGGTCGTGCTCGTCCAACGGCGCCACGTCCACCAGATGCAATAACAGGCGGGTGCGCGACAGGTGCTTGAGGAAGTGGATGCCCAGCCCGGCGCCCTCGGCGGCACCCTCGATGACGCCGGGGATATCGGCGATGACGAAGCTGCGGTGCGGCTCGGGGCTGACCACGCCAAGATTCGGGTACAGGGTGGTAAAGGGATAGTCGGCCACCTTCGGCCGCGCCGCCGAGACCACGCTGATCAGGGTCGACTTGCCGGCATTGGGCAGGCCCAGCAGGCCGACGTCGGCCAGCACCGTCATCTCCAGTTTCAGCTGGCGCACCTCGCCCGGCGTGCCTGGCGTATTCTGCCGCGGCGCACGGTTGGTACTGCTCTTGAAGCGGGCATTGCCGAGGCCGTGCACACCGCCCTTGGCCACCAGCAACAGCTGGCCGTCGTCCACCAGGTCGCCGATCAGCTCGCCGGTCTCGGCATCGTGCACCACGGTGCCGATGGGCACCTTGACGACCTTGTCCTCGCCCTTCTTGCCGGTGCAGTCGCTGCCCATGCCGTTCTGCCCGCGCTGGGCGCGGTAGTCGCGCTGAAAACGGAAGTCCGCCAGAGTATTCAGACCGCTGTCGGCGAGCAGGTAGACGCTGCCGCCATCGCCACCGTCGCCACCATCCGGGCCGCCCTTGGGGATGTATTTCTCGCGCCGAAAGCTGACGCAGCCATTGCCGCCGTCACCGGCCGCCACGCGGATTGTTGCTTCATCGACGAATTTCATCACCCTGCTCCTGCTACTTACTGCTACCTGCTACCCCGCCTACATCACGCCGGCAGGTCATTATTTGACCACATACGAAAAAGCCCCGTCGAGCGGGGCTTTTTCGTCAACCGTGCTGCCGCGAGCCTCTAGGCTTCGGCAGGCACCACGCTGATGAACTGACGCTTCTTCGGGCCCTTGACCTCGAACACCACCGCGCCATCGGAGGTCGCAAACAGGGTGTCGTCACGGCCGCGGCCGACGTTGTTGCCGGGATGGAACTTGGTGCCGCGCTGGCGAACCAGGATGTTGCCGGCGCGAACCTGCTCGCCGCCGTAGCGCTTGACGCCAAGGCGTTTGGATTCTGAATCGCGGCCGTTACGCGTACTACCGGCTGCCTTTTTATGTGCCATGGTTAATTACTCCTTGAATCCGTGATCAACCAGCCGAGATGCCGGTGATCTGCAGTTCGGTGTAGGACTGA
>DRQN01000082.1 GCA_011371455.1 Gammaproteobacteria bacterium
GACGGCCTGTCGATCTTCTTCCGCGACATCACCGAACGCCGCCAGGCCGAGGCGATGCTGCGCGACAGCGAGCTGCGCCTGCGCACCATTCTCGACAACATGATGGACGGCGTCATCTCGGTGGATTCCGAGGGCCGCATCGAGATCTTCAATCCCATGGCGGAGCAGCTCACCGGCTACAGCGCCGAGGAGGTGATCGGCACCGATGCCGGCCTGCTGGCGCCGGGGCTGCAGAGTGAAAGGCAGGACGGGTTCGTGCGCTGCTATCTTTCCAGCGACCGCCCGGACCTGCTGGGGCAGCGCAGCGAGCTGACGATTTTCCGCAAGGACGGCAGCACGTTTCCCGCCGAGGTCTCGCTGAGTGAGATGCGTCACGGCCGCAAGCGGAGCTTCATCGCCACGCTGCGTGACGTCACCGAGAAGAAGCGCGTCGAGGCCGAGTTGCAGCGTTATCGGGAAGACCTCGAAGAGCGGGTGCGCGAGCGTACCGCCGAACTGGTGGTGGTGCGGGACCAGGCCGAACAGGCCAACCGCGCCAAGAGCGCCTTCCTGGCCAACATGAGCCACGAGCTGCGCACGCCGCTGAACGCCATCATCGGCTACAGCGAACTGCTGGAGGACGAGGCCAGGGAGCGGGGACTGCAGGAAATGAGCGAGGATCTCGGCCGCATCCACCAAGCCGGTGATCACTTGCTGAAGCTGATCAACAGCGTGCTGGACCTGTCGAAGATCGAGGCCGGCAAGCACGTCATGAACCTGGAGCGCTTCAACGTCGGAGAGCTGGTGCAGGAATGCCTGTCGACCCTGCAACCGCTGCTGGACAAGAACTGCACCGAACTGGAATACCGCTGTGCCGGGGACGTGGGCGAGATGCTGGCCGACAGCCTGCGGGTGCGTCAGTCGCTGCTCAACCTGCTCAGCAACGCCGCCAAGTTCACCCACCACGGCCGCGTGACGCTGGAGGTGTCCCGCCAGCTGCAAGGCCCCGAGGGCAGCGAAAAACCCTTCCTGGTGTTCGTCGTCAGCGACACCGGTATCGGCATCGCCGAGGAGCAGATCGGCCAGCTGTTCCAGAGCTTCAGCCAGGCCGACAACACCATTTCCTCGCAGTATGGTGGCAGTGGCCTGGGACTGGCCATCAGCCGCAGCCTGTGCCGCCTGATGGGCGGCGACATCACCGTCAGTAGCCGCCTCGGCGAGGGCTCGCGCTTCGAGATGCGCCTGCCGGAAGAGGTGGAGAGCGAAACCCCGCCTGCCTGAATCCACGCCGCGCACGTCGCGGCGTCATGCCCTACAATGGCCCCAGTGATGTCTCATCCAATGATGTAGAGAAACGGCCATGCTTTCCCGATTGTTCGCCCCCAGGTGGAAACACCCCAAGCCCGCCGTGCGCCGCGAGGCCATCGAGGCCCTGCCCGATGATGCGCAGGCCATTTTCCGGCAGGTGGCAGAAGACGATGCCGATGCCGTCATCCGCCGCCTCGCCCTGCGGCGCCTGTGCGATCTCCGGCAGGTGCAGGCGCTGTGCGCCAGGGCCGGCAGTGATATCGACCGCAGTAACGCCGAACAGCATCTGGCCCACCTGCTGGCCGGCAAGCAGGAAAATGGCCCCTCGCTGGCGGCGCGTTGGCAGTTCTTGCAGGAACTGTCCGACGAGCACTGGTTCGAACGCATGCTGAAAGAGGGCCAGGAGCCCGAACTGCGCCGCCAGGCGCTGCAGCAGGTGAGCCGCCAGTCCCTGCTGGGCGACGTGGCGCTGAATGACGACGATGCCTCGGTGCGCCACGCCGCGGCAATGAAGCTCGACCAGCGCTCCACCCTGGAGCGGGTCGCCAAGGTCGCCCGCCGGCGCGACAAGCGGGTCTACCAGTGCGTGCGGGACGCCCTGGCGGCCCTGGATGCCGCCGACAGCCGCCCGCGGGAGATACGCGAGCAGGCCGGCAAGCTCACGGTGCAACTGCAGGCGCTGTTGAAGGCCGCGCAGTCCAGTGGCGATTGGGGGCGCATCGAGACCTCCCTGCGCGCCTTGCAGCGCCAATGGGCGGCGCTGGATGTGTCGCTGCTGGCGCCGGCCGAGGTGGAGGCCTTCCGGCAGGGCATCGATCATTTTGAGTTTGCCCTGCGCGATTGGCAGGCGCGTGAACAACAGCAGGCCCGCGAGCAGGCCCAGCGGCAGGCGAAGCTGACGCAGGCCGAGAGCATCTGCGGGCAGCTGGCATCCCTGCTCGAGGCGCTGCGCGGCGAGGGGCGGGTGCGCGACGTGGCGACGGTGGAGCAGGTACGCGAGGTCTGCACGCGTAGCTGGCGCGAGCTGGATCTGCCCGATGACTATGACGGCCAGGCGCTGGCTTCGCGCTACGAGGGCTTGCAGGCGGCGCTGACCCAGGTGCTGGAAGACGACACCTTGTTGACCGAACTGGCGCCGCGGCTCGACGCCTTGCAGCAGGCGGTGCAGGCCCTGCTGGCGCAAGAACACATTACCGAGCCGGCGCTGCGCAAGCTGGAGCGGCAATGGCAGGCCTTGCCGCGCCCCGTCCAACTGCCATTGGATGGCCCCGGGGCGACGGCCATTGCCGAGGGCCTGCGCCGCCTGCAGGAACGCCTGCAACGGCAGCGGCAACAGCAACAGGCCAGCGCCGAAAGCCTGCGGGAAATGGTCGAACAGCTGGAGCGGCACCTGCGCGAACAGACCTACAAGCCCGCCTTCGTGCTGGCGCAAAAGGCCCGGCAGGTGCTGGACTCGCTGGATGCCGAGGCGCGGCGCAAGCTGGAAAAGTCCGCCGTGCCGAAGCGTCTGCACAAGGTACAGGCCCGGCTGCGGGAGATGCGCGACTGGCGCAATTTCGCCAATGCGCCGGTGATGGAACAGTTGTGCGAGGACATGGAGCGGTTGGCCGATGTCGCCGAGTCTGCCGGTGGCGACGATTTCGATTACAACGGCTGCGCCGCCCGCGTGCGCCGCGCCCGCACCGAGTGGAAAAAGATGACCGAGGCGCAGGGCGCCGCGCCCCGGGCCCTGTGGCGGCGTTTCGATGCCGCTTGCAGCCGCGCCTACGCCCCCTGCCAGGCCCATTTCGAGAGCGAGGGCGCGCAGCGCGAGGAAAACCTCCAGCGCCGCCAGGCCGTGTGCGAGGGGCTGGAGGACTATGCCCTGAAGATTGGCACCCAGGCGGCGGACGACGCCAACTGGGCGGCCCTGGAACAGATCATCAAGACCGCGGACCGCGAATGGCGCACGCTTGGCGCGGTGCCGCGTCAGCAGCAAAAGGCCATCAACCGGCGTTTCCGCAAGGTGATGGACCGCCTGCGCGCCCTGGCCCGCAAGCACCGCGAGCACAACCGCGCGGAAAAGGCCGAACGGGTGCGGCAGGCCGAGCAGCTGCTGCAGCGCCTGAACGAGGGCCGCGAGGAATTGCCGGTGGCGCTGGAGAAGGCCAAGGCGCTGCAGGCCGAGTGGAAGCAGATCGGCCCGGCCAGCAAGGACGGCGAGCTGTGGCGGCAGTTCCACACCGCCTGCGACGCTATTTTCGCCGAGCGCAAGCGTGAACGCGCGGCCCACGACGAGGCCATTCACGAGCAGGTGCAGATCCGCCGCCAGATCTGCGAGCAGATCGAGGCGGCGGCCGCCGCCGAGGGCGACGACTTCCGCCAGGCACGGCATGCTGTGGACGCGGCGAATGCTCAGTGGCAGGCGGCGGAACGCCTGCCGAAGCGGGAGATGGAACGCCTCGAACGCCGCTACCGCGCCGCCTGTGCCCGCTTCGAGGAACGCCTGCAGGCCGAGCGCCAGGCGCAACGCGAACAGGCGCAGCAGCGCCTGCGCGACAAGGCGGCGCTGTGCCAGTCACTGGAATGGCTGGCCGACCGGCAGCTCGCCGCGGGCCGTGACCTGGCGCAGCTGGCGGCCGAACGTGAGGCGCTGAGCCGGCAATTCGAGGCCCTGGGTGAGCTGTCCGGCGCCCTGGGCAAGGGCATCGCCGCCCGCTACCGGCGCGCGCTCGCCTGGCTGGAGCGGTTGGCGGAGGAGGATGCCGATCTGCCGGCATTGCAGGCCGAGCTGGCCGCCGAGCGCGAGGCCGCGACCCGGCATCGGCTGGAACTGTGTCTGCAACTGGAAATAGCGGCCGGGGTGGAATCGCCGCCGGACTATCGCGAGGCGCGTCTGGCCTACCAGGTGGCCCAGCTCGCCGAGCAGATGAAAAGCGGCCTGCATCCCTCGCTGGACGAACTGCGGCAGACGCTGAGCCTCGACTGGTACACCAGCCCGGCGGCCGATGAGTCCCGCAGCGGGGAAATCAGCAGCCGCTTCGAAGCATTATTGAAGCAGGGCGATGGGTAGGTTAGGCAAAGGAGCGCAGCGACGTGCCCAACGGCCTGCACGGAAATGTTGGGCACGCTGCGCTTTGCCCAACCTACAACTGATTGTTGCCGGCAAAAGTACCCGAAACCCGGGCGTGCCGTTTTCTCGCAAAGCCACAAGGAAATGACGTTGTTGTTTTTTCCTTTGCGCCCTTGGCGGCTCTGCGAGAAATACTCTTTCTCCGTGTCCTCACGTGCCGCTGTGGTGAATCAAGGAAATCGTCAGCAGCAACCGCCACCCGGCTTGACCGCCTCGATGGTGGCGGAAAGCACATAGTCTTCCACCCCGCGCCCCGGCGCCCAGTCCTTGATGAAGTCGCGCGATTCGTCCTTGGGGGCGATGCGCACGTTGCAGAAGCCGGCGTCGAGGATCATGCGCTCCAGGTCTTCGACCAACTCCGCGCCGGCCATGCAGCCGGCGTGCAGTTGCGGATCGTTCTTCATCTCCTCCGGCATCTCGGCGCTGGCCACCACGTCGGAGATGGCCAGGCGGCCGCCGGGCTTGAGGATGCGGAAGGCCTCGTGGAACACGCGTGGCTTGTTCGGCGAGAGGTTGATGACGCAGTTGGAGATGATGACGTCGACGCTGTTGTCGGCCACCGGCAGGTTTTCGATTTCGCCGAGGCGGAATTCCACCTGTTTGTACTGGCCCTTCTCGGCATTGGCGCGCGCCTTGCTGA
>DRQN01000083.1 GCA_011371455.1 Gammaproteobacteria bacterium
GCACCATCGAGGCCGACCCCTTGCTGCGCACCAACATCCCCAACATCTACGTCTGCGGCGACGTTACCGGCCCCTACCAGTTCACCCACACCGCCTCGCATCAGGCCTGGTACGCCTCGGTCAATGCCCTGTTCAGCCCGTTCAAGACCTTCCGCGTCGATTATTCCGTGATCCCCTGGGCCACCTACACCGACCCGGAAGTGGCCCGCGTCGGCCTCAACGAGCAGGAGGCGCGTGAAAAGGGCATCGCCTTCGAGGTCACCACCTATGGCTTCGATGACCTCGACCGCGCCATCGCCGACAGCGAGGACCTCGGCCTGGTCAAGGTGCTGACGGTGCCCGGCAAGGACAAGATCCTCGGCGTCACCATCGTCGGCTCGCACGCCGGCGACCTGATCGCCGAGTTCGTATTCGCCATGAAACACGGCCTGGGGCTGAACAAGATCCTCGCCACCATCCACATCTACCCGACCCTGGCCGAGGCCAACAAGTTCGTCGCCGGCAACTGGAAGAAGAACCACAAGCCGGAAAGGCTGCTCGACTGGGTGGGGCGCTTTCACCGCTGGCGGCGCGGCTGAACAGCCTCTCGCCGAGGCACTCTCGAACACCCTGGTACAATCCCCCCATGGCCGAGCATTCCGACAAGCCCTTCTGGGAGACCAAAACCCTCGCCGAGATGAACCGCGAGGAATGGGAATCCCTGTGCGACCACTGCGGCAAGTGCTGCCTGCACAAGCTGGAGGACGACGAGAGCGGCGAGGTCTACTACTGCAACGTCGTCTGTCACCTGTTCGACATGCAGCGCTGCACCTGCGGCGACTACGCCAACCGCGCCACCCGCGTACCCACCTGCGCGGTACTGACGGTGGAGAACATCCCCCAGTTCGCCTGGATGCCCAAGACCTGCGCCTATCGCCTGCTCAGCGAGGGCAGGCCGCTGCCCGGCTGGCACCCGTTGATCACGGGCGATCCAGAGTCCGTGTACCGCGCCGGCCACTCGGTGCGCGGGCGCGTGGTGATCGAGGACGAAGACACCGACCTGCAGCTACACATCACCGACTGGGACCTGTAAGACACCCCAGACCCTTCCCTGCCGGTCGCTGCGGCCTACACCCGGGCAGGCCGGACAGGTGGTGCCGCGCACGCCGAAAACATGTCGATACCTGCCCTGGGCAAAGCGGCTGCCCATTTGCCAGGAACGACTCCCCAGTAAAGGGCCAGGCATTTAGATCATTCAGCCAGTGTTCAGCTATCCGCATACAATATTCCGCGCACAAAGTCATTAACGTGTAACAAACAGCGGAAAGATTTGACAGGGAACCAACGTCGTGCAGCGCCCCGGCGCCACCCTTTTACGCTGGTGGTGGCGCAAGGATTTTCCGCATTTGTTGACCGTTCCCCGTTTTCAACTATCTTGACTACTGGGATGCCAAGTACCTTCTTTTTTCACTGGGGTAATAACGGCGCAAGAGGCCCTTCCATCAGGCCCGGTTTCACTACTGCAGAGAGTGTTTTTCTACTATGCACCACAGCCGTATCACAGACCGCCCCCCGCATCCCCCTATTCTCACCAAGTCATACCAAAACATATCCTTTCCACCACGCGGTGCACCCCGCCCGCCAAACCATCTGGAGGGCCAAAAAATTCTTGACAAGATTCTGGAATAAGTAAAGTCTTGAACCTGCTCTAAAGATGTATCTGCAATGCATCAATGACTGACGAGTTTCGATAAAACCAAAACCACGCAAAAAGTCGGGAGGTGACAATCGTGGAAACAACAGAGAAGTACCATTTTGATGTAGTGAGGTGGTTCAGCGTAGCCGCCGTTATCTACTTGGTCGTCGGCACCCTGGTGGGTGTCCTCATTGCCTCGCAGCTGGCCTGGCCAGTTCTGAACTTTGACAACCCCTACCTGACCTTCGGGCGCCTGCGTCCCTTGCACACCAACGCCGTGATCTTTGCCTTCGGCGGCTGCGTGCTGATGGCCACCGCCTTCTACAGCGTGCAGCGCACCTGCGGTGTCAAGCTGTGGAGCAACAAGCTGGCCTGGTTCACCTTCTGGGGTTGGAATCTGATCATTGTTTCCGCTGTCATCACCCTGCCGCTGGGCCTCACCCAGGGCAAGGAATACGCCGAGCTGGAATGGCCCATCGATATCGCCATTGCCGTGGTCTGGGTGGCCTTCACCATCAATTTCGTGATGACCATCGCCAATCGCAAGAGCTCGCACATCTACGTGTCGAACTGGTTCTTCCTCGGCATGATGATCATGATCACCTACCTGCACGTGGTGAACAGCCTCGCCATCCCGGTGGGCATGTTCAAGTCCTACTCCATCTTTTCCGGCGTGCAGGACGCCATGATCCAGTGGTGGTGGGGACATAACGCCGTTGGCTTCTACCTGACGGCAGGCTTCCTCGGCATCATGTACTACTTCGTGCCCAAGCAGGCCAACCGTCCCATCTTCTCCTACCGCCTGTCCGTGATCCACTTCTGGGCGCTGACCTTCGGTTACGTCTGGCTGGGTGCGCATCACCTCCAGTACACCGCCCTGCCCGACTGGACCGGCTCACTGGGTGCCGCCATCTCCATCGCCATGATCATCCCGTCCTGGGGTGGCGCCATCAACGGCATGATGACCCTGTCCGGCGCCTGGGACAAACTGCGCACCGACTACGTGCTGCGCTTCCTCATCGCCTCTCTGGCCTTCTATGCCATGTCGACCTTCGAAGGTCCGATCATGTCCATCAAGACCGTCAACGCCCTGTCCCACTACACCGACTGGACCGTCGGCCATGTGCACTCCGGCGCCCTGGGCTGGGTCGGCATGGTGGCGGCTGGCGCGCTGTATCACATGGTGATGAAGCTTTGGAACACCGAGATGTACTCCAGCAAGCTGGTCAACACCCACTTCTGGCTGGCCACCGTCGGCACCGTGATCTACATCGTCGCGCTGTGGATTTCCGGCATCATGCAGGGCCTGATGTGGAGAGACTACGATGCCTTCGGCACCCTGACCTACACCTTCGCCGAATCCGTTGCCGCCATGCATCCCTACTACGCCATGCGCGCAATCGGTGGATTCCTCTACATGCTGGGCGGCGCCGTGATGCTGTACAACGTGGTGATGACCATCCGTCAGGCAAGCACCAATCCGTCCACCAGTGCCGAACCGGCCCGCGCTTAAAGGGAGGCTATAACCATGGCTGACAAGATCCATTCAACCAAACTGCAGGACAAGCTGGAGCGCAACATCTGGGCGATGATCCTGATGACCGCCTTCGTCCTGTCCATCGGCGGCATCGTCGAAATCGTGCCCCTGTTCTATCTGAAGAGCACCATGGAGCACAACGAGCATCCCGAGATCATGTGGGACCGCAAGGAAGGCCAGAGCCTGGACGACTGGAAACCAGGCGACGGCATCCGTCCCTACACCGCCCTGGAGCTGGCGGGCCGCGACGTTTACATCCGCGAAGGCTGCTACCTGTGCCACTCGCAGATGATCCGTCCGTTCCGCGATGAAAAGGAGCGCTACGGTCACTACTCGCTGGCCTCCGAATCCATCTACGACCACCCCTTCCAGTGGGGCTCCAAGCGCACCGGGCCGGATCTGGCGCGCGTGGGCGGCAAGTACTCCGACGAGTGGCACGTCAAGCACCTGATTGCGCCGCGCTCCGTGGTGCCGGAGTCCGTGATGCCCAACTACCCCTGGTTGGCTGAAAACAAGCTCGATGGCGCTACCATCACCGCCAACATGAAAGGCATGAAGACCATCGGCGTGCCCTACACCGATGCCGACATCGCCGGCGCCGCCGCTGCCGTCGAAGGCAAGACCGAGATGGACGCCATGGTGGCCTACATGCAGGTGCTCGGCACTATGGCCAAGCTCGACTATGGGGTGAGCTATCGTGACTAGTCTGCAAGAGTATTTTCAAACCGACTGGGCAGCAATGACCCCGAACGACTGGGTCGGACTGATCATGACCGTGGTCGTGTTCTTCCTGATGATTGCTATCTATGTATACGCCTTGCATCCGTCCAACCGGAAAAAACTGGAAGCACAGCGTTTCATTCCACTGGACGAAGACCGCCTTGATACGGAGGGCAGGAAATGAGTGACAAGAAAACGAACCAGGTCGGCGATACCGGCCACGTCTGGGATGACAACCTGCGGGAGCTGCTCAACGAGCCGCCACGCTGGTGGATGATCAGCTTCTACGCCAGTATTGCCTGGGTAGTGGTGTACTTCATCCTCTACCCGGCGATTCCCCTGGTCAACGGCTACACCAAGGGCATCATGGGCTGGACGCAGATCAAGGAATACAAGGAAGATCTGCAGAAGATCGAGCAGGTACGCGCCCCTTGGGAGAACAAGATCAAGGGCATGACCCCTGCCGCCATCCTCGCCGACAGCGAGCTGACCAACTATACCGTCAGTTCCGCCAAGGTGCTGTTCGGTGATCGTTGCGCCGCCTGCCACGGCGCCGGTGGTGCCGGCAACCCGGGCTTCCCGGTGCTGGCCGACGATGACTGGCTGTTCGGCGGAACCGTGGATGCCATCCAGGAGTCCATCGCCGCGGGCCGCCAGGGCATGATGCCGGGCTTCAAGGATCAACTCTCCGAGAAGGAAATCGATGAGCTGACCGACTTCGTCATGGCGCTGAGCCAGGGCAATGGCGACAGCCAGCCCGCCGGCAAGGCCCTGTTCGATGGAGCCGGATGCAGCGGTTGCCACGGCGCCGATGGCAAGGGCATGCACATGATGGGCGCGCCCAACCTGACCGACGGCATCTGGCGCTTCGCCTCCCAGGATCAGCGGGCCAGCGTCAGGTACACCATTGCCCATGGCGTCAACACTGGCGAGAAAGACGCCCGCAATGCCGTCATGCCCAGCTTCGAGAATCAGCTGAGCAAGACCGACATCGTCAAGCTGACGGTCTATGTGCATGAACTGGGTGGTGGCCAGTAAGACCGGCCCCAGCCACTAAACGAGTGCTGCGCAGCAGATCACCGCTGCGCAGCATTATCCTTCACAAAACGACACGAGAGGAACTATCATGGACGCAGTAGCCCTTGGCTCCATTGCCGCTGTGGTTGTCACCATCTTCATCATCGTCTTCCTGGCCATCCGCTTGAAGCGATTGATGGATACCACACACTCCGAAGACTGAAGGACATTTCTAATGATTCAGCGCACACCGCGCTGAATCATTAAAAGCGCCCTTTGAAACTGCTTTTTTGCAGCGCTTTCCGTCCCCTGAGACGTACCGCATTCTGCCGTTCCCCAAGACAGTCTCGCGGCATCCACTGGAAAAACAGTAAGCGCCGCCGGCGGCGCATTGGAAGCCCGCATGAACACGCCCAGACAAGACCTGCCGGATGAGCACATCGACGCGCTCTATCACGAAGTGCACATCAACACCGGCGGCGAGACCATTCACGCCAAGCGCGCCCCCGGCAGGTTCCGCACCATCAAGAACTACACCATGCTGGTCTGGCTGTTCCTGTTTCTCGGCCCCTACATGCGCTGGGACGGCAAACAGGCGATCATGTTCGACATCCCCGGCCGCCAGTTTCACATCTTCGACATCACCATCCTGCCGCAGGACGTGTGGATGCTGGCCCTGGTGCTGCTGTTCTTTGCCTTGCTGCTTGCCGCCGTCACCTCCATCGCCGGGCGCGTGTTCTGCGGTTACTTCTGTTTTCAGACCGTGTGGACCGACGTATTCACCTGGCTGGACGAGAAATTCGAGGGGCCGCCACTGAAGCGCCGCAAGCTCGACCATGCCCCGTGGACCTTTGAAAAGATCCGCATCAAGGTCGCCAAGCACACCATCTGGATCCTCATCGGCCTGCTCACCGGCATCAGCTTCACCCTCTGGTTCGGCGATGCGCCGACCCTGTGGAAGGAATATCTGACCCTGCAGGCGCCGCTGTTCGCCTGGATCACCGTCGGCACCTTCACCTTCTTCACCTATGTCTTCGCCGGCTTCATGCGCGAACAGGTATGTTTCTGGCTGTGCCCTTACGCACGCCTGCAGGGCATGATGTACGACTGCGAGACCATTCTGCCGACCTATGACTATCATCGCGGCGAGCCGCGCGGCAAGCTGAAGAAGAAGGCCGACGATAGCGGCCAGAAGCTTGGCGACTGCATCGACTGCCGGCAATGCGTGGCCGTCTGCCCCACCGGCATCGACATCCGCGACGGCCAGCAGGAAGGCTGCATCACCTGCGCCCTGTGCATCGACGCCTGCGACGTCATCATGGACAAAATCAAGCGCCCGCGCGGCCTGATCCGCTATGCCTCGCTGGACGAGATGGAAGGCAAGCCCCAGCTGCCACTGCTCAAGCGGCCACGGGTGCTGGTCTACTTCGGTATCATGCTGTTCTCCATCGCCGGCATCATCTACGGTCTCAATACCCTGGGCACCCTCGAACTCAAGGCGCTGCACGAGCGCCAGCCGCTGTTCGTGATGCAGAGCGACGGCAGCATCCAGAACAAGTACGTACTGAAGATCCTCAACAAGACCGACAAGAAAATGCAGGTCGCAGTCAGCGCCAGCGGTCACCCTGACCTGAAGCTGGTGGGCGCCGAGGAACCCCTCACCCTGCCCAAGGGCCGGGTCTCGCCGCACACCGTGTACGTGCGCATCCCGAATGCTAAACTGGAGAGAGATACCCTGCCGATCTACTTCCGTGTGCAGGACATCACCACACCAGACCATGTGGTGGAATACAAGAGCATGTTCTTCGGACCGAAAAAATAGGCAAGACAGGAGCAAATATCGTGGCCATCTCAGACACCCTATCCAACCTGCGCAAGCGCTACTCGCAAGAAAACCGGGACGCAATGCGCAACCCCTGGATCCTCGGCGGGATCGGACTCGTCGGCATGTTCTTCGCCTTCAACGCCGTATTCATCTATCTTGCCATTACCACCAGCCCCGGACTGGTCACGGAGGACTATTACGACAAGGGCCGCAATTACGAAGAAAACATGCTGAAAATCATGGCCGCGCAGAACGCCCTGAATTGGGACACCAAGCTGGCCCTGCCCGCGCAAATCATTACCCAGCAACCCGACACCTTCCGCTTCAGCGCCGTCGATGCGCGCGGCCTGCCCATCATGGATGCCGATGTCTCCATGGTGGCCTATCGCCCCTCCGACGCCGATGCCGACTTCAAGGTACGTCTCAACCAGGCCGCCCCCGGCCAGTATCAGGCACTGATCGCCTTTCCGCTGCCCGGCATCTGGGATCTGAACATCACCGTCAAGGACGGCGAAAACACTTTCACCATGACCCATCGCATCTCCGCCCAGCTGCCCTAAGCATGCAATAGCCTTCGTCCATCAGGTTTTTTCATGAATCCACCCTCCCCGCAGGCCGCGGCGCGCGCGCCTGTCGACGCCATGCCCTCCGCCGGCACCGAGGGCTGTTTTCACTGCGGCCTGCCATTGCCCGACGACCCGGTCTTCGAACAGGTCATCGAAGGTGAGCCACAACGTTTCTGCTGCCCTTCCTGCCAAATGGTGTGCAGCGCCATCTTTGACGCCGGCCTGGAGGGCTTCTACGACCGCACCCCCGATGGCGAGCCCCTGGCGCCCCCCCCCGAGGCACCCAAGGATCTCGCCCTCTACGACCTGGACGAGGTGCAGGCCGAGTTCGTCGGCGAACTGGCACGCGAGCGCGAGATCAACCTGCTGGTGGAAGGCATCCACTGCGCCGCCTGCGTGTGGCTCATCGAACGCTCCCTGGACCGGCTGCCCGGCGTGCTCAAGGTGGCCGTCAACCTGTCCGGCAGACGCCTCACCGTGCGCTGGGACAACGAGCGGGTCAAGCTGTCACAGATCCTCGCCCACCTCAGCCACATCGGCTACGCCGCCGTGCCCTACGACCCGGAGGTGGCCGAGGGGCGTCTGAAACGCCAGAACCGCTCCATGCTGTTCCGCATGGCCTTCGCCGGCTTCAGCATGATGAACCTGATGTGGGTCTCCATCGCCCTCTACAGCGGCGCCGACGAAGGCGAGTTCCGCAACCTGTTTCACTGGGTGGGCTTCGCGCTTGCCACGCCCACCCTGCTGTATTCCGGCTGGCCCTTCTTTCACGGCGCCTGGACCGGCCTGCGCCGCGCACACCTGACCATGGATCTGCCCATTGCCATCGGCGCCACGGTCACCTATGCCTATTCCCTCTACATCACCATCACCCAGCCCACCACCGGTGAGGTGTATTACGACACGGTGGTGAATTTCATCTTCGTGATCCTCGTCGGTCGCTATCTGGAGGCCGCCACCAAGCGCCAGGCCATCGCCTCCACCCAGCGCCTGCTGGACCTGCAGCCACGCGGCGCCACGGTGCTGCGCGACGGCCAGGAGCAACTGCTGCCGATCCGCGCCGTGAAGCCCGGCGACACCGTGCTGGTCCGCCCCGGCGACCACATCCCGGCCGACGGCGAGATCATCGAAGGCCACAGCAGCGTCGACGAATCCATGCTCAGCGGCGAATCCCGCCCGGTGCCCAAGGACGTCGGCGACAAGGTCTCCGCCGGCACCCTGAACAACGACAGCGCGCTCACCGTGCGCGTCGAAGCCACCCTGCGCGACACCTCGCTGGGCCGCATCATCCGCCTGGTGGAAGAAGCGCAGACCTCCAAGGCCCCCATCCAGTGCACCGCCGACCGCCTCGTGCCCTGGTTCGTCGCCACCACCCTGCTGCTGGCCACCCTTACCTTTGCCTACTGGTACACCCACAGCCACTTCGAGGTAGCGCTGATGGCCGCCACCTCGGTGCTCATCATCACCTGCCCCTGCGCCTTCGGCCTCGCCACGCCCATGGCCATCGCCTCCGCCGCCGGGCTCGGCGCCCGCCACGGCATCCTGATCAAGAACGGCGAGGTACTGGAGACCCTGTCGCACATCGACCACTTCGTCTTCGACAAGACCGGCACCCTCACCGAGGGCCGCATGCGGGTCAAGGCAATCGCCACCCACGGCGGGCACGACGAAGACACCCTGCTCGGCCTGGTCGCGGCGCTGGAGCAGTTCTCCGAACACAGCATCGCCCGCGCCATCGAAGGCGAGGCCGAGGCCCGCGACCTGCGCCCCCTGCAGGCCCGCGAAGTGGTCAACAAACCCGGCCACGGCCTCAAGGGCCGGGTGGGAGAACACCGGCTCATCGTCGGCACCCGCCACTGGCTGGCGCAGAACGGCATCGCCTGCAACGACGAACTGCAGCACACAGTGGCGGAATGGGAGGCGCAGGCCATGACCTGCGTGCACGTCGCCATCGATGGCCACGAGGCCGGCATCATCGCCGTCGCCGACCGCCTGCGCGCCGATGCCCGGGCCCTCATCGACAGCCTGCGCGCCGCCGGCCTGCGCCTGACCCTGCTCAGCGGCGACCGCCGCACCGTGGCCGAGGCCATCGCCGAACAACTGGGCGGCATGGAGGTCATCGCCGAGGTACTGCCGGAAGACAAGGACCGCATCATCCATGAACTGCAGCAAGGCGGCGCCAGGGTGGCCATGGTGGGTGACGGCATCAACGACGCCCCGGCGCTGATCCGCGCCGATGTCGGCATCGCCCTGGGCTCCGGCACCGACGTCTCCGGCGAGAGCGCCGACATCGTGCTGATGAACGACGAGCTGGACAAGGTCGGCCTCTCCGTCGCCCTGTCACGCCGCACCCTGCGCACCATCCATCAGAACATCGGCATCTCCGTCGTCTACAACATCATCATGGTACCCTTGGCCATGAGTGCGGTGATCACCCCCCTGGTGGCGGCCATCGCCATGCCCATCAGCTCGCTGCTGGTGATCGGCAATGCCGCCCGCATCCGCACCCTGTTCACGCAAACGAGGAGCAACAAATAGTGGATGTCATCTACGCCTTGATTCCCGGCATGATCTTTCTCGGCCTGGTCATGGTCGGCGTGCTGATCTGGGCCGTGAAGAGCGGCCAGTATGATGACCTGGAGGGCGACGCCCAGCGTCTGCTGATGGATGAGGACGACAATACGAAAAAGCGCGGAAAGAGGCGCCGCAAAGCGGCAAACGGGCAAGCGGCGGAGAAAGATCCAGGGAAAAACTGGCCGGATGCGGATTGATATCGACCCGGTAAAAATGACGCTGTGGGAGCGGCTTCAGCCCCGTTCGCGGCTGAAACCGCTCCCACACAAAGCGGCGCCCACAAAAAACATTACTCGCCTTCGTTGGCCTCACCGACCGGCCGCATCTCGCGCAGCGGCTTCACCAGCGCCTCGAAATCCTTGCGCTGAACATACTGCAACACCGCCTTGCCCTTGCGGTCTCGCGCGATATCCAGGCCCAGGTCGGGGTACAGCCAGTGGACGGTCTCGTTCTCCAACTCGGTGACGCGCGCGGCGGGCTCGCCAAAACGCTTCAATAACAGCTCGTCATCCAGCGTCGCGCGCGTCAGATAGGCCAGACTGGCGATGGGCGTGGCATAGACCCGGCGCACGTCCCCGGAGGCCAGGGTCACCTTGTTGGTGCCGCTGCCCATGGTGCTGATGCGCACGCCGCGGGCATACATCGCCGCCACCTCGTCCTGTGGCACCTGCATCACCATCACCATCTTGGCCGAAAAGCCACCCAGCACCACCTTGTCGAAATAGGCCTCCACCCGGTAGCGGCCATCGGGGATGGCGAACAGCGTGACCTCGGCGGCGCCGCGCAGATGCCGCTCCGCCTCCGCCAGGGTAGTCTCGCCCAGGGTAATGCCGAATACACGGGTCGCCCCATCCGCCGTGTGTTCGATCTGCCAGGGCAGGAACTGGCCACGATCGACGTCCGGCGCAGGCAACATAATGCCGATCAGGACCAGCAGCAGGCTGCCCAGCAGGACACTCAAAAAAACTTTGTTCTTCATTTCAGCAATTACCGCGGGAGGTGAGTAAAATGGGGCACAATTGGATCATGCAGACACCGCATTTTACCGCGAGTCGGGCGCGCCGTCGCGGCTTCCCGAAAACAGTACTCTTTTACAGCGAGACATCATGAACGATCCCGCCATCACCCTCACCTCCGCCTTCATCATCGGCCTGCTCGGCGGCGCACATTGCATCGGCATGTGCGGCGGCATCATGAACGCCCTCAGCTTCGCCCTCCCGGAACAAAGCCGCAAACCACGCAGCGCCCTGCCTACCCTGCTGCTCTACAATACCGGGCGTATTTTCAGCTATGCCGTTGCCGGCGCCCTGGTGGGCGGCCTGGGCATGCTGCTCCAAGGCCCCGTCGGCATCCTCGGACCCGGGCTGCGCATCTTCGCCGGACTGATGCTGATCGCCATGGGCCTCTACCTGGCCGGCTGGTGGCGCGGCCTGGCGCATCTGGAAAGGCTCGGCGGCCATCTGTGGAAATACCTGCAACCGCTGGGCAATCGCCTGATGCCCGTCACCCGGCCCTCGCAGGCGCTGCTGCTCGGCGCCCTGTGGGGCTGGCTGCCCTGCGGCCTCACCTACAGCACCCTGACCCTCGCCGTATCCACCGGCAGCGCCCACCAGGCCGCCCTGGTGATGGCCAGCTTCGGCCTCGGCACCCTGCCGGTGATGCTCGCCAGCGGTGTGTTTGCGCATCA
>DRQN01000084.1 GCA_011371455.1 Gammaproteobacteria bacterium
ACCGCATAGTTGTTGTGTGTGCGGCCGTCCTGCGGATTCAGCGACAGGGCGCGCTGGAAGTGTTCGTCGGCCTTGTCGAACTCACCCATGCGCTGGTAGACCAGGGCGATGGTGCTGTGCGCCGGCGCATAGTCGGGCTCCGCCTCCAGCGCCCGCTGCAATTTTTCCAGCGAGGCCTCGATGCGGCCCTGCTTCAAGTAACCAATGGCCAGGTGCAGATTGGTCTCGGCGAGTTTCTGCGTATCGATGTCTTTCTGCACCCCGCCACCGCAGGCGACGAGAAACAGACTCAGCACGGAAACGGCCAGCCATCGCAGCATCATGTCAACCGGTCGCCTCCCTGGGCAGATTGCGCTTGGTACGATCCATCACCTTGCCCACCAGCTGTCCGCAGGCGGCATCGATGTCGTCACCGCGCGTCTTGCGGGTGATGGTGATCAACCCGCCCTTTTGCAGGATGTCGCGGAAGCGGTCGATACGCGCCGGCGTGGAACGCCGGTACCGGGTCTCGGGAAAGGGGTTGAAGGGGATCAGGTTGACCTTGGCCGGCACACCACGCAGCAGCCTGACCAGCTCGCGGGCGTGCCGGTCCGTGTCGTTGACGCCGTCGAGCATGACATATTCCATGGTGATCTTGCGCCGTGAGTCGAGGCTGCCGATGTAACGCGTGCAGGCGTCCAGCACCTCGCGGATGGGGTATTTCTTGTTCAGCGGCACCAGTTCGTCACGCAGCGCATCGTTGGGCGCGTGCAGCGACAGCGCCAGCGCCACGTCGCTGGTCTGTTTGAGCTTCTCCAGCGCCGGCACCACGCCGGAGGTGCTCAGGGTCACGCGGCGCTTGGACAGGCCATAGGCGAAATCGTCCATCATCAGATCCATCGCCTTGACCACGTTGTCGAAATTGAGCAGCGGCTCGCCCATGCCCATCAGCACCACGTTGGAGATGATCCGCTCGCCCCTGGGGTCGCGCCCCAGCGCCTTGTTGGCCACCCACACCTGGCCGATGATCTCGGCCACGCTGAGGTTGCGGTTGAAGCCCTGACGCCCGGTGGAGCAGAACGAGCATGCCAGCGCGCAACCCACCTGCGAAGACACGCACAGGGTACCGCGACCGCGCTCGGGGATGAACACCGTCTCCACCGAATTGCCGCTGTCCAGACGCAGCAGCCACTTGTGGGTGCCGTCGGCGGAGCGCTGATCGACGACCACTTCCGGCGCGCGGATCTCGGCATGTTCCGCCAGCTTGGCGCGCAGCGCCTTGCCAAGATTGGTCATCTCGTCGAAGCGCGTGACGCCATACTGATGCAGCCACTTCAATACCTGCGTAGCGCGAAAGGCCTTCTCCCCCATTTCGAGGAAGAAGGCCTCCATGTCGGCACGGTTCAGATCGAGCAGGTTGATCTTGTCCGTCATCTCACGTTACGCCGCTTACCGCCTGTCCGTGCTGTCAGCGGGTGCGCGGGCACAGCTCGATGTCGGCGAAGAAGTATTTGATTTCCTGCGCCGCGGTCTCCGGGGCATCGGAACCGTGCACGGCGTTTTCGTCGATGGAGCTGGCGAAGTCGGCGCGGATGGTGCCCTCGGCGGCCTCGGCGGGATTGGTGGCGCCCATGATTTCGCGGTTCTTGGCAATGGCGTTCTCGCCTTCCAGCACCTGCACCATCACCGGGCCGGAGATCATGAATTCCACCAGGTCGTTGAAGAAGGGACGCTCACGGTGCACGGCATAGAAACCCTCCGCCTGCTCGCGGGACAGGTGCATCATCTTGGAGGCGATGATCTTCAGGCCGGCCTCTTCGAAACGGCTGTAGATCTTGCCGATGATGTTCTTGGCGACGGCGTCAGGCTTGACGATGGAAAAGGTTCTTTCGATGCTCATTCTCGTAAAACTCCGATGTAATCCAGAAGATTGTAAACCGCCCATTGTACTTGAGTTGACCGATAAACCCCTAATCCGGGGCGAAAATACCACCGGCCAGCCGTTCTGTTGTCGCCTGCCAGCGCGGCGCGCCAGCCGTGTGCGTGCTGTCCGTGGCGGCGGAAGCCGCGCAATCGGCTCACAATGGCGTAATCTATTGCCCCGGCCATCACACAGGCCGTGCAGGACAAACAAGGAGGGAGACCATGAGCATCGACATGCTACGCAAGGGCAGCAAGGGACGGGACGTCACCCGCTGGCAAAACTTCCTCATCGGCAGGGGCCATTTGAACGCCAGGGCGGATGGCGACTTCGGACCGCTGACCGAGCGCGCGACGAAGGCCTTTCAGCGCGCCAACGACCTCTCCTCCGATGGCATCGTCGGCCCGGCGACGCTCGGCAAGGCAATGCTGCTCGGTTTCGATGCCGGCTTCCGCGACCGCGTGGAGCCCGAGACCAATCCGGTGCTGGTCGGCGACACCACCCTCAAGGCCATCGGCGCCAAGACCCGTGAACGCATGTTCGGGCGCTTTCTCTACGAGCCGGCACCGACCCGGCAAAACCCCGAAGCCATCAAAATCCTCGATGACTGGGAAGCGGAAAACATCCGGCTCATCACCCTTCCCCAGCTCAAGGGCGTGCCCGTGTTCGGCAGGCCCGGCAGTGGACGACTGCGCTTTCACCAAAAGGCCGTCGAACAACTCAAGGGGCTTTGGGCCGCCTGGGAACAGGCTGGTCTGCTGCACCTGGTGCTGACCTACGACGGCGCCTACAACCCGCGCTTCATTCGCGGTAGCCGCACGACCCTGAGCAACCACGCCTACGGCAGCGCCTTCGACATCAATTACCGCTGGAATCGCCTCGGCGCCATTCCCGCCCTCGAAGGCCGGGAGGGCTCCGTGCGGGAACTCGTCGGCATCGCCAATGAACATGGCTTCTTCTGGGGCGGGCACTTCCAGGGCCGCCCCGACGGCATGCACTTCGAGGTCGCCAGATTGCTGTAACGCCCCCGGCTCAGTGGTTTTCCGACACCATGTTGATGGTGTACCTGGGAATCTCCACCACCAGGTCTTCGTCGTCCACCTGCGCCTGACAGCTGAGGCGTGATTCCGGCTCCAGGCCCCAGGCCTTGTCCAGCATGTCTTCTTCGTCTTCGCTGGCCTCGGGCAGGGAATCGAAGCCCTCGCGCACGATGACATGGCAGGTGGTGCAGGCGCAGGATTTCTCGCAGGCGTGCTCGATCTCGATGCCGTTGGCCAGGGCGGCGTCGCAGATGGTGGTGCCGGGCTCGGCCTCGATAACGGCGCCCTCGGGGCAGATTTCTTCGTGGGGCAGGAAAATGATCTTTGGCATGATGGTGTCGTGTTCGCTTGGTTGAGCCTGAATCCGTGGGTTCAGGTGAACTCTTCCAGTTTATGACCCGCCATGGCGGCCTTGATGCCGGCATCCATGCGCCGCGCGGCGAAGTCGTCACTGGCGGCATTGAGGGCCTCGATGGCCTGTTTGATCTTCACGTGGTCATCGCCCTCGGCCTCGGCACGCAGCGCCACCACGGCGGCATCCAGTTGCGCACGCTCCTCTTCACTGAGCAGGTCGGCGTCAACGGCCAGGGCCGATTCCACCGCCTCGATGGCGCGTTTGGCCTCCACCTGCATCTCACGCAGGCTGCGCGCGGCGACGTCCTCTTCGGCGTGGGCCATGGAGTCGCGCAGCATCTGCTCGATCTCGCGGTCCGAGAGGCCGTACGACGGCTTCACCTGCACGCTGCTCTCCACGCCGGAGGCCTGCTCGCGGGCGGTAACGGAAAGTAGTCCGTCGGCGTCCACCTGGAAGGTGACGCGGATGCGCGCCGCGCCGGCGGCCATGGGCGGGATGCCACGCAGCTCGAAGCGCGCCAGTGAGCGGCAGTCGCTGACCAGCTCGCGCTCGCCCTGCACCACGTGCACCGCCAGCGCGGTCTGGCCGTCCTTGAAGGTGGTGAAATCCTGCGCCTTGGCGCAGGGGATGGTGGCGTTGCGCGGGATCACCTTCTCCACCAGGCCGCCCATGGTCTCGATGCCCAGGGACAGCGGGATCACGTCCAGCAGCAGCATCTCGTCGTCGGGCTTGTTGCCCACCAGCACGTCGGCCTGGATGGCGGCGCCCACCGCCACCACCTTGTCCGGATCGATGTCGGTGAGCACCTCGCAGTCGAAGAACTCGCCCACCAGCTCGCGCACCCGCGGCATGCGCGTGGAGCCGCCCACCATCACCACGTCCTCGATCTCCTCCAGCGCCACGCCGGCGTCGCGCAGGGCGCGGCGGCAGGGCGACAGGGTCTTCTGGATCAGCGGGTCGATGAGCACGTTGAGCTGCTCGCGGTTCAACTCGCCACGCCACACCTCGCCGTCCTTGATCGCCACCGAGACGTCCACCGACTCGACATCGGACAGGGCCTCCTTGGCGCGGCAGGCCTCGGCGCGCAGGGCGCGCATCTTGCGCACGGAAATCTCTTCGCCCAGACCTGCCTGCTCGGCCAGCCACTGGGCGATGACACGATCGAAATCGTCACCGCCCAGGGCGGTGTTGCCGGCGGTGGACATGACCTCGAACACGCCGCGGTTGAGGCGCAGGATGGAGATATCGAAGGTGCCGCCGCCCAGGTCGTAGACCACGTGCACGCCCTCGGACTCGCGGTCCAGGCCGTAGGCGACGGCGGCGGCGGTGGGCTCGTTGAGCAGGCGCAGTACGTTGAGGCCGGCGAGTTGCGCGGCATCCTTGGTGGCCTGGCGCTGGGCGTCATCGAAATAGGCCGGCACGGTGATCACCACGCCGGTGAGTTCGCCGCCGAGGGTCGTCTCCGCGCGCGCCTTGAGGGCCTTGAGGATCTCCGCCGAGGCCTCCACCGGGCTGATATCGCCAGCCACGGTGCGGATGCGTGGCACCGAGGAATCACTCTCGGCGAATTCATATTCGGCGCAGCTGCAGCCCTTGCAGATATCCGCCAGGCCGCGGCCCATGAAACGCTTCACGGAACTGATGGTGTTGTGCGGATCTTCGGTCAGCGCCGCCTTGGCCGCCTCGCCCACCACTGGCGGCAGACCGAGACGGTAACGCACCACGGAAGGCAACAGGTGTTTGCCGTGCTCGTCCGGCAGGGTTTCCGCCAGGCCGCTGCGCACGGTGGCGACGAGGGAATTGGTGGTGCCGAGGTCGATACCGGCCGCCAGCTTGTGCTGATGGGGGGCGGCGGTCTGTCCCGGCTCACTGATCTGTAATAAGGCCATAGTGTCTGCAACTTGTCGGCGAGAAAAGGCGCCGCGACTCAGGAACCAGCCAGCTCGTCATCCAGCTGGGCCAGCTCTTCGCCGAGGCGGTGGAAAAACTGCAACTTGCGGCTCGCGTCGCGCGCCTGCCGCAGGGCCTGCGGCGAGCCGTCGGCGAACAGCGTGGCCAGCTCGTCCACCAGCTGCCGCTCCAATTGGCGGATATCGCCATGCAGTTCGTGCAGGCGCTGCCCGGCGTCGGCCGAGCCCTTCACCGCGTCCATGCGCTCGCGCAATTCCATCTGCTGCATGAGAAAACCGCCATCGAGGCGGGTGTCGGCGTCGTCCAGCGCCACGCCCTTGAGTTCCAGCAGGTAACGGGCGCGCGCCAGCGGATCCTTGAGGGTGCGAAAACCTTCGTTGACGCGCGTCGCCAGCTGCATGGACAGGCGCCGCTCGGCATCCGCGGCGGTAGCGAACCTGTCCGGATGCACGACGCGCTGCAGTTCACGATAGCGCTCGGCCAGCGCCCGGGTATCAATATCGAAGCACACCGGCAGGCCGAATAATTCGAAATAGCTGCTGGTGAGATCAGTGGCCTGCATCAAACGGTAAAGCTTTCGCCGCAGCCGCAGCTGTCCTTGACGTTGGGGTTGTTGAACTTGAAGCCCTCGTTGAGACCTTCTTTCGCGTAGTCCAGTTCGGTGCCGTCGAGATACACCAGGCTCTTGGGGTCGATGATGATCTTCACCCCCTTGTCCTCGAACACCTGGTCCCCGGCCTCGGTCTGGTCGGCGAATTCCAGCACATAGGCCATGCCGGAACAGCCGCTGGTCTTCACGCCCAGGCGCAGGCCCACGCCGCTGCCGCGGTTTTCCAGAAAGGCCTTGACGCGGGCGGCGGCGGCGTCGGTGAGTGTGATTGCCACTGCTCGCTACCGCCTCAGGCCGATTCGGCCTCGTCTTTGCCGGCCTGTTTGCCACGAAAATCCTCGATGGCGGCCTTGATGGCGTCCTCGGCCAGCACCGAGCAGTGAATCTTCACCGGCGGCAGGGCCAGTTCCTCGGCCAGCTCGGTGTTCTTGATCTGCCCGGCCTCGTCCAGGGTCTTGCCCTTCACCCACTCGGTGAGCAGGGAGCTGGAGGCGATGGCGGAGCCGCAGCCGTAAGTTTTGAAGCGCGCGTCTTCGATCACGCCCTCGTCATTGACCTTGATCTGCAGGCGCATCACATCGCCGCAGGCGGGCGCGCCCACCATCCCGGTGCCGACGTTCTGATCCTCGGCGTCCATGCTGCCGACGTTGCGGGGGTTCTCGTAATGGTCCAGGACCTTGTCACTGTATGCCATGTTGTCTTACCTCTGTCTGTCGTTTGCGCGGCGGCGTCGCTCAGTGCGCCGCCCACTTGACCTGCGACAGGTCGATGCCGTCCTTGTACATGTCCCACAGCGGGGACAGTTCACGTAATTTGTCGACCGCGGCGCGCACGTGTTCGATGGCGTGGTCGACCTCTTCCTCGGTGGTGAAGCGGCCGATACTGAAGCGGATGGAACTGTGCGCCAGCTCGTCGCTGCGGCCC
This sequence comes from Gammaproteobacteria bacterium, assembly GCA_011371455.1. GTDB lineage: Bacteria > Pseudomonadota > Gammaproteobacteria > SZUA-152 > SZUA-152 > DRQN01. The sequence continues at coordinate 6,741 of DRQN01000084.1, forward strand.
AGGGCGCGCAGCACGTAGGACGGTTCCAGGCTGGCCGAGGTGCAGGCCGAACCCGACGACACCGCCAGGTCCTTCAGCGCCATGATCAGCGATTCGCCCTCGACGTAGTTGAAGCTGATGTTGAGGATGTTGGGCACGCCGTGCGCCAGGTCGCCGTTGACGTACACCTCTTCCAGATCCTTCAGGCCATTGTACAGCCGATCGCGCAATGCGGTGAGGCGCTCGGTCTCGGCGGCCATCTCCTCGCCGGCGATGCGGAAGGCCTCGCCCATGGCGGCGATCTGGTGGGTGGCCAGGGTGCCGGAACGCATGCCGCGCTCGTGGCCACCACCATGCATCTGCGCCTCCAGGCGCACGCGCGGCTTGCGGCGCACGTAGAGGGCGCCGACGCCCTTGGGGCCGTAGATCTTGTGCCCGGAGAAGGACATCAGATCCACCTTCAGGGTGGACAGGTCGATGGGCAACTTGCCGGCGCTCTGCGCGGCGTCGACGTGGAACAGGATCTTGCGCGCGCGGGTGATCTCGCCGATGGCGGCGATGTCCTGGATCACGCCCAGTTCGTTGTTGACGTGCATGATGGACACCAGGATGGTGTCGTCGCGCAGCGCCGCCTCCAGCTTGCCCAGGTCGATGAGGCCGTTGGGCTCGGGGTCGAGATAGGTCACCTCGAAGCCCTCGCGCTCCAGCTGACGGCAGCTGTCCAGCACCGCCTTGTGCTCGGTCTTGCTGGTGACGATGTGCCGGCCCTTCTTCTGGTGGAAGTGGGCCACGCCCTTGATGGCCAGATTGTCGGACTCGGTGGCGCCGGAGGTCCAGACGATCTCCTTGGGATTGGCGCCGACCAGTTCGGCAACCTGTTTGCGCGCCGTCTCCACCGCTTCCTCGGCGCGCCAGCCGTAAGCGTGGGAGCGCGAGGCCGGGTTGCCGAACTCGCCGTCCGGGGTCAGGAACTGGCTCAGCTTTTCGGCCACGCGCGGGTCCATCGGCGTGGTGGCCGCGTAATCCATGTAGATGGGGCGTTTTCTCGTGCTGCTCATGGTGCCTTGGCTATACCTCTGCCTGCTAACTCGTCTATTGACAGCACTCAGGCGCAAGCCAGAGAGCCGAAACCTTGTAATGTCTTCACCTGCGTTTTGAGTTGGTCGACGAAGGCATCGATCTCCTCGCGGCGCGTATCCTTGCCCAGGCTGACGCGTATCGCGGCGCTGGCCAGGGTCCGGTCCACACCCATGGCCAACAGCACATGGCTGGGGTCGACGTCGCCGCTGCCGCAGGCGGAGCCGCTGGCCACCGCCATCCCGGCCTGGTCGAGGGTGCCGAGCAGGGTCTCGCCGTCGATGCCGGGGATGGCGAAATAGGTGGTATTCGGCAGGCGTTCCGCCTCGGCGCCAAACAGCACGATCTTCGCCAGCTCCGCCCGCAGACGCTGCTCCAGGTGCCGCTGCAGTTCGCGCATCTGCGTGCAGCGCTGCTGCAGCTCGGCCAGCGCCAGCTCCGCCGCCTTGCCGAAGCCGACGACGGCGGCGACGTTCTCGGTGCCGGCGCGGCGGCCCTTTTCCTGCCCGCCGCCGTGCAGCAGCGGCTCGATATCCAGGGCCTTGTCGACGATCAGCGCCCCGGCGCCCTTGGGGCCGTAAATCTTGTGTGCCGACAGACTCATCAGATGGGCACCGCAGGCGGCAAAATCAACCGCCAGCTTGCCCACCGCCTGTACCGCGTCGCAAAGCACGACCGCGCCCGCCTCGCGGGCCGCCGGCGCGACCTCGGCGACATCGAACAGCACGCCGGTCTCGTTGTTGGCCATCATCAGCGCCAGCAGCGCCGGTCGACTGGCCAGCACGCTCTGCAGCGAATCGGCATCCAGCTGGCCACAGGCCTCCAGCGCCACCTGCTCCAGCTGCCAACCCTGGCGGGCCAGGGCCTGCGCCGGACCCATCACCGAGGCATGCTCGGCGGCACTCAGCGCCAGCAGGCCCGGGGCGCGACGCGCCGCCACGCCTTTCACGGCCAGATTATTGGCCTCGGTGCCACCGCTGGTAAATACCACTTGTGAGGGATGCGCGCCGACCAGCGCCGCCACCTGTTCGCGGGCCGTGTCCAGCGCCGCGCGGGCACGGCGGCCCGGCTGGTGGAGGCTGGAAGGGTTGCCGTATTGCTCGCGCAGGTACGGCAGCATGGCCTGCAGCACGCGCTCGTCGAGCGCGGTGGTTGCGTTGTGGTCCAGATAGGCGGCCATGCCGGTAGCCCGAAAATCAGCCGCGCAGGCCGGCCACTTGCCGCTCCTGACGCAGATTGACTTCCTGCACGAATTCCCGCTTCACCAGCTGGCCCAGGGTGATGCCATCGAGGAAGTTGTAGATCTGCGCGCTGAGGTCACACCACAGCTCGTGGGTCAGGCAGGCCTCGCCATTCTGGCAGTCGCCGCGGCCTTCGCATTTGGTGACGTGGACCTTTTCATCCACCGCGGTGATCACGGCCGCCACGTTGATTTCATCGGCGTCACGGCTCAGACGGTAGCCACCGCCCGGCCCGCGGGCGCTGATCACCAACCCCTGCTTGCGCAGACGGGAAAACAGCTGTTCCAGATAGGACAGGGAGATGCCCTGGCGCTGGGAGATGTCCGCCAGCGTAATCGGCCGGTCGGTGGCATGCAGCGCCAGGTCCAGCATTGCGGTTACGGCGTATCGGCCCTTGGTTGTCAGTCTCATCAATCTCTACTCCTGCGGCATTAAACATCGGCTCGACATGCGGCATGCCGATCCCCCGTGATAAACCGGGCGCAAGCTGCGCCCCTTCGACCGGCCGAGCCAATACCCTATCTAATTGCTCAGCTATTATCTATAACCAAGCAACGAAGTCAAGTTAATTCGACTCGTCCAGCTTCTCCTGCTTCGTTTTCGCGCGTGCACTCTCTCCGACCGCATCCGAAATGCCACAGTCGCCCAGTTCGGGCAAGGCGACATCCACATCCGCATAATCGGCATCCAGGCGCTTGAGTGCAGCACACATGGTTTCCATCTTGTTGTCCATGACGTGTACATGGTCCAGCAAACTATTTATCGCATTGGCTACCGGATCCGGTGCATCCTGGGTGGCGCCATAGGCGTCGAAACCCAGCTTCTGCGCGGTGGCGTGACGCCGGCGCTCGGCCTCGGAACGATCCGGGCAGACGATTCGCCCCGGCACGCCCACCACGGTGGCGCCGGACAGCACGTCCTTCACCACCACCGAATTGGAACCGACGCGCACGCCGTCACCGAGGGTGATCGGTCCCAGCACCTTGGCACCGGCACCCACCACCACGTTGCTACCCAGGGTGGGATGGCGCTTGCCCTTCTCCCAGCTGGTGCCTCCGAGGGTAACGCCATGATAGAGGGTGCAGTCGTCGCCGATCTCCGCCGTCTCGCCGATCACCACACCCATGCCATGGTCGATGAAGAAGCGCCGGCCAATGGTGGCGCCGGGGTGGATCTCGATGCCCGTCAGCCAACGGCTGAGGGCGGAAAGCCAGCGCGCCAGCCAGCGCAACCCCAGGCGCCAGAGGCCGTGGCTCAGGCGATGGAACATCAGCGCGTGCACCCCCGGGTAGGTGGTCAGCACCTCGAAAATGGTGCGCGCCGCCGGATCGCGGTCAAACACGCAGCGGATGTCTTCACGAATCTGTTTAAACATGTTCCCGTCTGAAACACTCAACATATGAACAGTAATACCCTACCCTGAAGGTGGGCTGAACGAGAGTATAATACCCCCATGGACAACTGCGAAATTGGATGAACGCTAACTATTTCCGCGGACGCGGCTTTTGCGCGGCGGTGAGGATGCCGCGGAGGATGTTCATTTCCACCTGGTTGGGGCGGGCGCGATTGAACAGACGGCGCAGGCGGCGCATCATCACCCGCGGGTTGTCCGGATTGAGAAAGCCGATGTCCACCAGGGTCTCGCGCAGGTGGCTGTAAAAACGCTCCATTTCCTCGGCGGCCACCGGCGGCTCTTCGTCTCCCCCGCTCGCCGCCGCGCCCGGCGCACGGCTCGCCATCTGCAACTCATAGGTCATCACCTGCACCGCGGCGGCGATATTCAGCGAGCCGTAGTCGGGATTACTGGGGATGTGCATCAGATAATGGCACAGGGCCAGCTCTTCGTTGGTCAGCCCGGAATGCTCGCGGCCGAAGATGATCGCCACGTCCATCCGTTGCGCCTCATCGATCACCCGCCCGGCGCACTGGCGCGGGTCCAGTTGCGGGATCTTCAGGTGCCGCAGGCGCGCGCTGGCGCCGATGACCAGTCCGCAGCCCGCCAGCGCCTCTGGCAGCGAATCACACACCACCGCCGCGGCCAGCAGGTCATCGGCGCCGGAGGCGCGCGCCGTGGCCTCGGCATGGGGAAACTGCCGCGGCTGCACCAGGTACAGCCGGCTCAGGCACATGTTTTTCATCGCCCGCGCCGCCGCGCCGATGTTCCCGGGGTGGGAGGTATCCACCAGAACGATTCTGACCCTGTTCAACATCGCGCACACCTTACCCGAGTCGCCGCGCTTGCGAAACCACCGCCTGCCACGGCCAGCAGAAAGCCACGGCCAGCGGAAGTGCAATGGCGGGCCAATTCTGCTACAGTCGCGCCGCCTTTCCCGCAGCAAACGCCAACGCAGAAACCCTATGCACCCCATGCTCAATATCGCGGTTCGCGCCGCCCGCCGCGCCGGCAATCACATTGCCCGCGCCAGTGACGACATCGACCGCCTGGACATCGTCACCAAGGCCCCCAACGATTTCGTCAGCCAGGTGGATCAGCAGGCCGAGCAGATCATCATCGAGACCCTGCGCGACGCCTTCCCCGATCACGCCATCCTCGCCGAGGAAAGCGGCGAGCAGGGCGGCGACCCCGAGTACCAGTGGATCATCGACCCCCTGGACGGCACCACCAACTTCCTGCACGGCTTCCCGCAGTTCGCCGTCTCCATCGCCCTCAAGGCACGCGGCCGGCTGGAGCAGGCGGTGGTCTACGACCCCATGCGCCAGGAGCTGTTCACCGCCAGCCGCGGCGCCGGCGCGCAGCTCAACGACCGCCGCATCCGCGTCAGCAAGCGCCGCGGCCTGGACGGCGCCCTGCTCGGCACCGGCTTCCCCTTCAAGCAGCAACATCACCTGGACGCCTATCTGGCCACCTTCCGCGCCCTGTTCCCCATGACCGCCGGCATCCGCCGCCCCGGCTCCGCGGCCCTGGACCTGGCCTACGTGGCCGCCGGCCGCCTCGACGGCTTCTGGGAAATCGGCCTCAGCCCCTGGGACAGCGCCGCCGGTGCCCTGCTGATACAGGAGGCCGGCGGCCTGGTGAGCGACTTCGGCGGCGGCAACGCCTACCTCGAGACCGGCAACGTAGTAGCCGGTAACCCCAAGGTGTTCAAGGCCATCCTGCAGGCCATCCGTCCGCATCTGACGGACGACCTGCTGCGCTGAGCGGCGAAGCACCGTTCAAGTTTCCGTGCGGCAGCGCCGAAGGTAAGGGCAGGCTCACACACGAGTGGTCATGTGAACAACGCCCCCGGCAGCACCTCGAAGCAAGATCCCCAAGCGCTGGAACTGACCCTGCACGACGGCCTCGACCGCCTGCAGGAATTCACCCTGATGCTGGCCTTTCAGGGCGGCACCAGCCAGTCGTTCGAGATCCTTTCCATCACCCCGCCGACGGAGCCCGTCGAGACCACGCCGCCTCCCCGCCGCCATGCTGAAAACGTCGTCTGTCTGCAGCGGGCCCTGCTGAAAAAAATCGCCTGAGCCCACGGCCAACACCAGCCGCGCGTCCTTCCCCGCTGCGGGCCGCAAACTTTTCCACATTCTTTGTTACACTCTCCGCTTCCGGCCTGCGCCCGATGCCAGGCTCCCATTCCCCCCGGCACGATAAGGTTAAAGACACGGCATGGAGCTTCTTTCCAAACTGTTAAAAGAAATGGTGTCCAGCGGCGCCTCGGATCTGTTCCTGAGCACGGGGTCCCCCCCCGCCTTCCGCATCAACGGCGCCCTGCAACCCCACCCCGTTCAACCGCTGGCACCGGGCATGACGGACCAGATGGCCAAGCTGGTGATGCGCAAGGAACACGCCGATGCCTTCGACGAGGAACTGGAGATCAGCCTCGGCTACACCGTACCCGGCATCGGCCGTTTCCGCTTCAACGTCTTCCGCCAGCGCGGCGAGATCAGCCTGGTGATCCGCGCCGTGCCCTTCGAGGTGCCCGATTTCGAGACCCTCGGCATCCCCAAGATGCTGCAGGATCTGGTGATGCTCAAGCGCGGCCTGATCCTCGTCGTCGGCCCCTCCGGCGCCGGCAAGTCCACCACCCTGGCGGCGATGATCGACCACCGCAACCGCAACACCATCAGCCACATCATCACCGTCGAGGACCC
>DRQN01000085.1 GCA_011371455.1 Gammaproteobacteria bacterium
GCGCCCCGGTACCGATGGCGTCGTAGCCGCCGGCGCCCGGCTCGGCGGGGATCAGCTTCATCAGGCGGATCACGTCGTGCACCGCGATCTCGGTGCTGATGCCCAGCGCCTTGCCGGTGGCACGGCGATAGTCCGCCGCCAGCTTACGCGCCTCCGTCATCAGCTTGTCTACGTCGTATACCGCCATGGCGTGGTGGCCTGCCCGTTTTCCCAACGAAATGTCGCGCCATTATGACCGCAAGCCATTGAAAAATCACTTGAGAGTCCGTTCGACCCGGCCGGGGACATCAACTTCGCGCCGCCGCCTCGCGCGCCTGTTCGATGAGACGCCGGTTCTTCGTCTGCAACGCCGCATCCGCCGGTGCCAGACTGCTGGATCTGTTGGCCAAGCTCACCGCCTGCGCATAGCGCCCCTGGCGCAGGCGCACCGTGGCCAGCCGATGCCACAGCCAGGCATTGCGCGGCTCGATGCGCAGGGCGCGCTCCAGCAGCGCCGCGGCCTGCTCCCATTCACCGGTCTGAGCCCGGCTGTCGGCCTGGGCCAGCAGCGAGGCCGCCGCCCGGCCAGTGACCGCCGACGGGCTCTCCACGGGCGTTTGCGGCCCGGCACAGGCAGTGACCAGAAGGGCAAGCAAAAAGGCCGGGAGAATGCGTTGCGGAAAAAAGAGCGGAAGGCTTGGCATGTTTCAGTCAGCTCAGTAGGAAGAGGAATAATGGAGAAAATAATAGCTCAGACCGATACCAAAGTTGGTAAACTCTTCGCTATTACCTGAACCCACGGATTCAGGTATTAATCTCACCATTATCAAGTTCACCAGCTCGCGAAAGCGGTTTCTCTGGGAGATGGGAACATCATGCACACGCCCCTCAATAGGCGATATCTTGTCGGACTGGCCTTTTCTCTGTCAGTCACCAGCGCCTTCGCCGACGGCTGGGACCCCATTTCCAAGGCCGGCGCCATGAACAGTATCGCGGATACCCGCCACAACATGACCATCAGCTACAGCAGCGGCGGCCATGTCATGGATGGCTTTCGTAACGACTACGGCGCCGTCTGCGTCTACTGTCATACCCCGCACGGCGCCAACAGCCAGATCCAGGCACCTCTCTGGAATCGCACCATCAATAATGGCGGCTACGTGATTTATGACAAACCGACAACTTTGATGCGCCCCGTCGACCAACCCGGCCCCACCTCGCTGACCTGCCTGTCATGCCACGATGGCACCATTGCCATCGATTCCGTGCTCAACATGCCTTTTGCCGGACGCTCGCCGGACAACAGTGGCGCAAGCAACAACGAGCTTGGCAACTCGAACATGGCATTCCTGGACAGGTGGGCCGCAAATCCCGCCGGTCTTGGCACGGCCGGCAACCACCTCGCCCTGGGCTTTGAATTCGGCGGCAATCCGGGTCCCGGGCCGTCCACGCCGGGCTGCGCGCACTGCCACGATGGCAGCCCCAATGGCTTCACCGTACCCGTGCCCGATTTTCGCGCTTTCATGCTGGGCACCGATTTGCGTAATGACCATCCCGTCGGCATCACCTTTCCCGACACCTACACACCCGCCACGGACTTCAACGAGCCCAGCGTAAAGCTGGCCGGCAAGATGGCCTTTTTCGACACCAACGGCAACAGCTACGCCGACAAGAACGAAGTCCGCCTCTATGATTCCGGTAGCGGCTACAAGGTAGAATGCGCCTCGTGCCACGACCCGCATGGTGTGGAATCCGGCGGTCTCGGCACCAACACCCGCTTCAGTCCCAGCTTCTTGCGCATCAACAATGGTATTGCCGGCAACCATGCGGGAGCCGTAGGCATCGTCAGTCACGGCGCCAGCGCCCTGTGCCTGACCTGCCATACCAAGTAGCACAAGCCAAAACAAGCATCCTGGGGTGACAAAGTTACAGTCAACGCGCGGCCGTTTTGCTAATATCGCGCCCAGAAACAGCCATTGAGAAAGGAAACACCATGAAAACGCTGCTCCGCGCCGCACTGATCTGCACCCTGCCCTTTTCCGCCAGCCTGTCCGCCAACGATCATCTCGAACAGCGGGTCAAGGACAGCCGCGAGGCGGTACAGTCGGTCGCCCGCGCCCTGAAGGGAAATCTGCAAAGCGTGTTGCAGGAAAAGGGCCCGGCGGCAGCGGTGGAGGCCTGCAGTTCCATCGCCCCCCTCATCGCCCTGACCAAGTCCAAGTCTTACGGCTGGAAGATCAGCCGCACCAGCCTCAAACTGCGCGACCCCGACAACGCACCGGACGACTGGGAACGCGCCGTGCTGGAGCAGTTCGAGGCGCGCAAGGCCAAGGGCGAGGACGTCAACAAGCTGGAGTACTATGAAGTGGTGGAGATGGACGGCAACAAGGTGTTCCGCTACATGAAGGCCATCCCCACCCGGGAGAAACCCTGCCTCACCTGCCACGGCAGCAACCTGCGCCCGGACGTCGCCGCCGCCCTTGACAAGCACTACCCCAATGACAAGGCGCGTGGCTTCGAGGCCGGTGACATCCGCGGCGCCTTTACCATCATTCAGCCGCTGTAAGGACCGTTGAAAAAGCCCGCTACAACCAGTCGGTGAGGGCGATGCCGACACCCAGGCGGTTCACCCGGGCGTCGTAGTCGATGAGGCTTTCGCCGTAGCCGTTGAAATACTGCACATAGCCCTTCACCCGCTCGCCGATGGGAAAGGACCAGCCCAGCTCGACGGCGCCGCGATTGGTGCTGCGCAGGTTGTTGCGCAGCATCAGACTGTAGGTATTCCTGCCGTGTTTGTAGATGGCGCGCAGCTCACCATGGCCCATGTAATCAAGGATGTCGGGGTTGTCGTCGCCAATAGGGTCGGCGGCGCTGGTCTTCGACGCCTCCGGAACCCGGTACCAGGGGCGCAGACTGAGCACCAGGTTGCGGCGCTCGAAGACGAAGTTGGCGTAGAGGCGATTCCAGCTGCGCGACTGGGAGCCCGAACGGCCATTGGACTGGTGATTCAGGCCTAGCACGATGACACGATTGCGCAGGCCGAACAGGCTCCAGCGCTGCGGCAGCAGCAAAAACACCTCCGGCTCATGGTTGGTCTCGCGGAAGGGGCTGGAAAATTCGCTGTTGTAGGCCTGCCAGTAGGACTGGTTGGTGTAGGCGAAGAACAGCAGACTATGGCGTCCCAGCACGCCGCTGGCCACTTGAAACTTGAGACTCAACTGAAACTTCACTTCCAGATTCTGCAGCCGCCCCTCCAGACCGGCATAGGGGGCCTCGTTAGGACGGGAATTGTAGGTCAGCGGCAGCACATAGTTGGGCTTGTGGGCTGTGATGGCGAAGGGGTTGCTCTCGACGACTCGCTCGTCAAACAGGCGCTCACCCACCACCGACACCTCCTCTAAGTCTTGGCACTGGTTGCGCAATTCGCTCACGGGCGTCCCTGCCGACGCCTGTTTGAGACGATCCAACAGGCATTGCGCCAATGCGGAGCCATCAGCCGGGACAGAGCCATCGACCAACACAGCGTCATCAGCCGCCACCGCGGTCGCGCAAGACACCAGCACGCCAGCCAGCACATGGCCGCAATATCTCTTGACCTTCATCGTTCGTCTCCCCACTTCGTGCGGCCCGTCTGTCAAGGGCTAAAATCCATCCTGGCAGCGCGCCCGCTCCCGCGGCGCGGTGCCCTCCGCAAAGGGCAGGCGCACGGCGCTACGGCAATCCTTGTCGATGCGCAGCCCGCTGTAAGAATCCACCCACGCCCACTCGATACCCAGCGGCTCGGGCGGCTCGAAGGATCGCACATCGAGCCGCCGCAGGGTATCGGCCCACACCCGCAAGGCACCGCGCGCGCCGGTGAGGCCGGCGGGCTGGTTGTCGTCGCGGCCCAGCCACACCACCGCCAACCGGTCGCCGCTGAAGCCGGCGAACCAGCTGTCGCGCAGCTCGTCGGTGGTGCCGGTCTTGCCGGCCACGATGAGTGACTCGGGCAAACGACGGTAGGCACCCTTGCCGGTGCCGTGACGCACCGCGTTGACCAGCGCCGCATCGAGCAAGAACACGGGCAGCGCCGGTACCGCCTGCACCACCTCCAGCGGATAGCGCTGCAGCGGCTCGCCCTGCGGCGTGAGCACGGCGCGGATGGCGCGCAGCGGGGTGCGGAAGCCGCCGGCGGCGAGGGTGTGATACATCTGCGCCACCTCCAGCGGCGACAGGCTGGCGATGCCCAGCAGCTGCGCCGGCCACGCCGGCAGCTCACGCTCGACGCCCAGCGCGTGCAGGGTATCGAGCACCGCCGGCACACCCAGCGCCAGGCCGAGGCGCGCCGTGGCCTGGTTGTAGGACTGCGCCAGGGCCTGGAACAGCGGTACCTGACCGTGGCTCTGGTGATCGAAATTGCGTGGCTGCCAGGTCTCGCCGCCGCCCAGGTCGAGGCTCAGCGGACCATCGTCGAGCAGGGTGGCGAGGGTGTAGTCGCCACGCGCCAGGGCGGTCAGGTAGATGGCGGGCTTGACCAGCGAGCCGATGGGGCGCTGCGCGTCGAGGGCGCGATTGAAGCCGGCGAAGCGCGGATCACGGCCGCCGACCACCGCCAGCACTTCGCCGGAATTGACGTCCACGGTCACCGAGCCGCCTTGCAGATCCTCGCCCGGCAGGCGCGCGATCTGCCCGCTCAGCGCCGCCTCGGCGGCCTGCTGCACCTCGGGGTCGAGGCTGGTGAAGATGCGCAGACCCTCGGAGCGCAGGTCCTGGTCGCTGTAGTCGCGGCGCAGCTGGCGGCGCACCAGGTCCATGAAGGCCGGCAGGCGGGTGACGCCACTGCTGGCGCGCGGCGTCACCCCCAGCTTGCGCGCAC
>DRQN01000086.1 GCA_011371455.1 Gammaproteobacteria bacterium
CAGCGGGCGTAGGCGGAACGGGCTTCGGCATGGCGGCCCTGGGCCTGGTAGCCGCGGATCAGGCCCTGGTAGGCGCCTTCGCTGAGGGGATCGGCGTCGAGGATGCGCCGGTAGAGGTCGACGGCGGCCTCGGGAGCTGCCTGTTCCGTGATCCGGGTCAGGGCCAGTGCCTGATGCACCAGGCGCTGGTGCAGGGTCTCGCGCCGTGTCACGGCCCAGCCCGCTGTTTCTCCGGCGAGAAACGGGCCGCGGTATCCGTGCAGGATGCGGTCCGCGAGCTGTCCGCAGTGCCGGGGGTCGGCGGGCCGCTGTTGCGCTTGCTTGAGCAGGTCTTCCAGGTGCCAGATGTCGAGCCAGACCTGGCGCGGGTCGAGGCTCAGGCGGTGGTTTTTCAGGATCAGGGCCTCCCCCTCTCCCAGCAGCCTGCGCAGGCGGTGGAGGTTGATCTTGAAACTGGCGCGGGCCCGGTCGCCGTCGCTGTACTGCCACAGGGCGTCGGCCAGGGTGTCGATGTGCACGCCGCGGCCACCGAAGGCGATGAGTACCTTGAGCAGGTCGAGGGTCTTGCTGGTGGTGTCTATACTCTGCTCTCTGGCCCGCAGCTCAAAGTGCCCCAGGGCATGGATCGCTACCGGCCAGGGCCAGTGTTCACCGACGAACAGGGAATCTTCCGGGGTGTAGGCGTAAAGGCGGATGATACAACGGGCGTAGTCGGCTTCGATACCGTGCGCCAGGGCGAGGCCGCACAGGGTGCTCATCATGCGGGGCAGCCATACCGGCGAGGATTTCAGATCCCTTTCCCGCCCCAGGCGGAAACCGGCCTCCAGGTGGTCCAGCATCCGTGCCTGGTCGTCTTGCCGCCAGGCGAGATAGGCGCTCAGCAAATGGTGGAGCCAGGTCATCGTGGGCGCCGCCATTTCCCGGGCGACCTGCCGGGCCTGATCCAGGTGTTCCCTTGCCTGCCCGGGGCGGCCGGCTTCGATATACGCACAGGCCAATGTGCAGTGGCTCACCCCCACGGGCAAGGGTGCAGCCGCCTGCCGCACCCGCGCCAGGGCCATTTCTCCATGCTGTATGGCGCGCTCATGCTGGCCACTCAGGAGTTCGTAATAGCAACACTGCATCTGGTAGAGACCGCTGTCCAGCAGGCTGTCGTCCTGCACCGTGGGACCATACCGGTCGAGCAGGGTCTTCATCCGCGGCAGGTCGCGGTCGCAGGCGGCATGGTAGACGGCATGGGCCAGCATCTGTCCGGAGAAGGTCTTGATGCCTTCGCTGTCGAGGGTCCGCCAGGCGCTGTCGATGGCGTCGTCGCGCATCTGGAAGTCCGCCGTCATCCAGTCGTTGGCGTAGTGGGTCAGCGTCAGCAGGGCCTTCAGCAGCGGATTGTCGTCAACCGCGGGCAGCAGTTTGACGATGCGCCGGCTGAAGTCGCGCATCCTGGCCATCTCGCCCATTACCCCGGAGTGGAGGCTGAGCTGCATGACGGCCATGACCTGCAGAAAGCGGTCCGGGACGGCCTGGCTCATGGCCTCTACTTCCGCCATCCAACCGGGCAGGGCCGGATGGCCGGGCCGGGCCCAGAAGGCGAGCCGGGCGGCGGAAAACACCAGGCGGCCACGGGCTTCGCCGGCCGGGGGTGCGGGGTGGGCCTGTTGCAGCCTCTCCAGCTCGTCCAGCCAGCGCGCTGCGCCGGCGAAGGAGGTGTGGGCAAGGGTGTAGGTGTCGGCAATGGCGCACCAGCTCAGGTACATGCCCTGGACATCGGTTTCTTCCCTGAACCGCGCATAGGCCTTTTCGAGCTGCAAGCGGGCCTTGTCGTTGTCGTGCAGGGTGCACGCCACGCCCTGCCAGTACCCCAGCCAGGGCTGTTCCGCCAGGAACGCCGCCGGCAGCCTGTCGAGCCAGTGCGCCAGTTGCCGGTGGCGGCCGACCTCGATCTGCGCCGCGGCATGCTGCAGCACCAGCTCTGCCACGGCGGGCCAGTTTTCACCCGCCGCGAGCAGATCCATGGCGGTGTCGCTGCTGCCGGATGCTGCCAGCAGCCTGCCGGCGCGGTCTTGCAGCGCCCGGTAGCCCGGCGCCCCGAGCCGCTCACGCGCTTGGGTGCGCAGAAAGGCGCGAAACATGGGGTGGTATTCATAACCCGGCCTGTCGACGCCATGGCGCGCCGTGAAACATTGCCGGCGCACCAGGTCGGCAAGGATGCGGCCGGCGTTGTCGTTTCCGGTCAGGCCCTGGCACAGGGCGGCGGTCATTCTCGGCAGTACCGCCGTCTGCTCGAGAAAGTGCCGGGTAGCGGTATCGAGATTCCCGTAGATCTCGGTGAAGAAATAGTCGAAGAGGTAGTCGGGCCCGGGATCCTCCATGCCGTCCCAACCGATGTCGTCCGCGTCGGCGCCCTGCGAGAGCCACAGGATCAGACCCGCCATCCACCCCTGCAGGTGCGAGTCGAGGCGTTCCAGCTGTTGCGCGGTGACGGTGCGCCCGGGGAAATGCCGGCGGGCGATGGCCAGCCCTTCCTCCACGGAAAAACGCAATTCG
>DRQN01000087.1 GCA_011371455.1 Gammaproteobacteria bacterium
CTCCACCCCGCTGATGTTCCACCTGCTGAAAAGCCGCGCGGTGATCCGCGACATGCACTTCATGCTGCAAAAGGAAGTGGTGGATCGGCTGGCGGCGACGCCGGGCGGCAAGGACTACGGCCGCCTCAGCGTGATGATGCAATATCACTGCGCGGTGGATTCCCTGTTCGAGGTGCCGCCCGACGCCTTCAACCCGCCGCCCAAGGTGATGTCGGCGGTGGTGCGCCTGCGTCCCTGGGACGAACCGCCGGTCGCGGTGCCCGATGCGGCATCGCTGGAAAAACTGGTGACCCAGGCCTTTTCCCAGCGCCGCAAGACCCTGCGCAACACCCTCAAGGGCCTGCTCAGCGCCGAACAGATCGCCGCCCGGGACATCGACCCGGCGCGCCGCGCCGAGACCCTGAGTCTGACGGAATTCGCCGCCCTGAGCCGGGCGGTCGAGTGACCATGGGGCGAGCCTGATGGCCTTTGGATTCGCCGGTATCGTCGAGTTGTTGCTTGCGCCGCCGGGGTTGTCCATGTGGCTGATGCTGGCGGGTATCTGGCTGTTGTACCGGGGCCAGCGTGCACGGCTGGGCCTTGGACTGGCCGGCTCGGGGCTGATTCTGCTCTACCTGTTCAGCACGCCGCTGGTGGCCCAGCTGCTGCTTTCCGGCCTGCAGACCGCACCGGCGATTCCTCCTGCCGAGCTGGATGAACGGGATGCGCAGGCCATCGTCGTGCTCGGCGCCGGACGGCGGGAAGATGCCAGCGAATACGGCGCCGACACCCTCAACTCACTGGCGTTGGAACGCCTGCGCTATGCGGCCTTCATCGCCCGGCGCACGGAACTGCCGGTGCTGGTCAGTGGCGGCCTGGCGAAGGACGGTCACCCGCCCGAGGCCATGCTGCTGGCGGAGGCCCTGAAAGCCGGGTTCGGCATACCGGTCCGCTGGGTGGAATCCGACAGCCGCACCACCTATGAAAATGCCCGCTACAGCAGCCAGATCCTGCGGGGCGCCGGTATCCAGCGGGCCTTTCTGGTCAGTCATGCCTGGCACATGCCACGGGCGCTGTGGTCATTCGAGCAATTCGGCATGGAGCTGATCCCGGCGCCAACGGCATTTGACGAGAGGGGTGATGGTGGCATGATCGTGCAGGATTTCCTGCCCAGTGCGCACGCCCTGCGGAAGACTGCCTATGCCTTTCATGAATATCTGGGCAATCTCTGGTATCGCTTGAGAAGGGCTCTTCCTAAAGCCGCGCCAGCTCCCGATTGAGTTTTTCCTCGATGCGTTTCTTGTATTGCAGATAATCGATCGCCTGCACCTCGCCGGTGCGCGGGTTGCCCAGCAGGCTGGGGGAAAGATCGACATCGGTAATGTAGATGGGATATTTCAGGCCACTGCCTCGCTTGTCTAACACATAGTGTGCGACTTCGCGGAACAGGTTTTTGCCGTGGTCCAGGGTGGAAAATTCGGCATCTTCACAGTACACGGTAAAGGCGGTGCCCTGATCCACCAGATCGCCGATCACCTGCACGTTGAAATAATATCGGCCCGCAGCCTGTTGTGGTGATTGGCGCTCAAAGCTGTATTTGTTGCGGACCTTCGTCACCTTGAAGATTTCCAGGCCATCCAGCAGCAGGGCGGCGCTGTCGTCATGGAACAGATAGTTCTGGCGGCTGAGGATGGAATCGAAGAAACGGCTGTACTGATTGACCAGCGAGGCGTCCTCGAAGTACTCGATGTTCTGGTGAAACAGGGTGCCATTCTGGTCGAGGACAAAGACATCGGCCTGCTTTCCCTGCGGCAGGTAGAACATCTGGATCTGGCCGCGGCGGTTGCGTTTCAGGATGGCCGGCAGGGGTGTGTTGAGCAAGGCCTTGCGATCCACCTCGATATGGCTCAGGGCGGTTTGTGGTTCACCCAGATAATCGATCAGGGCGGCATAGTTCTCCAACCGTGTGTAGTGGAATGATCCAGCCTCGCTTTCTAACACGAAATAGCACTTTTCCACCTGCAGTATGTAACGCAGGCGATGATCATCATGGCAATGGTAGAAAATACTGGCGATATCCCGATACAGCTCCTCGATACGGCGGGCGATGGCATTACTGTGGCTGGAGGAAAAACTGAAGGCGGAAAGCGCGGCGGGTTCGTCAAGGCCGGCGTGGATGTTCATGCGCAGATATTGCGCCAGACAATCCAGCAGCCCGGTGATGCCGGTGTATTTGTAGGTAATGATTTCACCCCAGCTGCTGACCAGCAACAGGTCGAAGCTGATCGCCAGGTTGAGGGAGAAACCACTGTAATTCATGATGTCGGACTGGTCGCTGACCAGGTCCGTGCCGCGTCGTGAATGTCTCGGCAGCGGATCGATGCCGACATTGGCGAATATCGCGCCACGCAGCACGCCCGGCGGACGGGAAAAATTCTCGATGGAGGTGTCGGGCAGCTGCCCGCCGGGAAACAGGCTTTCCAGGGTATTGATGATGGCGCGCACTTCCTGCAGGGAAAGAATGCCGTGGCTGACTTGCAGCGAGATGATGGTGCGCGGTCCGATGAGGCCGTTGAAATGACACCAGGCGAGAATCTCCACCACCGAGTGGGTGCGCTTCAGCGAGCCCCCCGGCTCGCCGGGCTCGACACCGCTGGGATACAGGCCCCAGCTCTCCTCCGCATCGCGGCCCCTGCCCTGCTGGATGGTCAGATGGCGTTCGACGATGCTGGAGGAAATGCCGCGGTTGATGGTTTCGACCTTGCCGGCCTTGCGCTCGAAGGCCGCGTACAGCTTGCGGCCGAGAATATTGAGATCCTTCTGTTCGATGCGCGCCAGGCTGGCATGGGTGCGTGCAAAGCGTGACAGCGACATGTAACTGTGGGTGATTTCGTCGGCGAGAATCTTGCGCTCTTTCAGCACCCGGTGCACATTCCAGTTGCGGCGCTGATCCAGCAGCTCGATCTGCCCTTCGTTCCAGAGCCATTGCCGGGTCAGTTCCTGCATGCGTTCCCAGCGCCAGTTGTGGCCGCTGCGCGTCGGCTTGCTCAGCGGCAGCTGAACCTTGAAATAAAAGCAGCGGCGCACCAGTTCCAGGCGCTCCGGCTCGTTGCGGCTCAGCAGGTAGTGTTCGAGCTTGTTGATGAGAATGGTATAGGGGTCGAGTTCGTCCAGGTCGGTAACGCCATCATAGATGGCCTGCTTGAAGCGCAGGCTGAGCAGGTCGCTATGGGGATACTCGGCGGCATAGGCCTCCATCAACAGCATCTTCAGCACCGACTTGTAGGGCGAGTCGATACCCTTGTAGACCTGCCACAGGGCGGCGCCGAAATATTCTTCGGCGGGGATTTCCGACAGGCCGCCGAAGTCGATGACTTCGTTGGCGGGGATGAAACGCTTGTGCAGCAGGTTGGCGACGAACTCATCGTAATTCCCTTCCTGCTCCGGCGGCACCAGCCACCACACCGGATAACGCCCCGCCACCAGCAGGCCGGTGCGATAGAATTCCTCTAACAACAAATGGTGTTGCGTGCTGCCGGCGCTCTCGCTGCTCAGCTCGATCACCCTGCCCTTGCGGAAGGCCTCGGCATTCATGAGAAAGAAGTGCACTTCCAGATTGACCGAATCGGCCCACTTCTCGATCGCCTGGCATTTGTGGTGCAGTTCGTCGAGCTGCCCCGCGGACAGCCCGGGCCGATGGCATATCCAGATGTCGAAGTCGCTTTTTTCCGAGTGGGCGATGGTGCCGACGCTGCCCATGAGAAAAATGGAATGAATGTCGTAATTACGCAAGGCACGCTTGCGGTAATCGAAACTCTTCGCCAGGCGCTTGCCGGCATCGGTGCTCTTTTTGGTTGGTGACCAGTCGGAGATGCCCGCCGGGGTCTGCTTGCTGACGAAGCCGGGCAGCATGGCGTGATTGATGTGAAACAGCAGCGGCAGCAGATCGAGAAAATCACGCGTGCGCCAGCGCAGCACCTCCTGGGTACGCCGCAGGCGTTCGCGGTTGATGGCGAGGAAACGCTTGCGCGCCGCGCGCACATCCAGCAGGGGCTTGAGGCTCTTTTGTGATGCGTGACTGGTCATGAGTGAGAGGTGCACCACAGAGAGGGTGAGGACTGCGTCGCACTTCCTTAGTGTCGGCAGATGGGGGGATTTGTTGAGATGCGCGAAAGGGGCCTACCCTGGCAAGGTGTGACGGGATTGAACCTGAACCCACGGATTCAGGTTAAAGTTTTCCCGCCGGTTGTCGCTGATAGGGCCATGAAAAGGCTGACGAATTTGTGTAAAAGAAGAATTCTCAACGAATATCAATCACTTAAAAAGGCCGGCGACGAGAAACCGACAGCGGGCAACGGCGGGGCGCAAATCATCGCCTGGCCGGGCTGCCGTCGCGCCGCCTATCAACTCAGGGAGCTACCGCCGATGCAGACACCCCATGCCGAACAGAGCCTGTCCATCCTTGCCGAGGCGCCCTTCGGTGTCGCCACCGTGGATGCCGAAGGCCGCCTGAGCTGGTGCAATCACGCCCTCGCGGCGCTGGCCGGCCGGCCATTGGCGGAACTGTCCGGGCTGATGGAGGCAGAGTTGCTGGCCGGTGACGAACCGCCGGCCGCCGGCATCGTGCAGTTCGAGCAGGGCGGCAAGTCGGCGCAGCGCTCGGAAGCGGCCTTGCCCGGCGGCCAGCGGGTCGTCTATTACCAGGACGTCACCGCCCAGGAAGCCCTGCGCAGCGAGCGGGATACCCTGGACCAACAGCTGCAGCAGCACAACACCATCGATCCGGTCAGCGGCCTGCTCAACCAGCAGGCGGTGCTGCAAGGCCTGGAGCCGCTGGTGTCGCGCAGCCGCCGCTATGACAACCCACTCTCCGTGGTCACCCTGTCGTTCACCAATCTGCAGGCTGTGCGCGACGAGCACGGTGAGGCCGCCGCCGATGCGGCGGTGCTGAGCATCAGCCAGCTGCTGCGTGACCAGCTCCGCTGGGCCGATCTGGTCGGCCGCCTCGACAACGGCAACTTCATCTTCGTGCTGCCGGAGACAGACCAGCCCGCCGCCGAGGCCCTGGCCGGCAAGGTCGCCCGGCAACTGCGTGAATTCACCATCCCGGTGCTGGACAGTCTGCGCCCGGAAGGCAGTCTTGGCGTCGCCACCTGGCAGCGGGGCGACGACGCCCGGCTGCTGATCAAACAGGCCAACAAGGCCCTGACCGAGGCCGTCGAGGCGGGTGTGTTCAGCGTCGTCGTGGCCTGACGCATGGCGGGGCGATGACCGGGGCCGGGTGGCGAGCTATACTGCAAGCTACATCCATTTCCGTGTTGGCGCCCCCTATGCAACGTACTACCGATTATCAACAGCCAGCGGCTGGGTCTGGCCGCTCGACTCCACTCATTCAATCTCCAGGCCGCGTGCTGCGTTTCCTGTTACCAGCTTGCCTTTTGCTGTTGCTGGCGGGCCAGGCCTGGACCGGCGAGGCGGAAAAGGACGATGGCAAGAGCGTCTTCCTGGTCGCCACCGACCAGCTGGACGGCACCGGCTTTGAAAAGACCGTGGTGCTGATGGTCCATTTCGGCGGCCGTGGCGGCACCACCGGCCTGACCATCAACCGGCCCTCGGAACTCACCCTGAAAGAGGCCTTTCCGCACATCGAACGCCTGCGCGACAGCGATGACGCGTTGTATCTGGGCGGCCCCGTGAGCAGCCAGTCGGTATTCGTGCTGCTGCGCACCAAGCAGCCCAGAAAGGGCATGATGCGCCTCATCAAGGACATCTACTTCGCGCCCGGGCACAAGATTCTGGCTGAAACCATCGAAGGCGAGAGCCGTGCCTACGCCGGTTACGCCGGCTGGGCGCCCGGTCAGCTGCAGGCAGAGATCGACCGCGGCGACTGGCGGGTGATCCGTCGCGACCCGGACATCATCTTCGACCAGGACACCGCCACGCTCTGGCAGCAGCTGTCGAGGCGTTGGTCCGGGAACTGGATCTAGAAGTCTGTCGGTGGCCAGAAAATATCCTCAGATATCTTCAATGGTAAAAACGCCAAAGGTGCCCGGAAGTCATGCCCAAGGTCACTTTGGCGAATAGCTTTCAGAAAGCTTGATCAGCTGGATTCAGTAGTTACCTTGGATGAACTGAAAGTCCCTCCAGGTAATCGCCCGGAGTCTCTTTCCGGTGATAGGAAAGGAGCATTCAGCATACGTATCAATGAGCGGTATAGGATTTGTTTCAAGTGGAGCGAGCCTGGCCCAGTTGATGTGGAAATAACGGATTATCATTAATCGAGATATTTGTTATGAGGATTCCGACCCATAGAGAGCCCATTCATCCAGGTGAAATGCTAAAGGGAGAATTCTTGCTTCCAATGGAAATTACCCAAAGAGATTTGGCAGATGCTATTCATGTGCCCTATCAGCGGGTAAATGAATTGATAAATCAAAAGAGGGGGGTGACTCCAAGCACAGCGTTGAGGTTAGCCAAGTTCTTCGGCGTGTCTGCTGATTACTGGCTAAATCTACAGGTGCGTTGGGACTTATACAAGGCTCAAGAAGCCGAGAAGTCAGAGCTTAAAGCCATCAAAGACTTCCACCATTTACAAAAACTGGCCTGACAATGGCCGAGCAGAAGCGGAGCTGAAAGGCGGCAGCATCGGTAGAGTTCGGGACTCTGCCAAGGCTTCCGTTTTACGGCCTCTGCGCAAAATACTCACGCAGAAATTCACCAAAGGGCTTGTCGTCGGCGGCTTCGATGGCCCGTTGCCGTTGGCGGGACTCTTCACTCATACGACGGAATTCGGCCCGCCGTTCCTCGCTCAGGCTGAGGCTGCGGAAGTGGTTGCGGTGTTGCTGCGACATGCGCATGGCGAAGTGGAAGAAGCCTTCGCCACTGGCGCGCATCTCCGCCAGCATGCGCGCTGAGGGGGTGCGCTCCGGGTCGTTTACTTTGCCGTGCTGTACGGCGAGGCTGCTGCGGTAGACCCCGCTGGCGTGAGTGTCGTCGAGGAGTTCGCAGACGCCTTCCATGCCGTCGAGGATTTCGCCGGCCCATTGCGACAGTTTGATCTTGCGGCCGTGGCGCTGCAGGTATAGCTGCGGGTCGCGCCCGCGATGGGCGGCGGCCAGTTCGTTGAAGTCGATTTCGCGGCGTTCCCGGGAATCGATGGGCGGGCTGTCGGCGAGCAGGCAGTAGATGAGGAAGGCTTCGAGGAAGCGCATCTGCGGCATGCTGATGCCGAGTGGGTCGAAGGCGTTGACGTCCAGCGAGCGCAGCTCGACGTATTTTACTCCGCGCCGCTTGAGGGCATGGGTGGGCTTTTCGGTGGCGCCGGCGATCTGCTTGGGGCGGATAGTGGAGTAGTACTCGTTTTCGATCTGCAGGATGTTGGCGTTGAGCTGTTCCCAGCGGCCGTTGACGAAGATGCCGATGCGCTCGTAGGCCGGGCAGGGGGTGGTGATGGCGCAGGTGAGGCTGTCGACGTAGCAGTCGAGGTTGTCGTAACAGGCCTTGATGCCGGTCTCTGCCTCCTGGTTGTTCTGGTAGCCGATGTCGCCCATGCGCAGGGAGGTGGCGTAGGGCTGGTAGGCGGTATAGCGGTCGAACTCTTCGAGCTGGGTGGGCTGACCGCTGAGGAAGGATTTGCACACAGCCGGCGAGGCGCCGAACAGGTAGGGCACCAGCCAGCCGAAGCGTTGCAGGTTGCGGATCAGGCCGAAGTAGTGCGCGGAGATGAAGTCCTGCAGGGGCTGCGAATCGCCTTCCAGCTGCTGGAAGGCGGGCCAGAAGACCTCCGGCAGGGAATAGTTGAAATGCACCCCGGCGATGACTTGCATCAGGCGTCCGTAGCGGTGGCCGAGGCCGCGCCGGTAGACGGTCTTCATCTGGCCGATATTGGAGGGGCCGTATTGGGCGATGGGAATGCTGCTCTCGCCGGCGACCATGCAGGGCATGCTGGTGGCCCACAGCAGCTCGTCGTTTTCCAGCTCGCCGTAGACGAAGCTCTGCACGTCGCGCAGGGCGGCCAGCGCTTCGGCGGCGTCCGTCAGCGGCGGGGTGATGAATTCGGCCAGCGCTTCGGAGTAATCGGTAGTGATCAGCGGGTGGGTGAGCGGCGAGCCCAGGGCGGCGGGGTGCGGTGTCTGTGCGAGCTTGCCGTCGGGACTGACGCGCAGGCTCTCCTTTTCCAGGCCGATGTGCGCACCGGCGAGCAGGCCGCGCTGGGCCTTGGTGGTCAGTTGGCCGAGACGCCGCTGGAGGCTTTGAGCTGGCATGGGACCCCTTGTTTTTGCGGCACTTTTGCCGTGAAAAAAACGCAGAGTCTACCGCAAGCCGGATGTTACAGGCAGCCCGCGGTGGGGAAAGGCCCTGTTTCACTGCTTCAGATATCCATTTTCGGCATTTTCACGCCGCGCGCATGGGGTTATAGTCTGCCTCTGGATCAGCGATTCCACGGATAGTGACAAGGAGTGACAGGGCATGGCCAAGATCATCGTCAATCGGGAGAACTTCAAGGTCGACGAAATCGAGCTTGAACAGGGCACACTGAGCGTCGGTCGTCACGACGATAACGATCTGCATATCGACGATCTCACCGTCAGTGGCCATCATGCGCAGATCGTCACCGTTTTCGGCTCGACCTATGTCGAGGATCTCGGCAGTACCAACGGCACCTACGTCAACGGCAAGAAGGTGAGGACCCACACCCTGCACAATGGCGATGTGCTCACCATCGGCCACTATCAGCTGCTGTTCCAGGGAGAGAACGCGGTCAATCCCCATGCCGGCAGCGACGAAACGCGCATGATCAACCAGTCGCAGGTCGAGGTGCTGATGAAGAAGGCAGATGCCAGGCATCAACAGGCGGAGCGGTCTGTCCCCAAGGCGCCGTCTCCCGTCCCTGCCGCGCGTACCGCCTCCGCACCGCGTGCCGCTGCGGCAAGTGCTGCGCGGGCGCAGTCGGCGCCCCAGGCGGTAGCCAGCAAGGGGCCGTCACTGGTCAGTGACAACCGCGTGGTGCAGGCGCCCGAGCCGAAGGTTGAAACACTGCCGGATATCGAAGACCCCAGTGATATGATCGGCCAGCACGCGCCGCCCGAGCAGTCGATGAAGCCCCTGCGGCGTGGCGATGTATCACCCTCCTCCTCGCTGAAGATCATCGTCCTGGCGGCGCTGACCGCCGCCGCCACCTTTTTGCTGATGATGCTGTTCTTCGACCTGTAACGAATCCCGCCTTCCCCCGTTCGCTGAGCGCCCGGCCGTTTCAAGCTTGCCCGGCCCCTGCCGATAGGGTGTGGAAGGCAGGCGTGTCCATGGACGGTGCCCGCGCCATGCCGTAACTTTCCCTTCAAACAGCACCCGCAGATACCCGCATGGAGCCAGTTGCAAGCAGTCCGCCAGAACACGACCAGCACCTGCTGGTGGTGGATGATGTCGAAAGCAACCGCGATCTCATGCGCCTGCAGCTGCAGCGCTACGGCTATCAGGTGTCGCTGGCTGAAGACGGCGAACAGGCGCTGGCGATGATCGCGCGGCAGCGCTTCGATCTGGTACTGCTCGACATCCGCATGCCCGGCATGGACGGTATCGAGGTCTTGCGGCAGATCCGTTGCAGCTATTCACAACTTTCCCTGCCCGTGATCATGGTCACCGCCGAGGATCAGGAACAGCGCCTGATCGAGGCGCTGCGCCTGGGCGCCAACGACTACCTCGCCAAGCCCCTGCGCTTGCCGGTGACCCTGGCGCGCATCGAAGCCCAGCTCAGCGTCGGGCGCCTCGCTACCATCCAGGAAGAGGTGGTGCGATTCACCAGCCATGATCTGAAAAAACCGCTGCTGGTGCTGATGGATATCGCCGAAACCATGCAACGGGAATGGCGGCAGACGGGCGTCATGCCCGCAGACAGCGGCGAGCTGCTGGAACTACAGATCCGCACCGGCCAGAACATGCAGCGAGTGATCAGCGGCTTTCTCGATCAGGAAGTGCTGGGCCGAGGCCGCGAAGAGCCGCTGCGGCGCGTGCTCGACCTCAATCAGACAGTGCAGAAATCCCTGCAGGCAAATCAGGACTATGCCGCGCGCAAGGGCATCGTGCTCGGCAGCGAACTGGCCGAGCCGCTGCCGCCGGTGCAGGCCAATGAATTCCGCCTCTGCCAGATTCTGGATAACCTCATCGGCAATGCCCTGAAGTTTTCGCCACGGCAGACCCGCACCATGGTGCGCACCCGCGCCGAGGGTGGGCATGTGCGGGTGGAAATCGAGGACGGCGGCCCAGGGCTGGCCGAGGACGACTTCGCCAAGCTGTTCGTCAAGCACGCCCGGCTCAGCAACCGGCCCACCGGCAACGAAAGCAGCAGCGGCCTCGGCCTGGCCATGTGCCGGCAGCTCATCACCCTCGACAATGGCACCATCGGCGCGCACAACAATCCCGGCGGTGGCGCGACCTTCTGGATTCGACTGCCCGCCAGCTGAGCCGGTTGCCGTGACCCCGAGATAACGGGAGAATGGCGCCATGAGCGACGACTGGAAACACCGCCTCACGCCCGAGCAATACCGCATCACCCGCCAAGGCGGCACGGAAAGGGCCTTCAGCGGCGCCTACTACCGCCTCGACCAGCCGGGTGTCTACCGCTGCGTCTGCTGCCACACCCCCCTGTTCGACGCGCAACAAAAATACGACTCCGGCAGCGGCTGGCCCAGCTACTGGGCGCCCGTCGATGAAGGGGCGATCCGCGAAATCAGCGATGACAGCCACGGCATGAGTCGCACCGAAGTGCGCTGCGCCAACTGCGACGCTCACCTCGGTCACGTCTTCGACGACGGCCCGCCACCCAGCGGCCTGCGCTACTGCATCAATTCGCTGGCGCTGGATTTCGTTGCGGCGGAATCAACAGATTGAAAAACCCCTAACCACGATTGGATGCCCAGGCATGATACCAGCAGAAGCCTGCCCCTGCGGCAGTGATGAATCCTTTGCAGACTGTTGCAGTCCCTATCTGAGCGGGGAGCGTGCGGCGCCCACCGCCGAGGCCTTGATGCGCTCGCGCTACACGGCCTACGTCAGGCACGACGACGCCTACCTGCTCGCCAGCTGGGACCCGCACACACGGCCCGACGATCCCCACCCCAGCGCCGATGACGGCAGCACCTGGACCGGCCTGAAGATCCTCCGCACCGAGGCCGGAGGCGAAGGCGACGCCGAGGGCGTGGTGGAATTCATCGCCAGCTGCGACGTGCGTGGCACGCCGGCGCAACTGCACGAAACCAGCCACTTCCGCCGTGACGACGATGGCCGCTGGCTCTACGTCGACGGCGACACCCGGCAGCCGATACGCCGCAGCCAGCCCAAGGTCGGCCGCAATGAACCCTGCCCCTGCGGCAGCGGCAAGAAATACAAGAAGTGCTGTGGGAAATGATGGGCTTGCTTGTTTGCCACAGAGGCACGGAGGGCACAGAGTAAAACCTGAATCCGTGGGTTCAGGTAAAATACTTTGTATTCCGCCCCCCCACCATCTCGTTCTACAGAGTACCTTGCGTAACATTGCGGCCTTTGCGGTAGAAAATCTTTTCTCTGTGCCCTCCGTGCCTCTATGGCAAAGCTATATCAGGTTAGAAGCCTTCATCAAGGCTGGCCATACTGCCGCAGCGTCAGCGTATTGCCGCGCTGGGTGAACTCCAGGTGCTTGAGAAAACTCATTCCCAACAGTACCTCCTCTTGCCGCATGGCGGGATTGATGGAGGCGCGTACCCCGTAGAGTGAAATGCCGCCCAGGGAGACCTCGTCCAGCAACGTGGCATACACCTTCACCGGGCCGTTGGCGGTCTGATAGACCATCGCCCTGCCCCGCTTGAGGCGTAAACGTTTCGCCACCGGGCCGGGGATGGCGACATCGGTGGCGCCGGTGTCCAGCATGAACACCACCGGCTCGCCGTTGATGCTGCCATTGGCCACGTAATGGCCGGCGCGATTGCGGGTCAGCACCAGCTCGCGCACGCCATCGGCGCCGAGGCGTGCCTGCGGGTTCTGGTTGGGGTTGCGCTGGCGTTCGCTCCAGTCCTGAAAGAACATCGTCAGCAGGCCGAGCAGCACGATCCACAGGGCAATGATCATGCCGATGCCCAGGCGCCGATGCGGATTCTCCGTTGCCATCAGCCGCCGCCCACCGCACGTTGCAGGGC
>DRQN01000088.1 GCA_011371455.1 Gammaproteobacteria bacterium
CCCCTGCGCCTCCAGCGCCCGCGCCCGCGCCAGCAGGTCCATGACGTGGAAGGGCTGGATGTCCGCCATGCGGCGGGCGATGTGGGGCGGCCTTTTGCTCACGCCGGACTCGCTCGCGTCAGGCCGAGTGCAGGCGACGCACCAGGTCGAGATCGAGATACGTGGCATCGCCGGCATCACCGGCCAGCACGGTGAAGGGCCGATCCGGCTCGCCCATCTGATCCAGCACGATAACCGCCTCGCTGAAGTCGTCGTCACGGGTGTAGTCGTTGGTGGTGATGATGGTCTTCAGCCCGGCGCCACACGAGGACAGGATGCCATTGCGCGAATCCTCGAAGGCGATGCACTCCGCCGGCGTCAGGCCCATTTCCTTCATCGCCCAGGTATAGATATCCGGCGCCGGCTTCTTCGCCGGCACGATGTCGCCGGCGGCGATGACTTCGAACCAGTCCATGGCATCGGGCTCGATGGCGTGGGTCAGCAACGCCTCCACGTTGGCCGGGGTGGTGGTGGTGGCCACGGCCATGCGCAGGCCGGCGCCACGGGCCTCTTCCAGCAAACGGCGCACGCCGGGGCGCAGGGGGATAGTGCCCTCGCTCAGCATGCGGGTGTAGTGTTCGGTCTTGGCGGCGTGCAAGCCGCGGACGAATTCGTCCAGATCGGCCGGAGTCTCGAAGCCGCGGTTGAAGTCCGACAGGTAATAACGGATGCGTTCCTTGCCGCCGGTCACCGCCAGCAGCCGGCCGTACAGCTCGGGCGTCCAGTCCCAATCCAGGCCGGCATCGGCAAAGGCACGGTTGAAGGCCACCCGGTGACCATCTTTTTCCGTGTCGGCGAGGGTGCCGTCCACGTCGAACAACAGGGCTTTGAGTTCTGACATATCACTAAACCTTTCGATTGCTGTATGCCCGGCAGTAAGTGCAGTGCCGGGAAAGTAAAAACGAAGCGGCGTAGCCTACCCAATTGCCCGCGCCGATGCACCTCTCTGGATGGCTCAAGCCGGACGTACTTCGGCCGCTACAGGGTGCCGGAACACACCGTGTCGGATTTGCGTCGCCCCGGTATCTCTGATATAAGATGCGCCCTGTTTTTCGGCACCTGCAATTAGGAGCACAGTCTAATGGCTGTTAAAAAGAAGGCTAAGGCCAAAGCAAAGGAAGACCTGGGTTACACCAACTTTACGCCCTACAAGGAAAAGAAGGGCGAGGAGTATATGAACCCCAAGCAGGTCGAGCACTTTCGCGCCATTCTGGAAGGATGGAAGAAGCAGCTGATGGACAAGGTGGACGAAACCGTTCACCACATGCAGGACGACGCGGCCAACTTCCCGGACCCCAACGACCGGGCCAGCCAGGAATCCGAGTTCGCCATGGAGCTACGCACCCGCGACCGTGAGCGCAAACTGATCAAGAAGATCGATGAATCGCTGACCAACCTGGACAACGACGACTACGGCTACTGCGAATCCTGTGGCGTCGAGATCGGCATCCGTCGCCTCGAGGCACGCCCCACCGCCACCCAGTGCATCGACTGCAAGACCCTCAACGAGATCCGCGAAAAGCAGTTCGGCAAGTAGCGCCCGCCGCCCCGCTTTTCTCCGTCAGAAAAAATGAACCCGTAGTAGCCACAATGGCCGCTACGGGTTCTGCTGTTACCCCCTACGGTAATCTAGTTCATCTCATCATTCACCTCGGTGATGCGCAGCCCGTTGCTGCGGGCGAAATCGCACACGTACTGGTAGGCTGCCGGGTCCTTTTCCGCCAGCGAGCCCTCCACCCGCAGGCATTTCTGCCCGTCGATGAAGCAGGGCCGCACGCCATCGGCGTAGCGCAGACGGTGATCCGGCCCGAAGGATGCCAGCGCCGTCGACAGCCGCTCCACCCAGTCGCTGGGGCGGAACTTGCGTCCGTCTTCCATGATGCCCTCGATTATCCAGCTCGTGATCATTGCTCGGTACCCGTGTGATTGAATGTTCTACCCGCTGCATCGTCCGGGGCCTGAAAAGCTTTACGGTGAAACGATTCATTCCCGGGTAAAATGCGCCAATGGGCCGTTCCGCCAACAACACCGCTATCGTCCGCGGCCGCTTCGCCCCCTCCCCCAGCGGCCCGCTGCACTTCGGCTCGCTGGTGGCGGCACTGGGCAGCTTCCTGTCGGCGCGCTCGCAGGGCGGCGAATGGCTGCTGCGTATCGATGACGTCGATCCGCCGCGAGAGGTTCCCGGCGCAGCGGCGGGCATCCTGCGCACGCTGGAGGATTACCACTTGCTGTGGGACGGCCCCGTGCTCTACCAAAGCCAGCGCTTCGATGCCTACGAGGCCGCCCTGGCGCGGCTGGGCAGCGCCGGCCACAGCTACCCCTGCGGCTGCACCCGGCGCGAGATCAGCGCCGTCAGCCCCAACCACATCTATCCCGGCACCTGCCGCAATGGCCTGCCACCAGGCCGCCAGGCGCGTGCGCTGCGCGTATACTGTGGCGCGCACGAGCTCTGTTTCGACGACCGTCTGCAAGGCCGTCAGTGCCGGCGGCTGGGCCGTGAGGTTGGCGATTTCATCGTTAGGCGCGCCGACGGTTTCTACGCCTATCATCTAGCCACCGCACTGGACGACGCCTTCCAGCAGGTCAGCGAAATCGTGCGCGGCGCCGACCTGCTCGACGCCACCTTCCCCCAGCTGTATCTGCAACGCCTGCTGGACCTGCCCCAACCCGCCTATCTGCACCTGCCCGTCGCCGTCACCGCCGAGGGCAAAAAACTCAGCAAGCAGACCCGCGCCCCGGCCATCGACACCTTCCCGCCCGGCGAAGCGCTGGGCCGCGCCCTCACCTTTCTCGGCCACCCGCCGCCGGTGGAATTGCACGGCGCACCACCCACCGAACTGCTGGACTGGGCCATCGCCCACTGGCGCATGGACAGGCTGCCGCCCCGCCCGGTCATCCCCGTGGCAGAATAGGCGCGGGAGGACAACGAAACACCCGCAGGCCTTCAAAGGCGCCCTTACCGGCATGCCGCACCGCTGGAGCGGCCCGCGCACGGCTGCTACCATCGGCGGCATTCACCCCAATCCACCGCAACCGAGGGATGTCATGGACAAGAACCTGCAATCGACCCTGCACGAAGACCGGCTCTTCCCCCCCAGCGACGACTTTGCCGCCCGCGCCCGCATCAAGAACCGCGAGGAACTGGACGCCCTGCGCGCCCGCGCCGAGGCCGATCACGAAGGCTTCTGGGCCGGTCTGGCGCGCGAGGAGATCGACTGGCAGACGGACTTCAGCCAGACCCTCGATGAATCCAACGCCCCCCACTACCAGTGGTTCAGTGACGGCAGGCTGAACGTCTCCTGGAACTGCCTCGACCGCCACCTGGCCGAGCGCGGCGACAAGACCGCGCTGATCTTCGAGGGCGAACAGGGCGACACCCGCCACATCAGCTACACCGAGCTGCACCGCGAGGTGTGCCGCTTCGCCAACGGCCTCAA
>DRQN01000089.1 GCA_011371455.1 Gammaproteobacteria bacterium
CCCTACGACGCATCCTGCCAAGGCCGTAACAGCCTACGCTGAGCCTTGCCTCACCTGAGCAGTCCTCCTTTCCACTGCCCGCCTCTGGCTCTTTCCGCGTCTCCCTCGTTCTGCGCTTCGCCTCTGCCGGTGGCAGCAGGCCCGCGCCATGGCCCTGCCGATACTGAGCCTGGTCGACCGCAACATCGGTGGCGACAACTATGCCAACATGCTGGGCGACGAGGCCTTGGCGTTGTTTTCCGCCTACGACAAGCTGCTGTACCTCAAGGCGACGGGCAAGACCGACGTAGCCGGCAATGACTATGGCATCATCTATGACCGGCCGGACAATCACGTGATTCGCGCTACCTATCCAGCCAGTTACCTGTCGGAAATAGAGGCCAAGATCAGCAAGATCGAGGAACGCATGGCCGGTCTATCGGAGGGGCACCGCTTGCGCCCCAAACTGGAAAAGATGCTGGCGAAGAACAAGGCGTTGCTAGATGAATACGCCATCAGCAAACAGCACCTGCAAGAGGAGCTGGCCTTGTACCCCCGGCCCTCCCCGGTACAGCTTGAGAGCGATCATTTCCTCAATCGGGAAACCTGGCAGCTGCACTTGATCGTCCCCACCGGCAACAAGAATGGTGGGGAAATGTGGATGGTCATGGATGCCTCGGACCTCGGCCATCTGTGGCAGGACATCCTCATGGAGGTACTGCCCATCAATCTTGCCGGCCTGTTGATCGCCGTCTTTCTCATGTGGCTGCTGGCGCGCACCATCATTAATCCGATCCAGCTGCTGGTGAAAGACATCGACGAAGTCGAACGCAATTCCGATCTGACCACCCGCATGGCCGTGCGAGGCAAGGACGAAATCAGCCAGATAGCCACTTCACTGAACAACATGCTGGAAAAATTTCAGAACATCCTCAAAGAAGTCGACACCTCCACCACCCAGGTAGCGGCTGCTACCGAAGAGATGTCACGGACTCTGCAGGACTCCACCGCCGGTATCGAACAGCAAAAAAACCAGACCGACCAGCTGGCCACCGCCGCCAGCGAAATGTCGGCGACGGTGAGCAATGTGGCGCAAAACGCCACCGAGGCCTCCACCGCGGCCAGCAGGGCGGACAAGGAAGCCCAACAGGGCGCACGCGAAGTGGTCTCCACGGTGAATTCCATCAATACCCTGGCATCCGAAGTGGAAACCGCTGCCGAAGTGATCAACAAGCTCAATCAGGACAGTGACAACATCGGCTCGGTGCTGGATGTGATCATGGGCATCGCCGAGCAGACCAATCTGTTGGCCCTCAACGCCGCCATCGAGGCGGCCCGCGCCGGGGAACAGGGGCGTGGTTTTGCCGTGGTGGCGGACGAGGTGCGCACCCTGGCATCGCGCACTCAAAATTCGGCCCAGGAGATCGAAACCATGATCAAGGGCCTGCAGAGCAGCACCGGCGACGCCGTTCAGGCCATGGATGCCGGTACCAAACAGGCCCAATCCTGCGTGGAGCAGGCCCAGCGGGCAGGCACCGCGCTACAAACCATTACCGAAATGGTGGCCACCATTTCCGCCATGAATGAACAGATCGCCAGTGCCGCCGAACAACAGACGGCAGTGACGGAAGAAATGACCCGGAACGCAGTCTCCATCGATGAAATCGCCGACAGCAATGCCTGCCATGCCAGCCAGTGTGCGGCCTCCAGCGCCGAGCTTTCCCGGCTGGCCATCGACCTTCAGACCAAGGTAGGTAAATTCAAGATCTAGGAGGCTGTCGAGCTTTAGGAATAAGCTACTGCTGCTGCGCGGGTGGAGGCGCGACTGAAGGCGGCATCTGCAGCATGGTGATCCTTGAAGCCGCATTCCCTTCGATATTCAGATGTTGGTCTGAACCATTGTATCCGCCATTCCGGGCTTGCCCTGGAATCCATTGATTTCAATGACGTTCTGGATGCCGCGTCAAGACCGGAATGACGATGTGCTGTTAGCGGGAGAGCGGTGGCGAAATGATTTCACTGGTACGGGCCATCAGTTTCCTGCGCGCAAAGATGGCGATGGCGATCCACACCAGTGACCGCACCGGCATGGCGATCAGGGTGCGCTGTTCATAGGCACCGTCAAGGGCGATATGCACGGCAAATGCGCCGAAGACGATGACCGTCAGCGAGGCGATCAGCATGGACAGGATAGCCCCTGCCTGGCGCTGTCTGAATATGCACACCCCGGCGAGGATGTAAAAGAATCCCGCGATGAAGTTGAACCAGAGGACGAAGGGCACGTAGTTGCCGGCGGCCTCGGCATATTGCGGCGGGCCAAACAGGGTCAGGCCGCCTTCCTTGAGAGTCAACAAACCAAAGGCGATAGCGACGAAGCTGACAATCCAGATGCCTGGGGAGCGTTTGTTTTCGGTGGTTTTCATGGCTGTCTCCTGGGTGGTCGAAGCAATCAGGGGGTTTCCGTGGCGAGGTCTTTGTGTTTCGTAGCGGTGCGCCTCTCCAATAACAGAAAGATCACCGGGATCACGATCAAGGTCAGGAAAGTGGCCGCCAGCACACCGCCGATGACCACCGTGGCCAGTGGCGAAAAGCGCTCCGAGCCGACGGCCATTTCCAGTGCCAGCGGCAGCATGCCGGCGACGTCCGACAGTGCCGTCATCATGATGGGCCGGTAGCGCACCGACACCGATTCCATGATCGCCTTGCGCAGCTCGGTACCTTCGCGCCGGCGTTGCAGAATGTAGTCGATGAGCACGATGCTGTTGTTCACCACCGTGCCGGTGAGCAGGATGATGCCCAACATGGCCGGCATGGAGAGATACTTGCCGGCCACCAGCAGCGCCGCGGCCACGCCGACGAATTGCAGCGGGATGGCCACCATGATGGTCATGGGGTGCTTGAAGGAGCGGAACTGGGCCACTAACATCAAATAGACTGCCAGAATGCCCAGCCCCAGGGCACGGACCATTCGTGTCTTGGCCTCTTCGAAGTCGCGCTGCTCACCGGTGATGTCGATGTGATAGCCGTGCGGCAGGTCGAGCTTGGCTAGTTCGCCATTGATATCCGCAATCACCTCCGACAGCGGACGGCCGAAATGGAAGGCCAGCACATTCTGGGTCTGCACCAGGTCCTCACGGGTGACGATACGTGGCCCGAATACCGAAACCAGCGTCGCCACTTCACGCAGGGGAACCTGGCGCCCGTCCGCGCCGGTGATAACCACGTCGTCGAGGTCGGACAGGTGCACCCGCTCCGTGCTCGCATAATGCAAATAGACATCGAGATCACGGTTTTCCGCTTGCCGGTATGGCGTCACCACCCGGCCTTCGAGGGCCTGATAGACCGCCTGGGCGATCTCCCGGCCGGTCAGACCCAGTTCGCTGGCGCGTCCGTGATCGATTTCCACCCGCGTCTCCGGCGTGTCCAGGGCCCAGTTCTTGTAGGGGCTGCGCACGCCGGGCATCCGTTGCAGGATCGCAAGTACTTCGCTGCCGAGGCGATCCAGCTCCGTCACATCCGCACCGCTGATGCGCACGTCGATAGGCGCGCTGGTGGTGGCGCGGGCCGTACCGCCCTTTTCCTTCGCCACCGCCAGGGCCAGGCCCGGGATGGTCGCCGCCTCGGCCTCGATATCGCGCATCACGTCCCAGATGGTGTCGCTGCGCTCCGTGCGTGGCGACAGGTTGACGGTGATGCTCGCCTGATTGACATCCAGTGCGCCACGGTCGCCGAGGAAGTGGGCACCGGCCTCGAAGCCGGCCTGGGTGCTCACCGCCACCACGCCCTCGTGCTGCAGCAGGGATTCCTCCAGCCGGGAGACGGCATCCATGGTCTGCACCAGCGGCGTGCCCGGCAGGGTGTCGAGGCTCAACTGGAAATTGCCAGAGTCGAAGCGCGGCAGCATCTCGCTGCCGATGAATACCATGGTGCGCACGCTGACCAGCAGCAGGATAACGGCCGTCAGCAGGGTCTTTTTCGGGTTGTCCAGGGCCCAGCGCAGCAGGGCGAGATAGCCCTCACGGAGCCCCTCCATGAAGGCGGTGAACGGCACCACCAG
Organism: Gammaproteobacteria bacterium; assembly: GCA_011371455.1. Lineage (GTDB taxonomy): Bacteria > Pseudomonadota > Gammaproteobacteria > SZUA-152 > SZUA-152 > DRQN01. The sequence continues at coordinate 4,037 of DRQN01000089.1, forward strand.
CTTTTCCAGGCGTCCGGTCTGCGTCTCGTGATGCGGCCGCAGCCACAGGGCGGTGAGCAGGGGAATCAGCGTCACCGAGACGATGAAGGACGAGGCCAGGGCGAAGCCGAGGGTAAAGACCAGGGGCGAAAACAGCTTGCCCACGAAGCCGCCCAGGAACATCAGCGGAATCAGCACCGAAAGCGTCGTCACGGTACCGGCCAGGTCGGCGAGAAAGATCTCCTCCGTGCCCTCGATGGCCGCCTGGGCCGGGCTCTTGCCCGGCATCTCCAGGTGCCGGTGGACATTCTCCAGCACCACGATACTGTCGTCCACCAGCAGACCGATGGAGAGGATGATGGCCGACATGGTGATCATATTGAGATCGATGCCCGCCAGCCACATGAGCGAAAAGGTCATCAGAAACGACACCGGGATGGAGATGGCGATGATGGCCGCCTGGCGCAAATTGGCCAGGAACAGGAACACCACGCCTATGGTCAGGACGATGGCCAGCATGATGGAAGTGGTCATGTTGCTGATCACCAGCTTGGTGAAGATGGAATCGTCGTCGGCGACGGCGAACTCGACCTGCGGGAACTGCCTCCCCAGGTCGTCCAGCGCCTGGCGCACGTTTTGCGCCACATCGACGGTATTGGCCTCCTGGCGCTTGAGCACCTGCACGGCGATGGCCGGCGCGTTGTTGAAGTGGTAGGCGGAGCGCGCTTCCTGCTCGCTCTCGCTCACCGTCGCCACGTCCGACAGGCGCACCACCCGGTCACCCTGACGCAGGATCACCAGCCGCGCCGCGGCCGCTGCACTGTTCAGGGGTGAGTCGAAGCGCACCACTGTCTCACGCGCCCCCAGATCGATACGTCCGCCCGAGTCGGTCAGGTTCCAGCCGTCCAGCGCCCGTGAAATCTGCGCCATGGTGACACCGAAGTCACGCAGGCGGTCGCGGTGTACCGCCACCTCCAGCTGGCGGCGATGGGCACCGAACACATCCACCGTGGCCACCCCGGAGATCAGTTGCAAGCGGTCGCGGATATCGTTGTCCGCCAGCTCGCGCACCTGTTGCAGCGACAACGTATCGCTGCGCAGGGCGAGGGTGAGAATGGGCTTGTCCGAGGAAGAAAACTGCATCACCTGGGGTTCGCGCATGGCCGTCGGCAGGCGCTCGCGGATGCGCGTGATGGCGTTCTGCACATCCACCGCCGCCTCTTCCACCCGC
>DRQN01000090.1 GCA_011371455.1 Gammaproteobacteria bacterium
GTGCTGACGGTGGCGGTGGTTACCAAGCCCTTTCCCTTCGAGGGCAAGAAGCGCATGGACATCGCCGATCAGGGCATCAAGGAGCTGTCGGAGTACGTCGACTCGCTGATCACCATTCCCAACGAGAAGTTGATGAGCGTGCTGGGCGCCGACATGACCCTGCTGGACGTGTTCAAGGCCGCCAACGACGTGCTGCTGGGCGCGGTGCAGGGCATCGCCGAGTTGATCACCCGTCCGGGCCTGATCAACGTCGACTTCGCCGACGTGCGCACGGTGATGTCGGAGATGGGCATGGCGATGATGGGCACCGGCTACGCCGAGGGCGCCGACCGCGCCCGCGCCGCCGCCGAGGCCGCGGTGGCCAGCCCGCTGCTGGAGAGCATCGACCTGGCGGGCGCGCGCGGCATCCTGGTCAATGTCACCGCCGGCATGGACATGACCATCGGTGAATTCGACGCGGTGGGCAGCACGGTGAAGGACTTCGCCTCCGAAAACGCCACCGTGGTGGTGGGTACCGTGATCGATCCGGAGATGTCCAACGGCCTGCGTGTCACCGTGGTGGCGACGGGGCTGGGCAACAGCAAGATCGAGACGCTGGACAAGCCGGTCAAGCTGGTGCCGCCGAAGACCGCCGAGGGCGAGGTGAACTATGGCGAGCTGGACCGGCCGACGGTGATCCGCAACAAGGCCGTGGCCGGTGAGCGTTTCGCGGCGACCGCCGACGGCAACATGGATTACCTGGATATCCCGGCCTTCCTGCGCCGCCAGGCGGACTGACCGCGCAGGCCGTCGGCGGGCCTGAGCGGCAGAGCCGGGCCCGCCGGGCGGCAAAGCGTGAACCCGTTCGCTAGGCAGGGTTTTGGCGCTGTGGTAGTATGTGCGGCTATCGCCTGGCCGAGTATCGGGCCTCCTCTTAGCCAAGAACGACTAAAAACGATGATCAGACAACGCACACTGAAGAACGTCATCCGCGCCACCGGCATCGGCCTGCACACCGGGGAAAAGGTCTACCTGACCCTGCGGCCGGCGGCGGTGGATACCGGCATCGTGTTTCGGCGCGTGGATCTGGACGAGCCGGTGGAGATCGAGGCCAAGCCGGAGAACGTCGGCGACACGCGCCTGTCCACCACCCTGGTGAAGGACGGTGTGCGCATCTCCACGGTCGAGCACCTGCTGTCGGCGATGGCCGGCCTGGGCATCGACAACGCCTATATCGACGTCAGCGCCGCCGAGGTGCCGATCATGGATGGCAGCGCCGGTCCCTTCGTGTTCCTGATCCAGTCGGCGGGTATCGAAGAGCAGAACGCGCCCAAGCGCTTCATCCGCATCAAGAAGACGGTGATCGTCGAAGACGGCGACAAGTGGGCCCGTTTCGACCCCTTCGAAGGCTTCAAGGTCTCCTTCGATATCGATTTCGAGCACCCGGTGTTCAAGAACAGCGTGCAGACCACCACGGTGGATTTCTCCAGCACTTCATTCGTCAAAGAGGTCAGCCGCGCGCGCACCTTTGGCTTCATGCGTGACATCGAGCAGCTGCGTGAAAACAACCTGGCGCTGGGCGGCAGTCACGACAACGCCATCGTCATGGACGACTATCGCGTTCTGAACGAAGACGGTTTGCGCTATCACGACGAATTCGTCAAGCACAAGGTGCTGGATGCCATCGGCGATCTGTACCTGCTGGGTTGCAGCCTGATTGGCGCCTTCAGCGGCTGCAAGTCCGGTCATGCGCTGAACAACAGCCTGCTGCGCGCCCTGTTGGCCGACGAGACGGCCTGGGAGTCGGCGACTTTCGACGATTCGCGCAACGCCCCCATTTCCTATACCCACCCCATGATGGCCAATTGACCGGCGACCGGTGCTTGTTCGCCTTGCTTGAGACTTCTCGTTCGAATTGCTACCTTTGGCGGCTCGTTGGGAGCGTTTTGGCCTGTTTCGGCTAAAGTTCTCGGGCCTGGCTTCGATAGGTTACGGTAAGCCGCCGTCTTTGACCGGCACCCGTTTTCAGGCCTTTGTCGAGCCATTGAGCGCCAGGCGCCGCAGGGCCTCGGCAAGCCCGGGATCCTGCATTCCCTCCGCTGCGCTCTTCAGAATCTCTGCCCCCGCGGGGGAGAGCGAGGCGCGGCGGGGCGGCGCGGCGGGCTCTGCCGGCTCGCTGGCGGGTTGCACCTTGAAGCGCACCTTGCGCAGGGACTCCAGCCCCGGCTGGCTTTGCAGGATATGCAGCACCGTTGGCGCCAGATAGCGGAGCTGGGTGAGCCAGGCGGGTGAATCCGCGGCAACGACGGCGGTATCGGCGCGGACGTTGCAAAGGCTGACGTGCGGGCCAAGGGGATCGCCCAGTGCGCCGCGCAGCATGCGGTTCAGGGCGCGCAGCTGGTGGGCGTGAGCAAAAAGCGGCTGCAGACCGTTGTCGGCGGCCGCCAGAATACTGGCCAGGCGCTTGCCGGATGATCTTTTGCGGGTGGACATGGTGCAAATGTCTTTGGCTGGAGACGGGAAATCATTGTAGTTCACTGTGGTAATGGCTGAAAGCGATACCTTGAAGCGGTGAAAACGGGAGCGGACGGCGCGGTATGAATATCATCTTGGTTGGCAAGCGTGGAGAGCGGATGCGCACGATGACGGTGACGCGCACCGCCGTGGTCCTGGTATCACTGCTGGCATTCGTCGTTGCCCCCTCTTTGCTGGTGTTTGGCGGCTACTGGATGGCGCAGCAGGTTGCTCCCAGCCAGGATGAACTGCTGATGAGCAGCTGGCAGCAGGAAATGCAGAGTCAGCGCGAAGAGATCGCCGACGTGCAGCGCCAGGCGCGCGAAAACATGGATGCCCTGGCCCTGCGCCTGGGCGAGTTGCAGGCCAAGGTGATCCGGCTCGATGCCCTGGGTGAGCGTCTTACCGAGGTGGCCGATCTCGACAAGGGCGAATTCGATTTCTCTTCCAAGCCCGCCGTCGGCGGCCCGGAACGGGCTTCCGCCCCGGAGGTGATGCCCCTGCCCGATTTCGTGCAGTCGCTGGAAAACCTTTCCCGCCAACTGGATGACCGTGCCGAGCAGCTGGGTCTGCTGGAGACCATGCTCATGAGCCGCAACTTGCAGGAGGCGGTATTCCCCACCGGACGTCCCATCAAGCGCGGCTGGATTTCATCCTATTACGGCATGCGCAACGATCCCTTTACCGGCCGCCGCGAGCATCACAAGGGCATGGACTTCGCCGGCAAGGCCGGCAGCGAAGTGATTGCCGTGGGCGCCGGTGTGGTGACCTGGGCCGGCAGCCGCTATGGTTACGGCAACCTGGTGGAGATCAACCACGGCAACGGCTATGTGACCCGCTATGGGCACAACGAAAAGATCCTGGTGCAGGTGGGTGATGCGGTGAAAAAGGGCCAGGCCCTCGCCCTGATGGGCTCCACCGGCCGTTCCACCGGCCCGCACGTGCACTTCGAGGTGCATTACAAGGGCAAGACGGTCGATCCCAAGAAATATATCCTCGCCGCCCGCTGACCGCCGCCATCGATAATCATTCTCTAAACCCCTGATCCCCGCTATAATCCCCAGCCTTTGATCCGGCGCGTGTCGTGCTTGCCCGCCTCCCAATCCTGAACCGGTGTGTAAAAAGACATGGTAACTAAACTGCTGTCCAAGGTGTTCGGTAGCCGCAATGAGCGCCTGCTGAAACGCATGAACAAGGTCGTGGCGCAGATCAATGCCCTTGAGCCCCGGATTCAGGCATTGTCGGATGAGGAGCTGCGCGCCAAGACGGACGAATTCCGCCAGCGCCTGGCCGACGGGGCGAAGCTCGACGACCTGCTGGTGGAGGCCTTCGCGGTGGTGCGTGAGGCTGGCAGGCGCGCCCTGGACATGCGTCACTTCGACGTGCAGCTGATCGGCGGCATGGTGCTCAACGACGGCAAGATCGCCGAGATGCGCACTGGCGAGGGCAAGACCCTGGTGGGCACCCTGGCGGTGTATCTCAATGCCCTGAGTGGCAAGGGCGTGCACCTGGTGACGGTGAACGACTATCTGGCCAGGCGCGATGCCGAGTGGATGGGCAAGCTGTACAACTTCCTCGGCCTCAGCGTCGGCGTGGTGGTGTCCGGGCAGAGCCCCGACGAGAAGCGCGCCGCCTATGCCGCCGACATCACCTACGGCACCAACAACGAATTCGGTTTCGACTATCTGCGCGACAATATGGCCTTCAGCCTCGAGGACAAGGTCCAGCGCGATCTGCACTACGCCATCGTCGACGAGGTGGACTCCATCCTCATCGACGAGGCGCGTACGCCGCTGATCATCTCCGGGCCTGCCGATGACAGCTCCGAGCTGTACGAGAAGATCGACAAGATCGTCCCCCGGCTGGAGAAGCAGGAGGGCGAGGAGCCCGAAGACGGCCAGCTGGGCGATTATTACCTGGACGAGAAGTCCAAGCAGGTCTACCTCACCGAGCAGGGCCATCAGCATGTCGAGGAGATGCTCGCCGAGATCGGCCTGTTGCCCGAGGGCGAGAGCCTCTACGATGCCGCCAACATCCGTCTCATCCACCACGTCAACGCCGCGCTGCGCGCCCATGCCCTGTACCAGCGCAACGTCGACTACATCGTCAAGAACGGCGAAGTGATCATCGTCGACGAATTCACCGGGCGCACCATGCCGGGACGGCGCTGGTCCGACGGCCTGCACCAGGCGGTGGAGGCCAAGGAAGGGGTGCCGGTGCAGAACGAGAACCAGACCCTGGCCTCGATCACCTTCCAGAATTACTTCCGCCTCTACGACAAGCTGGCCGGCATGACCGGCACCGCCGACACCGAGGCCTTCGAGTTCCAGCAGATCTACAATCTGGAAGTAGTGGTGATCCCGCCCGCCAAGCCGGTAGCGCGCAAGGATTTCACCGATCTGGTGTACCTCACTGCCAAGGAGAAGTTCGACGCCATCTGCGAGGACGTGCAGGACTGCCGCAAGCGCCAGCAGCCGGTGCTGGTGGGCACCGCTTCCATCGAGACCTCGGAATACCTCTCCCGGTTGCTGGACAAGGCCAAGGTGCCGCACCAGGTGCTGAACGCCAAGTTCCACGAGAAAGAAGCCGAAATCATCGCCCAGGCCGGCGCGCCGGGCGCGGTGACCATCGCCACCAACATGGCCGGTCGTGGTACCGACATCGTGCTCGGCGGCAATCTGGAGGCCGAGCTGGCCGCTGCCGGCGAGCTCTCCGAGGAGGCATTGGAGAAGCGCCGCAAGGCCTGGGAAGAGCGTCATCGCCAGGTGTTGGAGGCCGGCGGTTTGCACGTGGTGGGCACCGAGCGCCACGAGTCGCGGCGCGTCGACAACCAGCTGCGCGGTCGCTCCGGCCGTCAGGGCGATCCGGGTTCGACCCGTTTCTACCTGTCGCTGGAAGACAGTCTGATGCGCATCTTCGCCTCCGAGCGCGTCGCCGCGCTGATGCAGAAGATGGGCATGCAGGAGGGCGAGGCCATCGAGCATCCCTGGGTCAATAAAGCCATCGAGAACGCCCAGCGCAAGGTCGAGGGCCACAACTTCGATATCCGCAAGAACCTGCTCGAATACGACGACGTGGCCAACGACCAGCGCAAGGTGGTCTACGAGCAGCGCGCCGAGCTGATGTCCACCGATGACGTCTCGGAGATGGTGAAGAACATCCGCGTCGACGTGGTCAACGAGGTCATCGACGAGTTCATCCCGCCGGGCTCGCTGGACGAACAGTGGGACGTGCCCGGCCTGGAGAAGGCCGTCGAGGCCAGTTTCGGCATGGCCATGCCCATTCAGCAGTGGCTGGACGAAGACCACGACCTGCACGAAGAGAGCCTGCGCCAGCGCATTCTCGACGAGCTGGAGCAGGCCTATTACGAAAAGGAGGCCCAGGCCGGCCGCGAGGTGCTGCGTCACTTCGAGAAGGCGGTGATGCTGAAGGTGCTGGACGAGCAGTGGAAAGACCACCTCGCCACCATGGATCACCTGCGCCAGGGCATCCATCTGCGCGGCTATGCACAGAAGAATCCCAAGCAGGAATACAAGCGCGAGGCCTTCGAATTGTTCAGCGCCATGCTGGAGCGCTTCAAACGCGAGGTGGTGGAGATCCTCTCCAAGGTGCAGATCCACGCCGAGGAAGATGTCGCGGCGGTGGAGGCGCAGCGCCGCTCCGGCGCCCCCGTGTCCTACCAGCACGAGGAGGCGCCGTCGGCCACCGCTGGTGGCGCGCCCGCCGAAGCCGAGCACACGCCCTTCAAGCGCGAGGGGCGCAAGATCGGCCGTAACGAACCCTGCCCCTGCGGTTCCGGCAAGAAATACAAACAGTGCCACGGCAGGCTCGGTTGAGCCGGGCCGGCCGGGGTTGTGAAAAGGGCGCAGGGGATTTCCTCCGCGCCCTTTTTCGTTCCCGGGCGGCTTGTGCCGTGGGCGCGCTTGCCGCTAACATCTGCCGTCCGTATTTCCAGTCGCCGTGAGTCGAAACACCATGTCCGTCAGCAAGCAACCACTTCCCGTTATGCATCCCGTGGCCGGGCTGCGCCTCGGCACCACCTGTGCCGGCATCAAGCAGCAAGGCCGCCGCGACGTGGTGCTGATGGCGCTGGACGAGGGCGCGCAGCTGGCGGCGGTGTTCACCCGCAACGCCTTCTGCGCCGCGCCAGTGCATATTTGCCGCCGTCACCTCGCACGCCAGGCGCCGCGCTACCTGCTCACCAATACCGGCAACGCCAACGCCGGCACCGGCGAGGCCGGCATGCGTGATGGCCTGAGCTGCTGCGAGGCGGTGGCGCAGGCCGCGGGCTGTGCGCCGGAAGCGGTGCTGCCCTTTTCCACCGGCGTCATCGGCGAGCCGCTGCCGGTGGCAAAGATCACCGCCGCCGTGCCCGCCGCCTTCGAGGCCCTGACGGAAGACGGCTGGGAAGACGCCGCGCATGGCATCCTCACCACCGACACCGTGCCCAAGGGGGCCTCCGTGCAGGTGGTCATCGACGGCAAGACGGTGACCGTCACCGGCATCGCCAAGGGTTCCGGCATGATTCGTCCCGATATGGCTACCATGCTGGCTTATGTCGCCACCGACGCCGCGGTGCCGCAGGCGGTGCTGCAGGCCTGCCTGGCGCAGGCCGTGGATCGTTCCTTCAACCGCGTCACCGTGGACGGCGATACCTCGACCAATGATGCCTGCGTGCTGATGGCCACCGGCCATTCGGGCGTAACGGTTGCACAGGCCGACGGTCCGGCCTACGAGACCCTGTGCGCGGCGGTGAATGAGGTATGCGAGGCGCTGGCGCAGGCCATCGTGCGCGACGGCGAGGGCGCCACCAAGCTGATCACGGTGGATGTGCAGGGCGGGCGCGACCGCGCGGAGTGCCTGCAGGTGGCCTACGCCATCGCCCATTCGCCGCTGGTGAAGACCGCCTTCTTCGCCGCCGACCCCAACTGGGGCCGCATCCTCGCCGTGGTCGGCCGCGCCGGGCTGGAGGATCTGAACATCGATGCCGTGCAGCTGTTTCTCGACGAGGTGTGCATCGTCCGCGATGGTGGGCGGGCGCCCGAATATACCGAGGCGGCCGGCCAGGCGGTGATGGACCGCGACGAGATCAACGTCTGCGTGGTGCTGGGTCGCGGCGAGGCCTGTGAGCAGGTGTGGACCTGCGATCTGTCCTACGACTACGTGCGGATCAATGCGGAGTATAGGACTTGAGGACTGAGGACTGAGGACTGAGGACTGAGGGCTTGGGGGTGAAGGTGCATGAATGAATCGGTAGTGCGAGTGGCCGCGGCGGCGGTGTTCGACGGCGAGGGCCGGGTGCTGATCACGCGCCGTGCCGAGGATGCCCACCAGGGCGGGCTGTGGGAGTTTCCGGGCGGCAAGCTGGAGGCGGGGGAGTCGGCGCGCGAGGCCTTGCGGCGGGAGCTGGCGGAGGAAGTGGGTATTCACATTACCCGGGCACGCCCGCTGATCCGCGTGCGTCACGACTACCCGGACAAGTCGGTGCTGCTGGATGTCTGGCGGGTGGACGGCTTCGAGGGTGAGGCCCATGGCCGCGAGGGCCAGCCGCTGCAGTGGGTCGAGCCCGA
>DRQN01000091.1 GCA_011371455.1 Gammaproteobacteria bacterium
CCACGTCCATGGTCTCGCGGTCGGTGACGCGCATGCCCTGGTAGAACTCGGTCTGCTTGCCGATGCGCTCCAGCAGCTTGCCGATCTGCGGGCCGCCGCCGTGCACCACCACCGGGTTGATGCCGACGGTCTTCATCAGCACGATATCGCGCGCGAAGCTGTTTTTCAGTGCGTCGTCCACCATGGCGTTGCCGCCGTACTTGATGACGATGGTCTTGCCGGCGAAACGCTGGATGTAGGGCAGGGCCTCGCTGAGGACGTGGGCCACGTTCATGGCGGATTGGGCGTTGAGAGTCATGGCGGTATTGTAAGTGGCGGGGGGGGATTTCACCACCGGCATGGTGTGCGTGATGAGTCCGCGAATGAACGCCAATGGATGCAAATGTTCTTCTGGTTGCCAGTATAGGTTGGGGTAAGCGAACCCCAACGATCATGCATGAATTTCACCTGAATCCGTGGGTTCATGACGGCGAATGACACGACTCGTTGATCCGTCTCGCTATATGAAAAATCTCGGCAATAATCCCCGCTATTCCCTCGATTTTTCATTACGCGACGCGCATCGAGCAGTTGCATACTTCATCCGCCCTGAACCCACGGATTCAGGTATAAATGATTTGCGCTCATCTGTGAACGCCATTGACCTCAGAACGGCAGCTCGGCCGCCGGGGCCTGTGACAGGATAAGCCGGCGGAATTCGTCCTGGATGCGGGCCAGTCCGGCCTCGTCCCTGGCCTCGAAGCGGATCACCAGGCAGGGGGTGGTGTTGGAGGCTCGCACCAGGCCGAAGCCGTCGGCGAAGTCGGCGCGGATGCCGTCGATGGTGGTGATCGTGGCGTCGGGAAAATCCGCCGCCGCCTGCAGCTTTTCCATCAGGGTGTGGTTTTCGCCCTCGGCGGTGCGCAGGTTCAGCTCCGGGGTGTTGATGCTGTCGGGCAGCTCGGCAAAGATTTCATCGGCGGGACGAGCGTCGGCGGCAAGGATCTCCAGCAGGCGCGCGGCGGTGTAGAGGGCGTCGTCGAAGCCGTACCAGCGTTCCTTGAAGAAGACGTGGCCGCTCATCTCGCCGGCCAGCAGGCCGCCGGTTTCTTTCAGCTTGGCCTTGACGAAGGAGTGGCCGGTCTTCCACATCAGCGGCCGGCCGCCGGCGGCCTCGATAACCCGCGCCAGGTGGCTGGTGCACTTGATGTCGTAGATGATCTCGGCGCCGGGATTGCGTGAGATCACGTCGCGGGCGTAGAGCATCATCTGCCGGTCGGCCCAGATCACGGCGCCGCTGGGGGTGACCACACCGAGCCGGTCACCGTCGCCGTCGAAGGCGAGACCGATGTCCACGGACGGACAAGTGTCGCGGGAGGCAGGACGCCGGGAGCGACCGATGTCCACGGACGGACAAGTGTCGCGGGAGGCAGGACGCCGGGAGCGACCGATGTCCACGGACGGACAAGTGTCGCGGGAGGCAGGACGCCGGGAGCGGCCGGTGTCGGCCGCCTGCTCCGCCAGCGCCCGCTTCAGGTCTTCGAGATTTTCCGGCTGGCTGGGGTCCGGGTGATGGTTGGGGAAGTTGCCGTCGACCTCGCAGAACAGTTCCGTGACCTCGCAGCCGAGGGCGCGCAGCAGCTGTGGCGCGGCCACGCCGGCGACGCCGTTGCCGCAGTCGACGATGACCTTCATGGGCCGCGCCAGCTTGACGTCGCCGGTGATGCGTTCGATGTATTGCGGCACCACGTCGGCGCTGTCGAAGCGGCCTTCGCCCCGGGTGAGGTCGCCCGTTTCGATGCGTCGGCGCAGGGCCTGGATGTCGGGGCCGGCCAGGGTGGTGCCGCCGATGACCATCTTCAGGCCGTTGTAGTTGGGCGGGTTGTGGCTGCCGGTGAGCATGATGCCGGAGCCGGTGCCCAGGGCGTAGGCGGCGTAATACAGCACCGGGGTAGGTACCATGCCGAGGTCGGTGACGTCGCGCCCGGCCTCGCGCAGGCCGCGGATCAGGGCCTCGATGAGCTTCGGCCCGGACAGGCGGCCGTCGCGCGCCACGTAGATGTGCTGCTCGCCGCGCGCCTCGGCCTCGGCGCCCAGGGCGCGGCCGATCCAGTACACGGCGTCGATGGTCAGCGTCTCGTCGACGATGCCACGGATATCGTAGGCCTTGAAGATGGAGGGATCGATGGCGGGAGTGGTCATGGGCATGTCCTGTGGTAAGGGGTTCACGCGGAAAAAGTGCGCGTAGGGTAGCAGCTTGGGAGAAGGCTGTTAATCGGCGGGAGCTGTTTGCCACAGAGGCACGGAGGACACAGAGAAAAATAGTTATTGAAAAGGCTTAACCGCAAAGGTCGCAACGGGACGCCAAGACAAAAACATCAAACTTTGCGTTCTTTCGCGGCCTTTGCGGTGAAACGATTTTTCTCTGTGTCCTCCGCGCCTCTGTGGCAAGCGGTTTTTTAGCTGTACCCGGTATGGCCGAAGCCGCCTGCGCCGCGCTCGCTCTGGTCGAAGGACTCGACGATTTCGAAGCTGGCCTGCACCACGGGCACGAACACCATCTGCGCGATGCGGTCGCCGGGCTCGATGGTGAAGGCGTCGCTGCCGCGGTTCCAGCAGGAGACGAACAGCTGGCCCTGGTAGTCGGAGTCGATCAGGCCGGTGAGATTGCCGAGCACGATACCGTGCTTATGGCCGAGGCCGGAGCGCGGCAGCAGCACCGCGGCCAGGCCGGGGTCGCCGATGTGGATGGCGATGCCGGTGGGGATCAGGTGGGTCTCGCCGGGGCGGATCGCCAGCGGGGCGTCCAGGGCCGCGCGCAGGTCCATGCCGGCGGAGCCGTCGGTGGCGTAGTGGGGCAGCTCGATGTCCGTGCCGATGCGTGGGTCGAGAATTTGCAGCTGGATCTGTGTCATCGGTTGGCCGGTGTCATTCAGTAGGTTTCCTCGAAAAAGATCCCCGCTTTGTCGGGATAGACGATGGTGAGCTTCACCGGGTCGATGAAGCCGGTTTCCATCTTGTAGTAGCGGACGAGATGGAAGGCGATCTTTTCGGCCGCCTCCTGGGTGGTGTACTTGTCCGCCTGCAGCTTGATTTGCAGATGGTCGTCACGCCCCTCGGGGTACTCCAGCTCGGTGACGACGACGCTGCTCTCGATGAGCCAGTCCCTGAAGGCCTGCTTGTCCTCCGGGGACAGGCCGGTGGGCGTTTCCGCCACTTCCGGCCGGGTGTCTTCCATCACTTCGCCGGCCTGTTTGTCCCCCGGCAGGTCCGGTTTTTCCGCCGACAGGATCCAGACCAGAAAAAACAGCGGAAGCAGTGCCGCCCAGCCGAGCATGCGTAACTGCCTCTTCTTGTCCATCGGCGCTCCCTCAGAGAAATTCAGGGTACTTCCTGCCTGCTGGCGTTCGGCCACCGGGGTGGCATTGGCGGCGCCTATTGTTCACCGTCCACCTTGCCGCCTACCGTGACGACGGCCATTCTATCCGGATGTATGCGGCGCTGGAAGGCGTCCTTGATGTCGGTGACGGTCACCGCCTCCACCTTGGCGTTGAAGGTGTCGAGATAGTCCAGCGGCAGATTGTAGAAGCCGATCATGCCGATGTAGTCGATGATCTTCTTGTTGCTGGAGATGCGCAAGGGGAAGCCGCCGGTGATGTTCTTCTTTGCCGCTTCCAGTTCCTCTTCGCTAGGGCCTTCGACGATGAAGGTGGCCAGGGTTTCGCGCATCACCGCGAGGGTCTCGCCAGCGGAGGCGTTACGGGTCTGCGCGCCGAGGGTGTAGGGGCCGCGCTTGCGCATGGGGCGGAAGTAGCTGTAGGCGCTGTAGGCCAGGCCGCGCTTTTCGCGGATCTCCCCTGACAGCCGCGCCACCAGGCCGCTGCCGCCGAGGATGTGATTGCCCACGTATAACGGGAAGTAGTCGGGATCGCCGCGCTTCATGCCCGGCGCGCCAAGGAGGATATGAGTCTGCGTGGAGGGATGCTCGATGCTGACTTCCACCGCCTTGGTCAGGTCCTTCACCGCCGGCAGTTCCGGCGCCGGCTCGCCGGCCGGCAGCTTGCCGATGATGCGCTCGGCGAGGGTGGCGGCGGCGGCGCGGTCGAGATCGCCGACGATGGCAATCACCGCATTGCGGCCGACGTAATAGCGCTGGTAGAAGGCGCGCAGCTTCTCGGGGGTCAGGGCCTTGACCGTCGCCTCCGTGCCGGAGGGCTGGCCGGCGTAGGGGTGGTCGCCGAACACGGCCTTGTAGAAGGCCTCGTCGGCCAGCGCGCCGGGCGACTGCTTGCGCTGTTGCAGGCCGATGAGCATGCGGCTGCGCTCGCGTTTGAAGGCGTCCTTGGGGAAGTCCGGTTGGCCGATGATGGCCGCCAGGGTTGTCAGGGCGGGCTCCAGATACTGTGGGTCCGAGAGACTGCGCAGGCCGACGGTGGCCATGTCGCGGTGGGCACTGCTGCTGAAACGCGCGCCGACGGACTCGAAGCGCTCGGAGATCCGATTGGCGTCCAGCCCACCCGCGCCTTCGGCCAGCAGGGCGTTGGTGAGCAGGGCCACGCCGCCGTCGGCGCCATCGCGCGCGGCACCGGCGTCGAAGGTCACCCGCAGGTCGATCATCGGCAGCTCGGGTGCGGGCACGAAATAGACGCGCGCGCCGTTGCCGGTGGTCCAGTGCTGGATCTGCGGCCCGGCAAAGACCGCGGCGCTGCTGAAGAAGGCGATTATCAGAAAGAAAAACTTAGTGCGCATGCTGGCCTCCATGGGCGGCGGGGGTGGTGCTGGTCATTGCCTGTGGTTCCAGTACGGCAACCGTCAGCCGGTCTTCAATGAGGTACTTGTTGGCCACCTCGCGGATCTGTTCCGGGGTCACGGCCTTGAGGCGGTCGACGTATTCGTCCATCAGGCGCCAGTTCAGGCCCACCGTCTCCAGGGTGCCGATCTGCATCGCCTGGTAGAAGATGGAGTCCTTTTCGTAGACCTTGGCCGCCACCACCTGGGCCTTGACGCGGGCCAGTTCCTCGGCGCTCACCAGTTCGGTCTTGAAGCGATCGATCTCGGCGCGGATGGCGGTCTCCAACTCCTCGATGCTGACGTCCTTGGACGGCGTGCCGCTGATCACCAGCATGTCACCGAGGCGGGAATGCAGGTCGTAGCCGGCGCCGACGCTGGCGGCGATCTGCTGGCCGCGGATCAGGTTGCGGGTGAAGCGTGCGCTCTCGCCGCCGTCCAGCACCCCGGCCAGCATGTCGATGGCGTAGGGCTCCCAGTCGACCTTGGCGGTCTTGATCACCGGCGCCTTGTAGCCCATGAACAGGGTCGGCAGCTGCGCGGGGGCCTTCACGGTGATGCGGCGGATGCCGCGCTGCTCGATTTCACGCCGGGGTTTCAGCGCCGGCACCGGGCGCGGCTTGACCGGGCCGAAGTACTTCTTCGCCAGTTCGGCCACCTGCCGTGGGTCCACGTCGCCGGCCACCACCAGGGTGGCGTTGTTGGGCGCGTACCAGTGCTGGTACCACTGCTGCAGGTCGTCGAGGGTGAGATTTTCCAGATCGTCCATCCAGCCGATGATGGGGTTGTGGTAAGGACTGGTGACGAAGGCCGCGGCCTTGAACTGCTCGTAGGTGAGTGACTGCGGCTTGTCCTCGGTGCGCATGCGGCGTTCTTCCATGACGACCTGCACCTCTTTCTTTACTTCGGCGGGGTCGAGACGCAGGTTCTGCATGCGGTCCGCCTCCAGCTCGAAACTGATGGCCAGGCGGCTTTTCTCCAGTTGCTGGAAATAGGCCGTGTAGTCCTGCCCGGTGAAGGCGTTTTCGCGCCCGCCGTTGGCGGCGATGATGCGCGAGAATTCGTTCGGGCCGTGTTTCTCCGTGCCCTTGAACATCATGTGTTCCAGCACGTGGGAAACGCCGGTGATACCGCCGTGCTCGTAACTGGAGCCGACCTTGTACCAGATCTGGGACACCACTACCGGGGCGCGATGATCCTCCTTGATGATGATCTTCATGCCGTTGTCGAGCCTGTATTCGTGCACGCCGTTGGCGGACGAGACGGCCGTCAGGGTGGCCGCTTCAGTGGCCGGGGCCTTGGCGGCAGGGGGCGTGGCGGTGGGCTGCGTGGCGCAGCCGGCGAGACTGACCGCAGCGACGGCAACCAGCAAGGAGGCATATCGGGTCTTCAACAATCGTTTCATTGTAATCCCTGTACTTTAATATTCTTGGACTGCGGCTGACGGTGGTCGGCCACGAGTGGTAGCATACCCTACCCAATTAAACATCACCGGCAAACCCAAAAGCCGGAAACGAAACTCTGTGACCCCCGCCATTCATGTTTGGTTTCATTAAAAAAGACAAGCCGAAGCCGGAATCCGCCGATTCCGCCCGTGAAAACCCCGCTGAGGCGAGTGATGCCGCCACGTCCGGGGCGGACACCGGCACATCGCAAGCGGCGCCCACCGAACCGGTGGAGAAAAAGAGGGGCGGCCTGTTCGCCCGTCTCGCCCAGGGCCTGAAGCGCACCCGCAGCGGCATCACCGATGGCGTCGCCAGCCTGGTGCTGGGCAAGAAGGCCATCGACGACGAGGTGCTGGAGGAGATCGAGACCCTGCTGCTGACCAGCGACGTGGGCATAGAGGCCACCCAGGAGATCGTCGCCGACCTCACCCGGCGCGTGTCGCGCAAGCAGCTCAAGGATGCCGACGCCCTGTTCGACGCCCTGCGCGAGAACATGCTGCACATCCTCGAACCCGTGGCCCAGCCGCTGGTAACGGAGACCGCCGAAAAACCCTTCGTGATCCTCATGGTCGGCATCAACGGCGCCGGCAAGACCACCACCATCGGCAAGCTGGCCAAGCGCTTTCAGAACGAGGGCAAGTCGGTGATGCTGGCCGCCGGCGACACCTTTCGCGCCGCCGCCGTGGAGCAGCTGCAGGAATGGGGCCGGCGCAACGACATCCCGGTGGTCGCCCAGCACAGCGGTGCCGATTCCGCCTCGGTGATCTTCGACGCCCTGCAGTCGGCCAGGTCCAAGGGCGTCGACGTGCTCATCGCCGACACCGCCGGCCGCCTGCACACCCAGGCCAATCTCATGGAGGAGCTGAAAAAGGTCCGTCGTGTGATGGCCAAGATCGACGAACACGCGCCGCACGAGGTGATGCTGGTGCTGGACGCCAGCATCGGCCAGAACGCAGTGGTGCAGGCCGAGCAGTTCCGTGAGGCGGTGGGCGTCACCGGCATCGCCCTGACCAAACTCGACGGCACCGCCAGGGGCGGCGTGATCTTTGCCATCGCCAAGCGCCTGGGGATGCCGATCCGCTTCATCGGCGTCGGCGAGGGCATCGACGACCTGCGGCCCTTCAATGCCGGGGAGTTTGTCGATGCGTTGCTGGCACGTCAGTCCGGGGATTAAGGATTTCGCCACAGAGACACGGAGTTCACAGAGAAAATCCTTTGACGATCAATGCCTCCCCTTCATTCCGGCGCAAGCCAAAATTCGGGTAAAGAGGGACTTCGGGTATTGGATTCCGGAGCTACACTGCGCTTCGCCCGGAATGACGGAAAATTTGAATTTCTCTGTGAACTCCGTGCCTCTGTGGCGAGCAATAAAATGACAAACTTCAGCAACACCACCGTCTCATGATCCAGTTCGACAACGTCAGCAAGCGCTACCCCGGCGGCCACGAGGCCCTGTCCGGGGTCAGCTTTCACATCCAGCCAGGCGAGATGGCCTTTCTCACCGGCCATTCCGGCGCCGGCAAGAGCAGCCTGCTGAAGCTCATCGCCCTGATCGAGCGCAGCAGCCGCGGCCAGGTGTTCGTCGACGGGCAGAACCTCTCAAGGCTGAAGAACCGCCACATCCCCCACCTACGGCGCAAGATCGGCATCGTCTTCCAGAGCCACAACCTGCTCTTCGACCGTACCGTGTTCGACAACGTGGCCCTGCCGCTGATCATCGCCGGCTACCACCAGAGCGAGGTGGGCCGCCGGGTGCGCGCGGCGCTGGACAAGGTGGGCCTGCTCAACCGCGACAAGGCCTACCCCATCACCCTCTCCGGCGGCGAGCAGCAGCGCGTCGGCATCGCCCGCGCGGTGGTCAACCGTCCGCCGCTGCTGCTGGCCGACGAGCCCACCGGCAACCTGGATCCGGCGCTGTCGCGGGAGATCATGGGCCTGTTCGAGGAATTCAACCGCGTCGGTGTATCGGTGCTCATCGCCACCCACGACCACGACCTCATCTCGCGCCTCGACCACCGCCTGCTGACCCTCAGCGGCGGCCGCCTGGTGCGCGACGGCCGCACCACGGAACTGGCGGCCTCGGCATGAAGCGTCCGGCCCGTAAACCGCGGCCGCGCGCCGCCGAGCCGGAGGCGCGCGCCAAGGCGCAGAAGCCACGCGGCCGCACCAATGCCTACTTCACCCACCATCTGTGGGTACTGGTGTCGTCCCTGGGCCAGCTGTGGCGCACGCCCTTCTCCACCCTGATGACGGCCATGGTGATCGGCATCGCCCTGGCCCTGCCGGCGGGGCTGTACGTGCTGCTGAACAACGTGCAGCAGCTGTCCTCGGGCTGGGAGGACTCGGCGCAGGTGTCGCTGTTCATCGAACGGGACGTGGCGGAGAAGCGCATTCTTGCCCTGGCCGACAGGCTGCGCAACTGGGAGGGTGTGGCCGAGGTGCGCTACATCTCGCGCGAGCAGGCGCTGGCCGAGTTCCGCGAGCTGTCCGGCTTCGGTGACGCCCTGGACTCATTGGCGGAGAACCCGCTGCCGGCGGTGCTGGTGCTGCGCCCGACCCCGGCGCAGGCCGAGCCGGCGGCCATGGGGCGGCTGCTGGAACGTCTGCGCCAGCTCGATGCCGTGGACCAGGCGCAGTTGGACATGGAGTGGGTACGACGCCTCAACGGCATCATCGAGGTAGGCAAGCGCGGCGCCCTGTTGCTCGGCGTGCTGCTGGCCATGGCCATCCTGCTGGTGGTGGGCAACACCATCCGTCTGACCATCTTTGCCCGCCGCGAGGAGATCGTCATCACCAAGCTGATCGGCGCCACCAACGCCTTCATCCGCCGCCCCTTTCTCTACACCGGCTTCTGGTACGGCCTGATGGGCGCGCTCATCGCCTGGCTGCTGGTGGTGGGCTTTCTCATCCTGCTCAGCGGACCGGTGACCCAGCTCTCCTTCCTCTATGACAGCCAGTTCCGCCTCGCCGGGCTCGACCTGGTCACCAGTCTTTCCCTGCTCCTGTCGGGGATAACCCTGGGTCTCGCCGGCTCCTGGCTGGCCGTCGGCCGTCACCTGCAAGCCATTGAGCCTGAATGACTATTCTTGATCCGCAGGCAGTTCGCGGCCTGGCTTATGAGCGATAGAAAAATTCAATATTAGGGAACTATTATTTTTTTTGGCACTCTCACTATTTGACTGCTAGACTTCCCATGCATCAAAGAAGTGTCTGGGAAGTTAGGGTCAAGAATTTGATGAGGGAGGTTTAATCATGAACAAGAGTCTCACGGTTGATCTAGCGGTTCCCAGCGGTAGCCTGGAGGCCTACATTCAGGCCGCCAGCCAGATTCCCATGCTGGGTGCCGAGGAAGAACGCGAGCTTGCCACGCGGCTGCGCGAAGAGGGCGACCTCAATGCGGCGCGCCAGTTGGTGTTGTCGCACCTGCGCTTCGTGATCCACGTCGCGCGCGGTTACAGTGGCTACGGCCTGCCCCAGGCGGACCTGATCCAGGAGGGCAACATCGGCCTGATGAAGGCGGTGAAGCGCTTCGACCCCAGCGTCAACGTGCGCTTGGTGTCTTTTGCCGTGCACTGGATTCGTGCCGAGATTCACGAATACATCCTGCGCAACTGGCGCATCGTCAAGCTGGCCACCACCAAGGCGCAACGCAAACTGTTCTTCAACCTGCGCAAGAACAAGAAGCGCCTGGGCTGGTTTTCGCACAAGGAGGTCGAGGCGGTGGCCAGGGAGCTGGACGTGCCCGCGGCCACGGTGCTGGAAATGGAAAAGCGCATGAGCGCCTACGATGCCTCTTTCGACGGCTATGGTGACAGCGACGACGACAGCGACTTCAGCCCCTCGCCGGCCGGCTATCTGCGTGATACCCGCATGGAACCCTCCAGCGTGCTGGAGGCCGAGGACTGGGAGGCCCATAACCAGCAGCGACTGAGCCTGGTGCTCGACGGCCTCGACGAACGCAGCCGCGACATCGTGAAGAGCCGCTGGCTGTCGGAGAAAAAGGCCACCCTGCACGAGTTGGCCGACAAGTACGGCGTCTCCGCCGAGCGCATCCGCCAATTGGAGAAGAACGCCATGAAGAAGATGAAGGGCGCCCTGGCCGCCTGACTCTTCCATTCGTCCTTCCCCAAAAAGGCCGCTTTCGCGGCCTTTTTTGCGGCAGCCTGTCTCTACTCCAAAACAGTCTCCCGGGACAGTCGTGCGGGTTTTCCGGTAACATAACCAGCCTACGGTCTCCATTAACTTGAAAAAGGCAGCGCATGGAAGAAATGCGTCAGGGAAAAAAGACATGATTCGACATTGGCTGGCTGGCGCGGTGTTCTGCACCTTACCGTTCGCCCCCCTCTCGCAGGCGAGCCCGTCGTCCGGCAGTGATGACAGGCTGGTCCTGTGGCTGGGTGGTTCCGTCCTCGACTTCGGCTACAAGGAGTTCACCCCGGACGGGGATCTGTCCAACCGAGAAGACGGTATCCTGCCCGGTGCGCGCCTTGGCCTGGAATATTACTGGGACGACAAGCGTCTTACCCTCGACCTCACGCATCATGACGGCGTCGCCGATTACGACGGACAGACGCAGAGCGGTACGCCGCTGACCACCCTCACCGACGAGACCATCACCCACCTGAATCTTACCCTGGGCACCATGCCGGACACCATCGACGGCGCCAGCGCCTATTGGGGCCTGGGTTACCGCCACTGGCGGCGAAATATACGTTCCAAGGGGACTGTGCAGGGGCTGCTGGAGACCTACATGTGGCCTTATGTGCTGCTGGGTCTGCAGGGCGGCGTCTGGCGTGGCGACCGCAGCCATCTGGTGCTGGACGGACGCCTCCTCTACCCCGTTTCGCCCAAGATGCGCATAGAGTCAGACAGTTTCGACACCATGACACTGAATCAAAGGAGCACGCTCGGCCTGCGCCTTGCCTTGCCGTGGCATGCGCACTGGCAGCGGCTGCGCGTGGAAATCGAGCCTGCGCTGGAGATCTGGCGTCTTACCCGCAGTGCCGCGAAGGAAATCACCGTCAACGGCCGGGCCACGGGCTATATCATCTACGAGCCTTCCAGTACTACCCTGCAGCCGGGCATCACGCTCTCCGTGGGCTTTTAGGTGACGCTGAACCCCTGCCGCCTGGGTTTGCGGAAAGCAAATGGGCGGGATGAGCCCGCCCATTCGAAGCCGAAGAGCCGGTTTATTGGGTATAGAACTGCTGGCGAAACTTTACCGAGAAGGGCTTGCCGCCATCCTCGGGAGCGATCTTGATGTCGAAGTCCAGGGTTTCACCGGCGGTGACGTGGAACACGCTGATGTAATAGACCGCGTTGCCTTCATCGATCTCACGCACCTTGAAATCACGCAGCTGGCCGGTCAGGTTGCTGGCACTGGCCTTGATCATGGCGCGTACCGGCTTGCCGAGGGGCGACACGTCATGGCTGTCCTTCATTATCGAAAGAGTGAACATGCCGCGGTTCTTGCTTCGCGTAATGTTGTAAGCCTTGGCCATGTTCGGCTGCAGCGTATCGGTATTGAAGGCGCTGAAGTGCACCGTGTATTCGCCCACCTTGACCGGCGGCGCGGCTTGCACGGTCAGACTGAAAAAGGCGACCAGTGCCAGGGCCGTGAATCGATTGATGGTTTTGATTGTCATTATTTTCCCCTCCAGTTTGTCTCTGCATATACCACCTCGAATGGACACCTTCTGGAAATTGCACGGCCATGTCAAGGCATCGCCGGCGGCCCTCCAGGCAGGCGCCATACCTTCAATCCGGCAAGCCGAATCGAGTCAGGCGGTGATTTCTTCACTTTTTGCCCGTTTGTCGGGCGCTGCCTATAATGGTTATAACGTCCTGAAGGGCCAATATTTTTACCTGAATCCGTGGGTTCAGGGCGGATGAAGTACGCAACTGCTTGATGCGTATCGCGTAATGAAAAATCGAGGGAATAGCGGGGACTATTGCCGAGATTTCTCATAATAGCGAGACGGATCAATGAGTCGTGTCATTCGCCGTCATGAATCCACGGATTCAGGTTTTAGCCAAAGTCCTAGTTTATTTTCGGCATATTTTGTAGACTTGCGCGGCTACGCAATCCCCTTAGGAGCTACACGATGGCACGAGTCACCATTGAAGACTGTCTGGACAACGTCGACAACCGTTTCGAGCTGGTGCTGCTGGCCAGCAAGCGCGCCCGTCAACTGGCCGCCGGCAAGGAGCCGCTGGTCGACTGGGAAAACGACAAGCCCACCGTCGTTGCCCTGCGTGAGATCAGCGAAGGCCTGATTACCAACAAGATTCTCGACGAAGTGGCCGCGCAGGAACATGCGCAGGAATCCGTCGTAAGCGAAGAAGAGGTGCAGGAGTCCCTGTAACCCTCAGTAAACTGCCTGTCCCGGGGGCCCGGTGTTTCTGATTCACGACCTGTGCAAGCTTCTCGAAGCTTATCTCGAGACCGACCAGGTCAAGGAAGTCTACCGGGCCTATCTTTTTGGCGCCGAGGCCCACGATGGCCAGATGCGCATGTCTGGCGAACCCTACATCCATCACCCGCTCGCGGTGGCCAGAATCCTGGCCGAGATGCGCATGGATACCAGCACACTCGTTGCCGCCATTCTGCACGATGTCATCGAAGACACCGGCATCAGTAAGGACGAGATCGCCCATGAATTCGGCGAAGAGGTCGCCGAGTTGGTCGATGGTGTCACCAAGCTGACCCAGGTCAAGTTCGGCAGCAAGGCCGAGGCGCAGGCGGAGAACTTCCGCAAGATGATCCTCGCCATGGTGAAGGACATCCGCGTGATCCTCATCAAGCTTGCCGACCGCCTGCACAACATGCGCACCCTGGGCGTGATGCGCGCCGACAAACAGCGCCGCATCGGTCGCGAGACTCTCGACATTTACGCCCCCGTGGCCAAGCGCCTGGGCATGCAGACCATCAGCCTGGAACTGGAAGACCTCGGTTTCCGCGCCCAGTACCCGATGCGCTACCAGGTGCTGGAGACGGCGCTGAAAAAAATGCGTGGCAACCGCAAGGAAGTGGTGGAGAAGATCCGCCTGTCGCTGGAGGAGCGCCTGCGCCAGGAGGGCATCGAGGCACGCGTCGAGGGGCGCGAGAAACACCTCTACAGCATCTTCGACAAGATGCGCAACAAGGGCCTCAGCTTCGACGAGGTCACCGATGTCTACGGCTTCCGCATCATCGTCGACAAGGTGGATACCTGCTACCGCGCTTTGGGCATGGTGCACAACATCTACAAGCCGGTGCCCGGCCGTTTCAAGGACTACATCGCCATCCCCAAGGCCAATGGCTACCAGTCCCTGCACACCGTGCTGTTCGGCCCCTATGGCGGTCCCATCGAGGTGCAGATCCGCACCAGGGACATGGAGCGCGTGGCGCAGGCCGGCATCGCCGCCCACTGGCTGTACAAGACCGGCTCGGCCACCCCCAGCCACGCCACCGAATGGCTCAAGGGTCTGCTGGAGATGCAGAAATACGCCGGCAATTCGCAGGAGTTTCTGGAAAACGTCAAGATCGACCTGTTTCCCGATGAGGTCTACGTGTTCACTCCCGACGGCGATATCCTCAACATCCTGCGCGGCGCCACCGTGGTCGACCTGGCTTATGCCATTCACACCGACCTGGGTAACACCTGCGTGGCCGCCAAGATCGACCGCCACCTTGCGCCCCTGCGCAGCACCCTCAGCAACGGTCAGACCGTAGAGATCATTACCGCCCCTGGCGCTCGCCCCAATCCCGTGTGGCTGGACTTCGTCGTTACCGGCAAGGCGCGCTCCAACATCCGCCACTACCTCAAGCAACTAAAGCGCGAAGAGGCCCTGGAGCTGGGCAAGCGCATGCTGGGCAAGGCCCTGGCGGCGCAGTCCCTGACGCTGCAGGAGGTGCCCAAGGAGGCGCTGGAGGCGCTGCTCAGGCAGCTGAAGCTCGACGCCCTGGACGACCTGCTGGAAGACATCAGCCTGGGCAAGCGCGTCGCCGCCCTGGTAGCCCGTCAGCTGGCCGACATCATCGAACAGCGCGAGGCCGCCGTCACCGGGCCGAAGAAAAAAAGAAAGAAAGGCGTGCTCAGCCGCTACACGCCCAGCTGGCTGAAAGGCGGGCAGGGAAACCGCGCCAGCGCGCCCCCGCTGGCCATTCGCGGCACCGAGGGCTCCGTGGTGACCTATGCCAAGTGTTGCCGGCCCATCCCCGGCGACTCCATTCTCGGCTTCGTCAGCACCGGCCGGGGCATCGTTATCCACACCCGCAGCTGCAAGAACGTGCGTGAATTCCGCAACAACCCGGAGCGCTGGATCGACGTGCAGTGGGAGCCAGACATCAAGAACAGTTTCCCGGTGGACATCCGCGTCGACACCGCCAATCAGCGCGGCGTGCTGGCCACGGTGGCCTCGGTGATCGCCGAAGAGGGTTCCAACATCGAAAACGTTTCCATCGACGAGCGCGACGGCCTGTACTCATCCATGATCTTTACCATCAGCGTGCGCGACCGTGTGCATCTGGCACAGATCATCCGCCGTGTGCGCGCCATCGACAGCGTCGCGCGCATCGCACGCTCAAAATAATCGATTGGAAAACAACGCAGACAGACTGCTGCACAAAAACAGATAAAAAGGGGAGACCGTCATGGCCAAACGAGAAATCATCCAGACAGACAAGGCGCCCGCCGCCATCGGCACCTATTCGCAGGCCGTCAAGAGCGGCGACACAGTGTACCTGTCGGGGCAGATTCCGCTGCAGCCTGAAACCATGGAACTGGTGGAAGGCGGCATGGAAGCGCAGATCCGGCGCGTGTTCGACAACCTGCAGGCGGTGGCGGAGGCCGCCGGCGGCAGCCTGGCCGACATCGCCAAGCTCAACATCTACCTCATCGACCTGTCACATTTCGTTCTGGTCAACGAGATCATGGCCAGCTATTTCCAGCAGCCCTATCCGGCGCGCGCCGCAGTGGGTGTCGCCGCCCTGCCCAAGGGCGCCCAGGTGGAGATGGACGCCATCATGGAACTGGGCGGCTGACGATCCCGGCAAAAACGAACAATGATAATTAGTTGTTCTTGGCGCCCTGGTTGATCCACTTGGCGATGGTGTCCGTCTCCTCTTTGCTGAGCGGCGGACGATCGCCGTGCGGCATGTTGATGGACGGATCGGCGCGGCCCTCGATCAAAATGGAGATAGTGCTGGAGGTGCTGTCACCGGGGCGCACGATGGTGCCGAACTTGGTGCCCTTCATGACGCCTTCGTAACTGCTCAAGTCCAGGCCACTGGCCACTTCACCCGCGCCGCCCGGCAGGTGGCACTCACTGCAGTGTTTCTGCAATATCGGCATCACATCCTTGTTGAAGCTCACCGGCAGTTCCTCCGGCTCCTTGCTGCAGCCTGCCAGCAATACCACACTCGACACTGCCAGCGCATGGATTAACGCAGCTTTGCGTACCTTGATCATTTCATTCTCCAGTTTTTACGAAAAATTACAGCCCGGTGATGATGCCCGAGACTGACAAATTCATGTATGTGCACATAGTAAAATTCTTTTCTGCGCAGGTGAAATATTTCATGCGATATAAATGTATTAGGTTATACTCATATGCCGGCGATTCATCAAGCGTATCATGGGTGAATGACGAGACACGAAGCCTCTTAAAGCCGATCAGGAATATATCCTGACAGGGATACTATTCTATGAAGCACACCGCCCGGCTTTGCCCAGAAAGGCATGAGCGGCGCCACAAAAATTATCCTGAACCCACGGATTCAGGATTATCTCCTGGAGACGGCGGACATGACCATCAAAGAGCACACCAGACACTTCAAGGCATTACCCCTCGGCATGCGGGTGCTGTTCAGTGGCACCTTGATCGTCCTTGGCACGGGCTACCTGTTTGCCATGATCTACGTCTTTGAATCTCATGCCGGGCGTGACGGCAAGCCTGGCTTGTCCGTCAACGATCTCATCATTGCCTACAGCGGCAGCAAGACGGACACCAAGCTCGAGTCGGCCCTCCATGGCCCCATGGCCAACATGCTGCCTGCCGAGGAAAAAAACAAGATCATTGCCTGGGTGCGCCGTGGCGCCGCAGAGGCCGATTTCAAATCCTCTGGCGTCGAGGGCATTATCGAGCGCCGTTGCCTGATCTGCCACAATGGCTCCAATCCGCATGTCCCCAACCTCACCGACTATGAAGACATTACCAAAGTGGCGCAGGCCGATACCGGCATGGACATCTTCACCCTGGTTCGGGTATCGCATATTCACCTGTTTGGCATCACCTTCATCTTTTTCATCGTTGGCTTGATCTTTATCCACGCTTACATCCGCCCCCAGTGGCTCAAGTGCATCACACTGGCCACCCCCTTCGTTGCCATTCTGGCGGATATTGGTTCCTGGTACCTTACCAAGGTCTATCAGCCCTTTGCCTGGGTAGTAATGATCAGCGGCGCCCTGATGGGCCTGGCCTTCGCCTTCATGTGGATCACCTCCATGCACCAGATGTGGTTCTACCGCATGCCGCCGGAGCTGATCGAGAACGACGGCCGCGTTTCCTGATTCCGTGCCCCCTGGCGCGGAAATTACGCGGCAAGGGGGGATTTTCAGCTGCCAGACATCTTTCCCCCGCTAGACTCGAAGATTTTGAACCGCTAACAATCCGTCTGCTCGGCCCGGCGACGCCCGGACCGTAGCGGCGAAATCCTTTCGTCCGAGGCAACGGATTCACGAATTTGGCTGGAGGGGCTCATTTGATGAAGATACCAATGGCAATGACCATCGCCATGCTGGCCGGTGGTTTCGGCACGGCCGCCCAGGCGGCCGGCAACATCCAGGCGGGCAAGGCCAAAAGCGCCGCCTGCACCGCCTGTCACGGCAAACAGGGCATCAGCAGCAATCCCGACTACCCCAATATCGCCGGGCAGACCGCGCCCTACCTGGCCAAGTCCCTGCGTGAATTCCGCTCCGGCCTGCGCAAGGACCCCAGTACCGACATGAACCGCATCGCCGCGGGTCTCAGTGATGCCGATATCGCCGATCTTTCCGCCTATTACGCCAGCCTGCGGCGCTGATTCCGGTAGCCGTCACGCCGGCCGGCATTGTGTCCGGGCGTGCAGCCTGTAAAATTGCCGCACACCCATTGCCAATCCCGAACCGCGCGTGACTCCATCTCCCGCCCCGCCTGACGCCGCACCCCTGACCCGGCTCAGGGGCGCCGGCCCCGGCATGGTCGAGCGCCTCGCCCGCCTGGGCCTGCACACCCTGCAGGACCTGCTGTTCCATCTTCCCCTGCGCTACCAGGACCGCACCCGCATCGCGCCCATCGGCAGCCTGCGTCCGGGCAACGAGATCACCGTCCGCGGCGAAGTGCAGCTCACCGACATCAAGCTCGGCCGCCGCCGCATGTTGCTGTCGCGCATCGCCGACGGCAGCGGCGCCATCACCCTGCGCTTCTTCTACTTCAGCGCCGCGCAGCGGGCCGGCCTTGCCCGTGGCAGCTGGGTGCAATGCTTTGGCGAGGTCCGCGCCGGTCCCAGCGGCCTGGAGATGGTGCACCCGGAATACCGCCTCATCGATCCCGATACCGACGGCCCGCTACGGGAAGACACCCTGACCCCCGTCTACCCCAGCACCGAGGGGCTGCGCCAGCAAACCCTGCGCAAGCTCATCGACCAGCTTCTGGACGATCCCGAACTGCTCGGTGAGTGCCTGCCGGAACTGCTGCCCGCCGAGCTGCTGGCGCAGCGCCGCCTGCCCGGCCTGCGGGAGGCGATCCTCTACGTGCACCGGCCGCCGGCCGGGGCCTGCCTGCGCGAACTGGAGGAGGGCACGCATCCCGCCCAGCAGCGCCTCGCCTTCGAGGAACTGCTTGCCCACCAGCTCAGCCTGCGCCAGCTGCGCGAACGCCAGGACCGCCACGCAGCGCCGCCACTGCGCGCCACGCAGGCCCTGCAGCAGCCCTTTCTCGACCACCTCGGCTTCCCGCTCACGGCGGCCCAGCGGCGTGTGCTGGATGAGATCGCCCACGACCTCACTCGCCCCCGGCCCATGCAGCGGCTGGTGCAGGGCGACGTCGGTTGCGGCAAGACCGTAGTCGCCGCGCTGGCCGCCCTGCAGGCGCTGGAGGCCGGCTTTCAGGTCGCCATCATGGCCCCCACCGAATTGCTCGCCGAACAGCACCGGCGCAACTTCGCCCAGTGGCTGGCGCCGCTGGACATCGACGCCCACTGGCTGTCCGGCAAGACCAAGGGCAAGGCCCGCGAGCAGACCCTGGCCGCCATCGCCGACGGCAACGCGCGGCTCACCGTCGGCACCCAGGCGCTGTTTCAGGAGGGCGTCGAATTCCACGACCTGGGGCTGGTGATCATCGACGAGCAGCACCGCTTCGGCGTCCATCAACGCCTCGCCCTGCGCGAGAAGGGCGCCCGCGACGGCCGCTACCCGCACCAGCTGATCATGACCGCCACCCCCATCCCGCGCACCCTGGCGCAGACCGCCTACGCCGACCTCGACATATCGGTGATCGACGAGCTGCCGCCGGGGCGCAGCCCGGTGGAGACGGTGGTGATCGCCGACGACCGCCGCGATGCCGTGGTCGCCCGCGTGCACGCCGCCTGCCGCGAGGGCCGCCAGGCCTACTGGGTGTGCACCCTGATCGAGGAATCCGAGAGCCTGCAGTGCGAAACCGCGCAGGCCACCGCCGAGGCCCTGCACGCAGCCCTGCCCGACCTGCGCATCGGCCTCATCCACGGCCGCCTCAAGGCAGCGGAGAAAGAGGCCGTCATGGCCCGTTTCAAGGCCGGCGACATCGACCTGCTGGTGGCCACCACGGTAATCGAAGTGGGCGTGGACGTGCCCAACGCCAGCCTGATGATCATCGAAAACGCCGAACGTCTCGGCCTCTCCCAGCTGCATCAGCTGCGCGGCCGGGTGGGGCGTGGCAGCGCCAGGAGCAGCTGCGTGCTGCTCTACAAACCGCCGCTGTCGAAGACCGCGCGCCAACGCCTCGCCACCCTGCGCGAGACCAACGATGGCTTCGAGGTGGCGCGCAAGGACCTCGAACTACGCGGTCCCGGCGAACTGCTGGGCACCAAACAGACCGGCCTGCTCGAATTGCGCATTGCCGACTTGCAGCGCGATCAGGCTCTGATCCCCGATGTCGGTCAGTGTGCCGCGCAGTTGCTGCGTGAGCATCCTGGCCAGGTAGCGCCGCTGATCCGCCGCTGGCTCGGTGATGGCCTGCGCTACGGCAGCGTGTAAAAATAACCAGGTATTTTTCTTGATTATTGCCGGGGCAGCGTCTAAACCTGAATGACGAACCACCACCCTCCCCCCAGATTTCCCATTGGTGGTTTGTTGACGGTCTTCCCCCAAGGCCGTTTTTTTTGTGCCGATTTTTTGTCCGCAGAGTGCGCATAGCCCGCGGCACTGGCGTATCCTTGCAACAATTCTTTCGGTAGGAGCCAGCATGACGAATCGAGACTGGGTACAACGTGACCTGTCGGTGCTATGGCACCCCTGTACGCAGATGAAGGATCACGAACGACTGCCGCTGATCCCCATACGCCGCGGCCAGGGCGTCTGGCTGGAGGACTTCGAGGGCCAACGCTACCTCGACGCCATCAGCTCGTGGTGGGTCAACCTCTTCGGCCACGCCAATCCACGCATCAATGCCCGTGTCACGGCCCAGCTGGACGAACTGGAACACGTGTTGCTGGCCGGCTTCAGCCACGCCCCGGCCATCGAACTGGCGGAACGCCTGGTGGGCATTACCCCCGCCGGCCTGAGTCGCGTGTTCTTTGCCGATAACGGCTCGGCGGCAGTGGAGGTAGCGCTGAAGATGAGCTTCCACTACTGGCGCAACCGTGGCCAGACGAAAAAAACCAAGTTCATCTCCCTCGCCAACAGCTACCACGGCGAGACCCTCGGCGCGCTGGCGGTGGGTGACGTGGCGCTCTACAAGGAGACCTATCGGCCGCTGCTGATGGAAGTGATCAGCGTGGCCTCGCCCGACTGCTACGCGCGCGAGGCGGGCGAGAGCTGCGCCGACTACTCGCGCCGCCGGTTCGCAGAGATGGAGGCCACACTAGCACGTTACGCCGACGAGGCCTGCGCGGTGATCGTCGAGCCGCTGGTGCAGTGCGCCGGCAACATGCGCATGTACGATCCGGTCTACCTGAAAATGTTGCGCGAGGCCTGCGACCGCCACGGTGTACATCTCATCGCCGACGAGATCGCCGTCGGCTTCGGCCGCACCGGTACCCTGTTCGCCTGTGAGCAGGCCGGTATCTCACCCGACTTCATGTGCCTGTCGAAGGGCCTCACCGGCGGCTACCTGCCACTGGCGGTGGTGATGACCACGGATGACACCTTCGACGCCTTCTACGACGACTACGCCAGCCTGCGCGCCTTCCTGCACTCGCACAGCTATACCGGCAACCCGCTGGGCTGCGCGGCGGGCCTGGCGACCCTGGACATCTTCGCCGAGGACGACGTGCTGGGCAGCAACCGTCGCCTGGCCCGGGCGATGGCGGCGGCCACCGCCGAGCTGACCGACCACCCGCACGTCGCCGAGGTGCGGCAGACGGGCATGATCCTGGCCATCGAGATGGTGCGCGACAAGGCGACGAAAGAACCCTACGACTGGCGCGAGCGGCGCGGCCTGCGCGTCTACCGGCATGCCCTGAAAGAAGGCGTACTGCTGCGGCCGCTGGGCAACGTCATCTATTTCATGCCGCCCTACGTGATCACCGAGGAGCAGATCCATACCCTGGCGCGGGTGGCGCGCGAGGGCATCGACCTCGCCACGCGGGATTGAAACAGGGGGGTGGATATTCGAAACACCGGGATGGAGACGCGGAGAACGCAAAGGCGCAAAGGACGCGAAGAAAAATAAAAAACTTTGCGCCCTTTGCGTTGAATTACGGAGCCTGAAACGACCGCCGGAACCTCCCCGCCAGCCGCTCAGGCAATGGAAGAGTCCATTGACGAGACAGTCAGCCCAGCGGACTTGATCAGGGTCTCGAGGCCGTCGAGGTCGGGAATCAGCACCTCGGCATCCTGCAGCATGGCGTGGTCACGCACCAGTGGCAGCGACTCGCCCGGTTCGGAGATGGCGCCGATGTTGGCCTGGTCCACCTGCACCAGGCGCGGGATGCCCTGCAGCTGTATGGCGTAGAAGGGCAGTTCGGGATCACCGCCGATGCCATTCAGCACCGCGATGCGGCCGCGCCGCGAGACTTCACCGCGCGGCCCGCCGTTGGCGGCCTCGAAGGACAGCAGGGGAATCCGCAGGCCCCGCCATTCGAGCATCCCCAGCAGCCACGCCGGTGCATCGTCCACGGTCTCGGGGTCTTGCCAGTCGACGATCTCCGCGACGCAGGTGGTAGGCAGCAGCAGGCGCATGCCGGCCAGGGGGATCAGCTGACTGCGAACCGTGGTGCCGGGCTGGATGTCCACTTCTGACATGGGATGTCCTCTCGTTGTCTGGTTCCCGAATCCGGAGATTCAGGAAATACACTATTCACTGCCCCGAAGATAGTCGCGCAAATGCCGTGCGATATCTGCGGGACTGGCGCTGTAGGTTACCGTATGGGTCTTGCGCGCCTGATCCGGCATGCTGCTGATGACACAGCTTTTCACGTCCTGCGCCCACACGATGCCGCCGTGGCGGGCCACCGCCAGGCAGCCCGCGGCGCCGTCGTCGCCCATGCCGCTGAAAATGATGGCGCCGACCCGGTTGCCGTAGCGCTCGGCCACGGCGGCCATCACATGATCGATGCTGGGCGAGTAGACCGCATTGGCGGGCATCGCCGAGAGGGCCACATAGCCGTCTTCGGTCAATTGCAAATGGCGATCGGCCGGGGCGAGGATCACCTCGCCATGGCGTAGCACATGGCCCAGCTTGGCCGGCAGCACGCGGAAGGCGCTGGCCCGGTCGAGCTGCTCCGCCAGTAGCTGCACATGGTTGACACCGATGTGCTGGGCGAGGACGAAGGCCACCGGCAGGTCGGCGTCCAGCGCGGCAAGAAAGTCGCGCACCGCCTGCGGGCCGCCCAGCGAGGCGCCCAGCACCCAGACGTTCTCCGCCGCGCCGGTGGGCCGGCAGGTCTTGCCGGCTGTCACGGCGGGCGATGCCGCCTCCTCGACCGAATCCTGTACGGGCGGCGTGGTCGTGCGCACCATGTCGATCAGCTTCTGCGCCAGGCGCGCGGCCCACTGGCTGTTGGCGCGGCCGCCGCCGGGGCTGCCGTCGTTGAACATGATCGGCAGCCTGCTGTGTTCCAGCAGGCCGTCGATGAGTTCGATCTCCGACTCGATTTCCTCGCTCAGGTCCACCAGCAACGCGTCTGCCGACAAGCCTTCCACCGCCTGCAGCGAGGCCGCATCCAGGCCGCCACTGTGCACCACCCGCAGCCCGGCCGTTTTCAGCAATGCCCGCAGGTGTCCGGCGTGTTCGGCACTGGCGGCGAGTATCGCGACACGGGCGGGCGGTGCGTCCATCACGGTGAGCATGGGGCGTCCGTGGCGAATCAGGCCGTGGCGCCCACCAGGTTGCGGATATTGTCGATCAGCTCGGCTTCCTGATAGGGCTTGCCCATGTATTCGTCGACGCCGATGTCCATGGCCCGCTGGCGGTGTTTCTCGCCGGTACGTGAGGTGATCATGATGATCGGCACCTCGCGCAGACGTTCGTCATTGCGCATGGTGGTGGCCAGCTCGTAGCCGTCCATGCGCGGCATTTCCACGTCCAGCAGCATGATGTCGGGCACCTGCTCGAGCATCACGGTGAGCGCATCGACGCCGTCCTTGGCGGTGATGACATCGAAATCGTAGCGCGACAGCAGGCGCTCCGTGACCTTGCGCACGGTGATGGAGTCATCCACGACCATCACCGTGAGGCGATGTTCCTCGGCCTGGGCCGGCACCGCCTCGGCGGCCGGCAACAGCGGCTCGGCGACACCGTGCTGCTGGGCCATGACCGAGCGCACCAGATTGCCGACATCGAGGATCAGCGCCACCTCGCCATCGGGCAGGATGGTCGCCCCGGAGAGTACGTTGACGCTGCTCAGCTGCGGTCCCACGGACTTGATGACGATTTCCTGCCGCCCCAGCAGGGTGTCCACCTGCAGCGCCACACGGTGATCGCCACTGCGCAACAGTAGCAGGGGAATACGCTGTTTGCCGCCTGGCAGCACCGGTGACACGCCGCTCAGCACCTTGCCCAGGCTCAGGTACTGGTAACGGTTACCGGCGTAGTCGTAGTGGCTCTCCGTACCTGCCACCAATGGTGCCAACTCATCGTGGCCGACGCGGATCACGTGTTCCACGTTGGGCAGCTGGATGGCGTAGGTGGCCTCGCCCACCTGCACCATCAGCGCCTGGTTGACCAGCACCGTGAGCGGCAGGCGAATCAGGAAGCTGGTGCCCTGGCCCTGCTCGGTGTCGATATGCAGGGTACCGCCGAGCTGCTTGATCTCGGTATTGACCACGTCCATGCCGACGCCGCGGCCGGAGATTTGGGTGACCTCCTTGGCGGTGGAAAAGCCGGACTCGAGGATGAAGGTCATCAGCTCACGGTCGCTGAGATCGGCATCGGGCAGCAGGCGGCCCTTTTCGATGGCCTTTTCGCGCAGCGCGGTGATGTCGAGGCCGCGGCCGTCGTCGGACACCTTCAGCACCACTTCGGAGCCCTGATGGTCGAGGTCGATGCGGATGCTGCCGGTGGCCGGCTTGCCGGCGGCCTCGCGCTCCGCCGCCGGCTCGATGCCGTGGTCGACGGCATTGCGCAGGATGTGCTCCAGCGCCGGCACCAGGCGGTTCAGCTGGCTGCGGTCCAACTCGCCCTCGGCGCCGCTGACCTTCAGTTTCACCTGCTTGTCCGTTTCCGCTGCCGTCTGCCGCACGATGCGGCGCAGACGTGGCAGGATGCTGGAAAAGGCCACCATGCGGGTGTGCATCAGGCCTTCCTGCAGCTCGCTGGTGACACGCTGTTGTTGCAGCAACAGGGTATCGGTATCGCTGGACAGCTCTTCCAGCAGGCCCTGGATGCTGGTCAGATCGCCGAGACTCTCGACCATGCCGCGCGACAGCTGCTGCATGGTCGAGAAACGATCCAGCTCCAGCGGATCGAAATCCTCGGCATGACCGCCGCCGCCGGTATCGTGGCGGTACATGATCTGCGTCTCGGTTTCGATCTCGAACTTGCGCAGCTGCTCGCGCAAACGGCTCACGGTCTGGTCCAGTTCCGCCAGGTTGAAGCGCCAGGCGCTGAGCTGCTGGCCGATGCGGGCGCTGTAGATGTTGATCTCACCGGAGAAATTGACCAGATCGTTGAGCAGGTCGGCGCGCACACGCACCTGTTCCTCGGCGGCCAGCGGGGCCGCCTGGGCCTTGTCCGTGGGCTCCACGTCCTGCAGCACCAGCGCGTCGATCTCCTCGAGTTCGTCGCTGACCAGTGATGTTTCACCCCGCGTGGTTTCTTCCTCGGTGGCCGCCGGGGGTTCGACCGTGGCGGGTGTGGGCTCCGCCTCCGCGGCAGGCGCCGTTTCGCCACGGATCGCCGCCTCGATCTGCGCCACCAGCGAGGTGGCGGCGGGCACCGTGTGCCGCTGGCGGGCCAGTTCCAGGCCCTCGCTGAGCCAGTCGTGGCAGTCCTGCAACAGGGCCGGGAAGCGCGCCTCGGGGGCGATCAGGCCCTCGGCCATACGCTCCAGCAGGGATTCGACCACGTGGGCCAGGTCGCCCACGGCGGTGACATTGGCCATGCGCGCGCCGCCCTTGAGGGTGTGCAGGGCGCGTTGCAGCTCGGCGACGTGGTCGAGATTTTCGTGGTCCTGGCTCCACTGGTCGAGGATCGACTCCACCGATTCCTGGATTTCCTCCGCCTCTTCGAGAAAGATCTCCAGCAGTTCCGTATCGTAATCCGCGTCGCCCGTTTCTCTGTCCGGCTGCTCGTCGAACATGGGCGCCAGCTCGATCCGCTCCTCTTCCTGGGGTTCGGCCGGCGCCGCTTCGGGCTGGTCGGTCTCGGCGGCGGTTTCTTCGTCCTGCTTTTTGGCGGGCTCGTGCACCGGCTCGGCGGCTTCGTGTTGTGCTTCAGCGGCCGCCGTTTCCGCTTTCCACTCGGCCAGCTGTGCCAGGCAGTCATCGGCCGCCGACAGCGCCTCACCGCGGCGTACCTGTTCCACGGCCTGTTGCAGCCAGTCGAGACAGTGCTGGATCAACGCCGGCAGATCGGCATCGGCCTCACGGTGGCCCTCGGTAATGCCCTCCAGCAAGGCCTCCATTTCATGGGTGAGGTCGCCGATGGGCGGGATGTTCGCCAGTCGCGCGCTGCCCTTGAGCGTATGCAGGGCGCGCTGCAATTCGTGCAGCAGCCCGGTGTCGTGCAGGTTGGCCGGCCAGCGCTGCAGCAGCTCATCGCTCGTGGTGAGGATTTCACTGGCCTCGTCGAGAAATATCTCGAGCAGCTCCTGGTCTTCCCCGTCCTGCGCCATGGCCGGCGCTGCTGCCGCCTCCACGGTCTCGGTCGATGCCTCTGCCGGAGGCAGAGCCAGGGCTTGTTCGTGCATGGCGGCGATTCGTGCCAGCAGTTCGGTATTGTCCCGTTGAGAGGGGGGCGATTGGTCGAAGGTGCTCAGCGCTTCGGCCAGCCTGTCGGTGAACTCCTCCAGCGCGGCAAGGCCGGCGTGGTCGAAGGGGATATCCCGCTCCAGCAGGGTACGCACAAAGCGATCCATGGGTTCGCTGAGGGCCGCGATGGAAGATACGCCGGCCATCCGTGCGCTGCCGTGCAGGGTGTGCAGGGCGCGGTGCAGGCCCTCGGTGACCGGGAAGGGGCCGACGGCGCTGTGGTCGGTGATGAATTCCCGCAGGGCCTCAAGGTGTCCTTCCGTCTCCTTGCGGAAGATATCGGCCAGCACCGGGTCGAAGGCCGGCTCCTCCCCGGCAGGTGCCGTGTCGGCTTCCCGGTCCTTGGTAATGGGGGTGTCGTCGCCGCGGGCGGCGGCTTCGTCTCCAGCCTCGGTGTCGGCTGGGGGTTCCTCTGTCGCCGGAACTTCTTCGTCCAGCGAGGGCGTATCGCCCGGGAAGGGTTCCCCTGCCTCTGTCAGCGGCTCTTCAGTCTGGGGGGCTTCCGCGACTACGGGTTCCTGATCCGTTGCGGGTTCGGCGTCGTGGGTAAATTCTTCCCCGGCGGGAGACGCCGTCTCGAAGGTGATCTCTTCGATGGCCGTTGCAGATTCCGCCGCAGGCTCTTCGCCAGTGGACGCTTCGGCCGGCACTGACGGCTCAAGGGGCTCGATGACGGGTTCCGCGGCGGTTTCATCCGCAGTGGTCTCGGATTCCGCAATGTCTTCCGTCCCGACCGGCGCCTCGCCGATCGTGGCTGCTTCTGCTGCCGCTTCGACGGCTGTGCCCGGCAGGTCAGACAGAGACAGCTCGCCGCCTTCGGCCAGGGTGTCGGCCAGCGCCATCAGGCGCTTTACCGGCGGGCGCCGCTCGGTCTCACCCTTGAGGTGGGCCAGCAGGCCATGCAGGGCGGGCTCCGACAGCGTCAGCAGCTGGAACAGGGCGGGGCTGGGTTCGAGCTTGCCTTCCAGTACCCGGTTGAGCATGTTTTCGAAGGCCCAGGCATATTCACCGGTGACCATGGCGCCGGCGAGGCGACCGCTGCCCTTGAGGGTGTGGTAGGAGCGCCGCAGGGTTTCCAGGGACTTGTGGTCTTCGGGATCGGCGCGCCAGGCGTGCAGGCAGTCGGTCATGGTGCCCAGCACCTCGTCCGCCTCTTCGAGGAAGATCTCGAGGATCTCTTCGTCGATGTCCGCCTCGATGTCCGCGGCGAATTCGTCTTCTTCGAGCGAGGCCGGCGATGCCTCATTGGCGGCCGCTTCGGCCTCCGCTTCCAGTTTAGGTTCGGGTTCGGGGCTCGGGGAGGCCTGTTCGTGCGCCGGGGTTTCCGCGCCCGCCTCCGCTTCGCTGGCGGATGGCTCCTCTTCGACGGCTGCCACCGGTTCGTCGAAGCCGACATCGAACTGGGCGTCGAGATCGAGGACGGCGGCACGCGTCCCGCCGTCAGCGTCGGACTTTCCCGGCGCGGCACCGTCGGCCTCCGCTGGCGAAGCCAGGGGATAACCCAGTTCCTCGACGCTGAGTTCGGCCACCGCGAGGATGGTCTCGGGGTGAGCGCGGCTGTCTTCGATGGCCTCGAGATAGTATTCGATGCTGGTGATAATGTCGGCCAGGGCGTCCAGCTTGACGGCGTCGGGTGCCTGCTGCTGCCGCAGCACATCGTTGCGCACGTATTCGATGGCGGCCCCCAGCAGTTCGGCGGCACGCTGATAGTTCAGCACCGCCAG
The DNA here is from genome assembly GCA_011371455.1 of Gammaproteobacteria bacterium. Taxonomy (GTDB): domain Bacteria; phylum Pseudomonadota; class Gammaproteobacteria; order SZUA-152; family SZUA-152; genus DRQN01. The sequence goes on from DRQN01000091.1 coordinate 27,565, forward strand.
GGCGCCCTTGATCTGCGCCAGCTTGGCCGGCACCTCTTCGATGGCCTCGAAGGCGCCGCTGTCCACGGCGAAGGTGTTGAGGCCTTCCTTGACGTCGGTGAGCAGCTCGCGGGATTCGTTGATCACCAGGTTGACGATCTGCGCCTGCTCGCCGGGGGGCATCAGCACCGGTGACTCTTCTTCGCTGTCGTGGTCGAGATCCGGTGTATCGGCCTCGGCGCGGGTGCCGCCGGTGACGGCGGGGTTTTCCAGCGAGGCCTCGACATAGAGCAGCGCGCTGGCCATTTCCATCAGCCGCTTGTCGTCGGGGATCTCACCACCTCCGACAAAGGCGTCGATGTGCCCGGCCTGCTGCTGAATGACTTTGCGCAGGTCACCCAGGCCCAGCATCGCCAGGGTGTCGGCGATACGCTGCAGGCTATCGCCCAGCGGGGTCAGGTCCGCTACGTCGCGCTCGTCGCTGCGGACGAAGATGTCCAGTTGATCCTTGACCGCCAGCAGGTCTTCCTTGATCACCGACGAGACGCTGCCCATGAGTTCGGCGCTGGAACCCTTGAGGTTGTCCATGGCCTCTTCCAGGGCGCCGCTGTAGGGCAGCAGCTGGTCGAGGTGGAAGGCCTGTTTCAGGCCGCTGACGCGCGGGCCGCTGGACTGCGCCGTAGCGACATAATAGAGGCAGTTCTTCAGCAGTTCGGTGGGCGGGGCATGTTCGAACACCGCCTCGCCGTCGCCGATCAGCCGCTTGATCTGCTGGTCGACGTGGCCCATGAGCAGCTTGACCGAGGTGCCGGTTTCCAGCCCGTCGTCGATCAGTGCCTCGATCACGCCGCCGGCGATCCACCACAGACGGCGGCTGGCATCGGTTTGCGAGGCGTTCTGTAGTTCGCGCAACACGGCGGCGAGCTTTTTCAGGCTGCCGCCGGCGTCCCGCTCGCGGTACCAGCCGAGCAGGGAGACCTGGAACAGCGGGCGCAGTTTGCGCGCGTAGGCCTGGATATCGGGGTAGGTCTTGCCGGGAGGCAACTGCGGCCGGGGCGGGGTAACGCTGAGATCCGGGGCGAAGAAGGCGTTCTCGCTGAGCAGGTTTTCACCGCGCGCGGCGCGCAGGTCGTTGAGCAGCGGCAGCAGCACCACCGGCATGTCCATCTGCCCGTGCTCCAGCCCTTCGAGATAGGCGGGCAGTTGCAGGATGGCGCGCATCAGCACGTCGTAGGCGTCATCCTTCTGGCCGATTTCGTCATTGAGCAGGGCGTTGGCGACCTTTTCCATTTCCTCGGCCAGCAGGGCGCCGCCGTAAATCTCCACCATCTGCAGGGTGCCGTAGATCTGGTGCAGATAGGTGGCGCAGAAGCGCATCTGGGTAGCGTCACCCGGATTTTCGACGTAGGTCTCCAGGGCCTGACACGTCTGGTTCAGGCTTTCCTGAATTTCGTCCTTGACCCATTTCAGGGTAGTGTAATCGAGTTCCTCGCCCATCTCTTTCAGCGCGCCTTGTCCAATGCTATTGGTGTTGGAATGCCAGCGTATTGGCATAGGGGAAACGTTTCATGCGCGGGTGCTTCCAGTTGAGAAGCTCTCCCACGCCCAGGATCAGCATACCTCCTGGCTGTAGATGATCGGCCAGGGTGTTGGCAATCTGTATGCGCTGCTCGCGGTCGAAGTAGATCAGCAGGTTCAGGCACAGGATGATATCCATCTTGCCGATCGGCGCGTCATCCAACTGCAGAATGTTCAGGTGGTTGAAGCAGACCCGTTTGCGCAGCTCTTCGCTGACCTGAAACCGTCCATCGTCGGTTTCGGTAAAATAGTTTTCCAGCCAGCGTGGACCGATGTCGCGCACCTTTTGCCGGCTGTACAGGCCCAGGCGCCCGGTGGCCAGCGCCGCGCGGCTGATGTCGCTGGCCATCATGCCGAGAAAATAGGGCGCGCCCAGCTGGCGCATGCGGTCGTCGATGGCCATCGCCACGCTGTAGGGCTCTTCGCCGGTGGAGCAGCCCACGCTCCAGACGTCGATGGCCAGGGGCTCTGCCGGGCAATCCGCCGGACTGGCCGGCAGGCAGTGCCGGACGATCAATGCCAGCACGCTCTCGTGACGCAGGAAGCGGGTCTCGTGCACCGTGAGGTGGTGCACCAGGTGTCCCCACTCGACGAGCCCTTCGCGACCGGTGGTCACGTAGTCGTAATAGGCCTGAAAGTCGGCGATGCCCAGCTCACGCATGCGCATACCCAGGTTGGTCGCCAGGAAGGACAGGCGATTGTCCGGCAGGCGCATGCCCGTGCGCTGCTTGAGCAGCGCCGCCCATTGCTCGAACTGTGCCGGGTCCATCTCCGGCAGCGGCTTGATGAACAGCTCGTCCACGCCTGGCAGACGCTCTACGGTGGCTTTCATGGGCGGCACCCAGCGTTTCCGGGCAGCGGCAGATTCATGGTGCGCCGACCGGTCACCGGCTTATTCCGGCAACTTGAAGCCGGCAACGGACTTGCGCAGCTCGTTGGAGAGTTCGGCCAGGTTGCCGATGGAGGCCGAGGTCTCGTTGGTGCCGGCCGAGGTCTGGGTGGTGACCTCCTGGATCACGTTCATGCTCTCGGAGATGCTGGAGGCGGCGACGGCCTGCTGCTGCGCCGACTCGGAGATGGAGTGGGTCAGTTCGGCCAGTTCCATGGACACGGTCTCGATCTCGCCCAGCGCCTCGCCGGCGTTGACCGCCAGCTTGGCCCCGCTCACCACCTGGGTGGTGGATTGCTCCATGGAGGCCACCGCCTCGTTGGTGTCGGATTGGATGGTCTTCACCAGCGCCTCGATCTGTTTGGTGGCGTCGGTGGACTTTTCCGCCAGGCGCTGCACTTCGTCGGCCACCACCGCGAAGCCGCGGCCCGATTCGCCGGCCATGGCGGCCTGGATGGCGGCGTTGAGGGCCAGGATGTTGGTCTGGTCGGCGATGTCGTTGATCAGCTCCACCATGTCGCCGATTTCCTGCGAGCTTTCGCCCAGACGCTTGATGCGCTTGGAGGTTTCCTGGATCTGCTCGCGGATGGTGTCCATGCCGCGGATGGTGTCCTGCACCGCCTGGGCGCCCTTCTTGGCGATGTCCAGCGACTTGTTGGCCACCTCGGAGGAGGCGTTGGCATTGCTGGACACGGTGTCGATGGAGATGGCCATCTGGTTGATGGCCGCCGAGGCCGCGGTGATCTGCTCGGCCTGATGGTCGGAGGCCTCGGCCAGGTGCATGGCGGTGGCCTGGGTCTCCTGGGCCGCCGAGGATACCTGCACGGTGGTCTCGTTGATGGTGGAGACCAGCCGGCGCAGCTGGTCGATGGTGTAGTTGATGGCGTCGGCGATGGCGCCGGTGATGTCTTCGGTCACCGTGGCCTGGGCGGTGAGGTCGCCGTTGGCCAGATCGCCGATTTCGTCCAGCAGGCGCATGATGGCGTCCTGGTTGCGGCGATTCTGCGCCGCCGTCTCGGCCAGGCGGGCACGGGTATCGCCGACCACCTTGAAGCCGAGAACGATCAGCAGCAGCAGGGCCACGGCGCCCAACAGCGTGGCCGTCGTTGCATTGATGAGGCGGCTGTCGCCAAGGGCGGTGTAGGCCTGCATCAGATCGGTGGTGCGGCCGAGCAGGACTTCACTCTGCGTGACCAGGTTGCCGGCGGCCTGCTGGGCCTCGAACAGGGCCGGTGTCTGTTCCAGGATACGGCCCACCAGTTCATGCACCGTCTCGAAGGAGTCGGCCACTTCTGCCAGTTTGTCGCGGGCGTCCGGGTCGCGCACGCGGCTGATGTTCATTTTGCGATTGCCATTGAGCATGGCGTCCAGCACGCGGCCAAAGAGGGCGGCGTCGCGGCCGAAGCGTTCGGCGGCGGCGGCGGCATCCTCGCCACCGGCGAGGATGCGGTTGGCGTTGACGGCGATGCGCGGCACCAGCATCAGCTGGCGGCTGGCGATGTAGACCTGGCTGGCGGAGGCGCCGGACTCGATCATGGTGCTGACCACCTCGTCCGACAAGGCCAGCAGGCTGGGCATGGTGTCGTTGATGGCGCCGACGAACTCGCTCAGCATGCGGATGGTGCCCTCGGCCTCCAGGATCACGTTTGCATTGCTGCCGATGGTCGTCCACAGGGACTCCACCGCGGCCAGGCTGTCTTCAACGGCTGGCGGGCTGGGGGGCAGGCCGGTTTGCGGATTGCCGTTGCGCAGAATCTGCAGATTGTGGGCGAAGTCTTCGCGGTTCTGCCGCAGCAGGGTAAAGGCGCCCACATTACTGGCGCTGGCCGATTCCACGGCGTTCTTGACGATACTCTGCGAGAGCACACGCTGTTCGCCGGCCAGGCTGATGTATTCCTTGTCGTGGGAGGCCTGTCTCTCGACATAGACGAAAGAGGCCACCGCCGCCAGGAAGAACAGCAACAACAGGATGCCGATGGTCATCAGCCCCTTGTCAAAGGCGAATTTGGTGTTGGATGCTTGTCTCATGGGTTTCGGCTCCTAGCCCTTGATGGTTTTTGTTTGCATCAGGTCCACCAGCTCATGGCAGCACCTTGAAATGACAATCGTGTAATAGCGTGGGTTTGTTTCGTCTGGCACCGACATGTCGCCTCATACCGCCACTTGCAGAAACTGCGGATCTTCCGCCAGCGTAGCCATGTTGAAGACATACCAGGTCTGCCCCGCCTGCAGGAAGGCGCCTTGAATGTAGGGTCTCACCGCTTCGTTCAGTTTCTTTACCCGGGTGACGGCCTCCTGCGGGTCGAAATGCTTGAGGCCCAGCACTTCATCCACCAGCAGGCCGGCGCTCAGATTCTCCTGCTGGATCACCATGATGCGTGAATGCGCGTCGAGGCTGACGGCCGACTGTCCCAGATAACCGCGCAGATCCATCACCGGCAGCAGGGTGCCGCGGATGTTCGCCAGCCCCTTCACCCAGCTCAGGGTGCCGGGCACCAGGGTCAGCTTGGGATAGTGGAGGATTTCGTTCACCTGCGTCAGCGGCGCCACCAGGGTAATATCGCCGATGCGGAAGCCGATGCCATGCCACAACGCCCGGCTCTCGGCACGTTGCGGCAGGCCTCGCGTGTTCCGCAGGCTGCGCTGCTCGATATCCCGCAGCAGCGCCAGCGGGTGTCCATGATGACTCAAGCCGCCACCCCGCCCTTACTGGCCACCCAGCAAGGAATTGATGGTGGCGATCAATTCCTTTTCCTGGGCCGGCTTGGTGACATAGCC
>DRQN01000092.1 GCA_011371455.1 Gammaproteobacteria bacterium
CCCTTACAAGGCGAATGTCGGGGGTTCAAGTCCCTCAGCACCCACCAGCAAGTTTTAGTTTTAGGAGTGGTAGTTCAGTTGGTTAGAATACCGGCCTGTCACGCCGGGGGTCGCGGGTTCGAGTCCCGTCCACTCCGCCAGTAGTCGCAAGGCGTTCCCGGTGATCGGGAACGCCTTTATTTTTGTCTTGTCTCAAGCTTACTTCCGATTACTTTTAAAGAAAAAATCATATGCTGAACTTTATTCGCGAAAAGATTCAAGGCTGGATCGCCTGGGTTATCGTTGGTCTCCTCATCATTCCCTTTGCGCTGTGGGGCATCAATGAGTATTTCGGTACCGGTGGCGGCCTGGTAGCGGCGACCGTCAATGGCACCGAGATCGATCAGCGTGAGTTTCAGCAGGCCTTTTACGAGCAGCGCAGCCGCATGCAGGAAATGCTGGGTAGCCAGTATGATTCGCGCGTTTTTGATCCGCAGCTGAGACAGCGGGTCATCAACGAGTTGGTGGAGCGTGAACTGCTGCTGCAAAACGCCGAAGCCATGGGGTATCGCGTTTCCGACGAGAATGTGGCCGCAACGATCCGTTCCTTCGAGGTTTTCCAGGAAAACGGTGTCTTTTCTCCCGAACTCTATCGTCAGCAGTTGCGGGCCCAGGGGCAGTCGCCGGCGCTCTTCGAGCAGCGCATCAAGCGTGCCTTGCTGGCCAGCCAGCTGCCCACGGCAGTTGCCGCGACGGCATTCGTTACCGATCCCGAGCTGGATGCCCTGATCCGGCTGCAGGGGCAGCAGCGGGAAGTGGCTTATCTGACGCTGCCGATCGAACGGTACGAAGACTCGGCCGATGCCTCTGATGAGGCGGTGGCCAGCTATTACGAAACACACCGCGAGCGCTTTATGACGCCGGAGCGGGTGAGCGTGGAATATGTCGAGCTGTCCGCCGATGAACTGGGCGCCGACATCGATCCCGGTGATGAGAAACTGCGCGAGTTCTACCGGTCCCGCAGCCAGCAGTTTTCCACGCCGGAAGAGCGCAAGGTACGGCATATTCTGTTCACCATTCCCGAAGGTGCAAGCGAGAGTGAGGTCGAGGCGGTGCGCGCCAAGGCTGGGGAGGTGCTCAAGCGTATCCGTGACGGCGAGTCCTTCGCCGAGCTGGCCAGAGAGGTCTCCGAGGACCCGGGTTCCGCTGACATGGGGGGAGATCTCGGTTTCATCTCCCTGGGTGTGATGGAGCCCGACTTCGAGCAGGTGGCTTTCGCCCTCGGGGAAGGCGAAGTCAGCGAACCTGTGCTGACTTCCTTTGGTTTTCACCTTATCGAGGTCGATGAGATCCGCGCCGGCAAGGTCAAGCCCTTCGAGAGCGTGCGGGATGTGCTGCTGAAGGAATATCAGCGTGACGAAGCGGAGCGCAAGTATTTCGACCTGGCCGACAAGCTTACCAACATGGCCTACGAGAGCCCGGACTCCCTGAGCGAGGTGGCCGAGGCGCTGGGCCTGCCATTGAAGGAAAGCGCGTTGTTTTCGCGTGACGGCGGCGAGGGCCTGTTTGCCGACCCGCACGTGGTAAACGCCGCCTTCAGCGACGACGTTCTCAAGCAGGGCTTCAACAGCGAGCCGGTCGAAGTGGGCGACAAGCATGTGGTGGTGCTGCGCGTGAAGGAGCACCGTGAGGCGGCACCGCTGCCGCTCGAAGAGGTGGCGGAGACCATCAGGCAGCAGATCATTGCCGAAAAGGCGCGGGAACGCGCCCAGCAGGCCGCCGCGAAGCTGGTCGAACGCCTCGAATCCGGTGCCAGCCGGGAAGAAATCGCCAGGGAAGTGGGTGCCGATTGGCAGACACCGGCCGCCCTGGCGCGCAATGCGGTGACGGTGGATTCGGCCCTGGTGCAGATGGTGTTTCGCATGCCGCGTCCTGCCGAGGGCGGTACCCGCTATGGCAGTACCGCACTGACCTCCGGTGACTTTGCCGTGCTGGCCCTGAGCCGCGTCACCGATGGCGATCCGGCCGGCTTCGACCAGGCCGAGCGCGAAAACCTGCGCCAGCAGCTGGCCAACCTGCGTGGTACGGAAAGCAGCCAGGCGCTGTTGGAGTCGCTGAAGGCCAAGGCGCGCATCGTCATTCAGATCGACGAATCCTGATTGCCACAGGGTGGCCCCGCTGTCCGGCGGGGTCTGCTTCCCTGGCAATTTCTTTCTCCGCCAGCCTCCGCCAGCGGAGGGCGCGGGCTGCATGCTTCTCCCGACATTCTCCGCGCAAAGATTTTACTCGCGGTCCTTTCTTCGTGCCTTGTGTTTCCTGTCTCTCGGCGAGAGAAAAACGCTAACCGGGAATATAGACCCCTGCGGCGCGGATCGCGCGCACGATGTGCCTGGTGGACTTTTCCAGGGTCTCGATGGCCAGGTCGTATGCGCCGCTTGCCGCCTGTGCCTCCGCCTGCTTGCGCAGCGCCTTGGCCTCGGCCATGTCCTTGTCGAAGTGTTGCCGGGCGTTTTCGGGCAGGGGCTTGTTCCGCAGCAGGACGGTGGTCAGCAGGGCGTGTGACTGGTTACGGTCCAACTCGTACTCGTATTCTTCTTTTGGGCTGTCGAAATGTAGCGTGCGCACCAGTGTGGTGCCGTTGCGCATGCTGATCAGTGAACTCTTCAGTGCGCTGAGGGCCTGGTCGATGAGCCGGGTGGCGGTGGCGACGTCATCCTTTTCATACGTGGCGCTGGCCGCGGCGATGTCGGTAATCACCTTGCTTTCCAGGGCTTCGACCTCGGCGCCGGGCTTCAGCTCTTCACGGATGCGCTTGTGGGCATCGAGCAGGGCTGCGGCGCTCTGCGCGCGGCGTTCGTAGAGGGCATGGCTGCGGTCGTTGAGGCCGGGTGCCTGCTTGACCAGTCGCGCGGCCTCGAACAGCTTCATCTTGGCCGCTTTCAGGGCCTGGTCGCGGATCTCTACGTCGCCGCCGGCATCGGCCTTGGCGGCCTGCTCATAGAGCGCCATGGCCTCGTTGCGCAGGGACTTCGCTTCGGTGTTGCCGCTGGCGATAATGCTTTTTGCGGCGGAAGACTCGTTCAGCAAGCGGTGTGTCTGGGCCATGGCGTTGTCGGCCATCGCCAGCAATGGAAGCTGCATGGGAAGGGGGGGAGTGCCGACCGTGCCGGCGGCAGCGTTGCCGGTGAAGATGGTGGCCGCCAGCAGGGCTGTGCCGAGGATTGTCCGCCGTCTGGACTTTTCCCGTTTCATGGCGATTCCTGTATCGAATGTGGATGATTGCCGGGGCGATGCCGGGCAAGGGCACCGGCCCTGCCCGCGCCACCACGAAGGGGGGTGGATCTTCCGCGCGGCGTTTCGAGCGTCTTTCCCGGCAAAACGTTTTTGTCCTGGCGGAGGGCGATTTACTTGCCGAGTTGACCCATGCCGGTGATGTTGTAGCCGGCATCGACGTAGGTGATCTCGCCGGTGATGCCGGAGGCGAGGTCGGAGCAGAGGAAGGCGGCGGCGTTGCCCACTTCGTCGATGGTGACGTTGCGGCGCAGTGGGGTATTCTGCTCGCTGTAGTCCAGCATGGCGCGGAAGCCCTTGATACCGGAGGCGGCCAGGGTGCGGATGGGGCCGGCGGAGATGGCATTGACGCGGGTACCTTCCGGGCCGAGACTGTCGGCCATGTAGCGCACGTTGGCCTCCAGGCTGGCCTTGGCCAGGCCCATCACGTTGTAGTTGGGCAGTACGCGCTCGGCGCCCAGATAGCTCAGGGTAAGCAGGGCGCCGTTGCGGCCCCGCATCATCGCGCGGCCGGCCTTGGCCAGGGCGGTGAAGCTGTAGGAGCTGATCTCGTGGGCGATCTTGAACCCCTCGCGGGTGACGCTGTCGACATAGTTGCCTTCCAGCTCTTCGCGCGGGGCAAAGCCCACCGAATGGATGATGACGTCGAGGCCGTCCCAATGTTTGCCCAGGCCTTCGAACACGGCCTCGATCTGTTCGTCGCTGGCCACGTCGCAGGGCAGGGTGATGCTGGAGCCGCATTCGGCGGCCATTTTTTCCACGCGGCCCTGGAGCTTCTCGTTTTGATAGGTGAAGGCCAGGTTGGCGCCCTCACGGTGCATGGCCCTGGCGATGCCCCAGGCGATGGAGCGGTTGCTGGCGAGTCCGACGATCAATACGTTTTTGCCTTCGAGAAAACCCATGGTGGAGAGTCCTGTTCGTTGAATGGATTTTCGACCGCTGTGCCGGTGGCGGTCGTGTGCCGGCGGCCGGGGTCGAGTGTGGAGCGGATTATAGCCCATTCGTGCTGGCGGAGAGAACGCGGAAGACGGTCTCAGTTTTTCGTTGATTATGCCCGCCGGGGATGGCAGTTTATGCCGCGTGACTGAATTTATGCGATATATCCAGCGAAGAGGCCACTGGGCCGTCCTGTCTGCCGTGGTCTTGTTGCTCGCCGCCTGCGGCGAGGGCGCGTGGAATGATCCCTATCCGCACAGCGAGGCAACGCAGAATATCTACTATTCATCGTTTTCCCTGCGTCCCAAGCACCTCGACCCGGCGCGTTCCTACAGCTCCAACGAAATCGTCTTCACCGGCCAGATCTACGAGCCGCCGCTGCAGTACCATTATCTCAGGCGCCCCTACGCGCTGATCCCGCTGGCCGCCCGCGCCGTGCCTCAGCCCTGGTTCGAGGACGCCCAGGGCAATCGCCTGCCCGCCGATGCGCCGGAGGAACAGATCGCCCACAGCGTCTACGAGGTCCAAATCCAGCCCGGCATTCGCTACCAGCCGCACCCGGCCTTTGCGCGGGATGCCGACGGCCGGCCCCTCTACGCCAGCCTCACGGCCGGCGAGCTGGAAAAGATCGATACTCTCGGCGATTTCGCGCAGAGCGGCAGCCGCGAGCTGGTGGCGGCGGACTACGTCTACCAGATCAAGCGCCTCGCCCACCCGCGTCTGCATTCACCCATTTATGGTTTGATGGCCGAGTACATCGTTGGCCTGCGCGACTACGCGAAGACCCTCAACGAGGCCCTCGACAAACAGGGCAACGGCCATCTCGACCTCACCCGCTACGACCTGTCCGGCGTCGAACTGGTCGATCGCTACACCTACCGTATTCGCGTCAAGGGCCTTTATCCGCAGTTCATCTACTGGCTGGCCATGCCCTTCTTTGCGCCGGTGCCGCCGGAGGTGGACGCCTTCTACGCCCAGCCCGGCCTGCAGGCCAAGAACATCACCCTCGACTGGTATCCCGTCGGCACCGGCCCCTACATGCTCACCATCAACAATCCCAACCGCAAGATGGTGATGGAACGCAATCCCAACTTCCGCGGTGAGGCCTACCCCTCGGAGGGCGAGCCAGGCGACCAGGCGGCCGGCCTGCTGAAGGATGCCGGACGCCCCATGCCCTTCATCGACAAGGCCGTATACAGCCTGGAGAAGGAGGGTATCCCGGCCTGGAACAAGTTCCTGCAGGGCTACTACGACGCCTCCGGCATCGGCTCCGACAGCTTCGACCAGGCGGTGCAGATCTCCGGCCAGGGCGAGGCCACGCTCACCGACGCCATGCGCGAGAAGGGCATCCAGCTGGTCACGGGTGTCGCCACCTCCATCTACTACATGGGCTTCAACATGACCGACCCGGTAGTGGGCGGTAACTCCGAGCGCGCCCGCAAATTGCGCCGCGCCATCTCTATCGCCGTCGACTACGAGGAATTCATCAGCATCTTCCAGAACGGCCGCGGCATCCCCGCGCAGGGGCCGCTGCCGCCGGGTATTTTTGGTTATGTCGAGGGCCGGGACGGTATCAATCCCTACGTCTACGACTGGGTGGACGGCAAGCCCAGGCGCAAGCCCGTCAGCGAGGCCAAGCGCCTGCTGGCCGAGGCCGGCTATCCCGATGGCCGTGACGCACAGACCGGCAAGCCGCTGCTGATTCACCTCGACACCACCGGCGGCGGTCCCGACGACAAGGCGCGCATGGACTGGATGCGCAAACAGTTCGCCAAGATCGATCTGCAACTGGTGATCCGCGCCACCGACTACAACCGCTTCCAGGAAAAGATGCGCAAGGGCACCGCGCAGCTGTTCCAGTGGGGCTGGAACGCCGACTACCCGGACCCGGAGAATTTCTTCTTCCTGCTCTACGGCCCCAACGCCAAGGTGGGCAAGAACGGCGAAAACGCGGCCAACTATGAAAACCCCGAATTCGACCGCCTGTTTCAGCGCATGAAGAACCTGCCCAACGGCCCCGAACGCCTGGCGGTGATCAATGAAATGGTGGATATCGTGCGCCGCGACGCCCCCTGGGTATGGGGTATGAACCCGAAACAGTTCAGCCTGTTTCATGACTGGTATCACAACGTGAAACCCAACTTCATGGCCAACAACACACTGAAGTACCGGCGCCTCGACCCCGAACTGCGCGCCCGTCTGCGCGCCGAGTGGAACAGGCCTGTGGTATGGCCGCTGGCCCTGGTCGCCACCGTTCTGGTGCTGGGCCTGCTGCCCGCCTTCCTCATGTACCGGCGCAAGCTGCATGCGCGCGGCATCGCGCGAGGAAAAAACTGATGCTGGCCTACATCGTCCGCCGCAGCCTGTACGCCATCCCCATTCTGATCGGCGTCAACCTGCTTACCTTCTGGCTGTTCTTCGTCGTCAACAGCCCGGACGACATGGCGCGCATGCAGCTGGGCATGAAGCATGTCACCCCCGAGGCCATCGAGCGCTGGAAGGCCGACCACGGCTACGACAAGCCGCTGCTCTACAACGAAAAGGCCGAAGGCACGGGCAAGTTCACCGACACCATCTTCTTCGACAAGTCCGTGCGCTTGTTCGTCTTCGACTTCGGTACCGCCGACGACGGCCGCGACATCGGCTACGACATCCGCCAGCGCATGTGGCCCAGCCTGGCCCTGGCGATACCCGTGTTCCTCATCGGCCTGCTGGTGAACATCACCTTCGCCCTGCTGATGGCCTTCTTTCGCGCCACCTACGTGGACTACGCCGGCGTGGTACTGTGCGTGATCCTGATGTCCATCTCCGCCCTGTTCTACATCATCGGCGGGCAATATCTGGTCAGCAAGCTCATGCACCTGGTTCCCATTTCCGGTTATGATGGCGGCCTCAGCGCCTTCAAGTTCCTGATCCTGCCGGTGGTCATCGGCATCATCAGCGGCATCGGCGCCGGCAGCCGCTGGTACCGCACCATCTTCCTCGAGGAGGTGAACAAGGACTACGTGCGCACCGCCCGCGCCAAGGGCCTGCCGGAGCGCGTGGTGCTGTTCAGGCACGTGCTGAAGAACGCCATGATTCCCATCCTTACCGGCGTGGTGGTGACCATCCCCATGCTGTTCATGGGCAGCCTGATCACCGAATCCTTCTTCGGCATCCCCGGCCTCGGCAGCTACACCATCGACGCCATCCGCGCCCAGGACTTCGGCATCGTGCGCGCCATGGTGTTTCTCGGCTCGGTGCTGTACATCCTCGGCCTGCTGCTCACCGACCTGTCCTATACCCTGGTCGATCCGCGGGTGCGGTTGTCATGACGCGGCACTGGCGACTCATTGCACTGCTCGCCGCCATTGGCCTCGGCCTGTGGCTGGTGCCGGTAAAAGTGGTGCTGCTGTGGACCGACGCACTGGTGTTCCTGCTGGTAGGCGTGCTCACCGCCTTTGTCATCTATATGCGCGGCAAACCCCATCTGCGCGCGCCGTGGCGGCAGGTGATCCGCCGGCCGCTGGCGGCGGCCTCGCTGGTGGTGCTGAGCGCCTACGTGGTGGTGGGGCTGCTCGACTCGGTGCACTTCCGGCAGCAACTCGAACCGCAGGCCGGCGCGGAAAACCAGCAGGCACAGTATTCCGTGGAGGTATTGAGCCTGCTCGATCTGCTCGTCACCCCCCTGCGCACGCGGCTGGAAAAGAGCTACTCCGCGCCGCTGGCCGCGCATCTCTACAGCAAGGAGAGCGTTACCCTGGCCGATGGCAGCACCGCGCGCATCTACCCGCGCCTGCAATACGGCGGCGCCCACCTCGATGACCCCGCCACCCAGCGTGGCAAAGACATCGCCCAGCGCAGCCTCAGCGCCCTGCTGCTCGGCCTGCTGGCCTGGACCGCGCTGGTGGCGGCCTGGGTCGCCTGGCTGGCGCGCCGCCACGGCCACGGCTTCGGCACCGAGCTGCAAACCATCCTGCGTGGCGAGGCCGAGTTGCCCTGGCGCAGCATCTTTGGCACTCTGGGTGTGCTGATCCTGTTCGTCGCCATTGCCCTCAAGCTGGGCATCGCCTACCACCTGCTGGGCACCGACAAGGTCGGCAACGACGTGCTCTACCTCAGCCTCAAATCCATCCGCACCGGCCTGGTCATCGGCACCCTGACCACGTTGATCATGCTGCCCTTCGCCGTGCTGCTGGGCATCATGGCCGGGTACTTCCGCGGCTGGGTGGACGACGTCATCCAGTACGTCTACACCACCCTCAGTTCCATCCCCGGCGTGCTGCTCATCGCCGCCGCGATTCTGTCCGTACAGGTCTACATCGCCAATAACCCGGAGCTGTTCGAGACCGTGGTGGAACGCGCCGACCTGCGCCTGCTGTTCCTGTGCATGATCCTCGGCATCACCAGCTGGACCGGCCTCTGTCGCCTGCTGCGTGGCGAGACCCTCAAGCTGCGCGAGATGGACTACATCCAGGCGGCGACGGCCTTCGGTGTCGGCAACTTCAAGATCATCACCCGCCACATCCTGCCCAACGTCATGCACATCGTGCTCATCTCCGTGGTGCTCGACTTCAGCGCCCTGGTGCTCGCCGAGGCCGTGCTCTCCTACGTCGGCGTCGGCGTCGACCCGTCCATGGTGAGCTGGGGCAACATGATCAACAGCGCGCGGCTGGAAATGGCCCGGGAGCCGGTGGTGTGGTGGTCGTTGGTCGCCGCCTTCTGCTTCATGTTCCTGCTGGTGCTGGCCGCGAACCTGTTTTCCGACGCGGTGCGGGATGCCTTCGATCCGCGGGTGGGGCGGGGGTAATCTTTTCTGTGACGGGCGTGGTGGCGCGGGGGCTACAGGGAGCGTTACACCGCGGAGCGGTGTAACACATCTTCCGGCGCTCTGCGCCGGGAAAAAGCAAGGGAATGCAATCATGGCACGTAGCCGTTACAACTTCGCGGAGCCGGGCCGGCCCCACTTTCTGACCTGCACGGTGGTGGAATGGCTGCCGGTGTTTACCCGCCAGGAGGCGGTGCAGATCCTGTTCGACTCGTGGGCTCATCTGCAATGCCATCAGGGGTTGCGGCTCTACGGGTTCGTGGTGCTGGAGAATCATCTGCGCGCCGTTGCCCAGGCCGGGGACCTGCCGGCCGTCTGGTGGAGATTCAAGTCCTACACGGCGCGCAAACTGATCGATCTGCTCGAAGCGCGCCGGGCCGAGGCGGTGCACTGGCGGTGGTCGAGTGCGCGCAGTTATGCGGGTGGGGAAGGCTTGGTCGCGGTGTTTGCCGGCTGGTAGGCCGTGGCGCGCGGACTCAATTCAACCTGAATCCACGGATTCAGGTTCAATATGATTTTGCCACGTTTTGTGGGTTTTCATATCCGTATTCATGAGTTGAAGTGGTGCGGTATTCATCATACATGTACTGGTATGCCGAGAGTTTGTGACACAGAACGCCACGGAATGCGCTATACTTTGTCACTCTGCAGTTGTTGACTCGGCATCCATCATGCATCAGGGGTTCACGTGTGACAGCGCCGTGCTGGAGTGCACCTGGGGTTTCTGTTCGTTCGCTCAAGAAACAAAAGGCAGGCCAGCGTGCGCCGATCCGCTTTGGCGCTTGGCCACGCGACGCACTGGGTAGCGTGGATAACGGGTCGATTGAGTATACGTTGACTTCGGCACCACTTGGAAACGAGGGGTTCTGATCGGAAATCGGAGTATTCGATATGGCTTTACCGATAATGGCAATACGAGAAAAATTCTTTGCGCCGGTGCTTGTCATGGCGCTTGGTTTTGTTCTGGCAGCGGATGCCGAGGCAATGGGCAGGAAGAGTATTTTTGAAGGCGCGCCTACGGAAGAGCAGTGCCGTCAGTGCCATGGCGATAGTGTGGTGCTTCCACATCCGAAGTTACCCGTGCCCAATCCGCAGAGGCACCATGCCCGGGTCGGTACGCCAATCATGGGCCTGGCCAATGGTTCGCACGAAACGGTGGCTCCGGGCGATGTTTCGACCGGGGTGTATCAGTGCCTGACTTGTCACAGTGTCTATAACCCGGAAACACAGCAGTTCGAGGTGTTGTACACAGCCGACTGCATGATGTGCCATACCGAGCAATCGGTGACCGGTAATCCCATGAGAGGCAGCAATGTCCACCATTTTACGGACACGTTTTACAGTCATGACTGCTCTTCATGCCATAATTTCTTGTCCTCGGGTGGATCATGGGGCGGCGGCATGCGAGGCATGCGAAGGAGATAGCCTGAATCCGTGGGCTCAAGGCGGATGAAGTACGCAACTGCCTGATTCGTATCGTGTAATGAAAAGTCGAGGGAATAGCGGGGACTACTGCCGAGATTTTTCATATAGCGGGACGGATCGATGAGCTGTGTAATCCGCCGTCATGAACCCACGGATTCAGGGATAGGTAAAGCGGGCAATCTTCTGGTGCCATGTCCAAAAGGCTGCGCGCTGGACTAACGGGCCATGTGGGCGCAATGGACAAATGTTCATTGCGCCCGGTTTTTTTTGCGCGCGCGGGCTACAAGTCAGAAGATGCCGTGGTGGGTCGGTTTCAGCGTGTAGAATTTTTTGTTTCAGGCCCCTTCGATCAGGTTGTGCCGAACGGCCTCGAAGGGGGAAGGGCGCGGGCCCCAGTGTTTCGTATGTCGAGCATGAATCAGAGACCTTGCAGGGAGAAGTAAACCACAACCCCCACAATGGCAAGGAGCACGAGCTTGCCGAGGATGAGCTTGGCGATGAAGGACATGCCTTCAGGCTTGACGTTCTGCTCGATGTCTCCGGTTTCTGGCATGCTGGCACCGCCTGTCTTTTCTCGCCCTGGACAGGCACATACTGCGGCCGGTCGGCACAGAATTCAAGCTGCTTGGCGGGCCGCTTGCGGTATTTTCGTGGCGTAGGGCGTTTGCTGTTCCCGAAGACGAAGCACGATAGCCAATACTCTGTTGTGGCTCGTGGGCAAGTTTGGGCCCCGAAGCTTGGCTCGATAACCTCCCGTGAGGCCTGTTTTTCCTGTTTATGACCTGAATCCGTGGATCAGGGCGGGCGAAGCATGCAACTGCGTGGTAACGGTAACTCGCCGCCATAGATCCACGAATTCAGGCTGAATTCCAACACTCGATTCTTGGTGAACCTGTTGTCATCCTTTGCGGTTGCGGCGTTTTTGCGCGAAGCCCATGCCGACCAGGCCTATCCCCATCAGGGCCATGACGGAAGGTTCCGGGACGGCCGTCGCGCGGGTCACGACGCGTATCCAGTCGCCAGGCTCGGTAACGGCCATGCTGACGGTGAGCATGTTGCCGGCGATGGTGTATGAATCTGCACCCTCCATACCCCGTGCCGAGAAGGGCGTTAATGGATAAGTGCTGGTGGCCAGGCCGAGCAAGTCGGTGCTGGCGGTTTCGTAGGCGCCGCTGAAGTCCGACATTACTCCGATAATGTCGCCGTCAAACACCCACGTGACATCATTGTGCGCGTTGTAGGTGGTCGCGTTTCCCGGGCCGGTATTCAGAAAGATCATGTGGCTGTCGACGACCGTCCCCATGGATATCCATCCGCTATCCACCTGGATGTTTCTGCTCAGGGTGACGCCCTGGTTTTCGTCGAAGCCCTGTTGCGCCGTGTTGAAGGCGGCGTCGTCTCTTACATCGGCGGGCGCGGAGATGATGCTGGCATATCCGCCCAGGGTGCTCGTGGGGCCGCTGACACTGATCAGGGCTGCCTGTGACTGTGCGCAGATGCCGGCGCCGACAAGGATGCCCAGTACTTTGAGAACGCTGTTTTTCACTGTTTTTTACTCTCTGTTTCTATGGTTGGTTTGCTATTCGATTCGTTTATTGGGTGAATTGATCCAGGATGATTGTCCTCATGGAGGCATATTTCATGCCTGTTCTATGAATGACAGCTATATCAATGGGTTGGGGTGTGTGTCAGGCTGGCTTCACCGTGGCATGTAAAGAATACCGACATTGCATGGTGTGATGGCTGGAGACGGTTTTCGGGGCTGCCCACTCAGGCATCCTGCGAGATAGAGCCGGAGCACGTCATCGATGGTGGGCCGGGTGACTGGAGAACAGGCCTCCGGCCATGGCTGTACTGCTTGTGTTTTTGCAGACGCTCCAGTGGCGGCTCGGTGGTGCGAAATTCAGGCCTTGCGGTATAGTGCCTGTCCTGGCCCGCAAACGACGAACACGATGACCGATACCCTGCTGAAAGTCGATTCCCTGCGCACCACCTTCGGTGCTGGCGATACCCTGGTGCGCGCGGTGGACGGCGTGAGTTTCGACATCGCCCCCGGCGAGACCTTTGCCCTGCTGGGCGAGTCGGGCTGCGGTAAGTCCATGACCGCATTGTCCACCATGCGCCTGGTGCCTGAACCGGCGGGGCGCATCACCAGTGGCGCCATCCGCCTGCATGGCGAGGACCTGCTGGCCCTGCCCGAGGTGGCCATGCGCGACGTGCGCGGCCGCCGCATCGCCATGATCTTCCAGGAGCCCATGACCAGCCTCAACCCGGTGCTGACGGTGGGCGAGCAGATCGGCGAGACCCTGGCGCGCCACCTGGGCCTGCGCGGCGAGCAGGCGCGTGCCCGGGCGCTGGAGCTGCTGGACGCCGTGGGCATCCCCGACCCGGCGCGACGCTATGGCGAATACCCGCACCAGCTCTCCGGTGGCATGAAGCAGCGGGTGATGATCGCCATCGCCCTGGCCGGCGAGCCGGAGCTGCTGATCGCCGACGAGCCCACTACGGCGCTGGACGTGACCATCCAGGCCCAGGTGCTGGAGCTGATGCGCCAGCTGCAAAAGGACATGGGCATGTCCATCTTGCTGATCACCCACGACCTCGGTGTGGTGGCGGAGATGGCCGACCGGGTGGCGGTGATGTACGCCGGGCAGATCGTCGAGCAGGCGAGCCGCGAGCGCTTTTTCGCCGACCCCAAGCACCCTTATTCGCGCAAGCTGTTCGAGTCCCTGCCCAACATGAGCAAGCGCGGCCAGCGGCTGGCGGTGATCCGTGGCAGCGTGCCGTCGCTGGCCACGGTGTTTCGCGGCTGTCGTTTCGTCGACCGTTGCGATTACGCCTGGACGGCCTGCCGCGAGCAGGTGCCGGCGTGGACGCCGCTGGACGATGGGCAGGGGGTGCGCTGCCATTTGCACGATCCGGCATACCAGCCCGCGCCGGTGCCAAAGGCGGCGGCGGTCGAAAGCGCCGCAACGGCCGGGCCACCAGCGGCCCCTGGCGCGGGCGCCGAGCTGCTGCGCGTCGATGGCCTCAAGGTGCACTTTCCCATCCACAAGGGCCTGTTGCGGCGCGTGGCCAGCCATGTGCGCGCGGTGGACGACGTGAGTTTCGACATTCCCGCCAGCCGCACCCTGGCGCTGGTGGGCGAGTCCGGCTGCGGCAAGACCACCGCCGGCAAGGGCATCCTGCAGCTGATTCCGCCCACCGCCGGTGTGGTGCGCTTTGCGGGCCGGGAGCTGACTGCGCTGCCACCACGCGAGCTGCGCCGCCAGCGCGGCGAGCTGCAAATCATCTTTCAGGACCCGTTCTCCTCCATGAACCCGCGTATGATGATCACGGACATCATCGAGGAGGGCATGATCACCCAGGGCATCGGCGGCTCGGCCGCCAAACGCGCGGCGCGGGTGGACCGGCTGCTGGAGCAGGTGGGCCTGTCGCCGGAGCTGAAGCACCGCTACCCGCACGAGTTTTCCGGTGGCCAGCGCCAGCGTATTTGCATCGCCCGCGCCCTGGCGGTGGAGCCGAAGCTGATCGTCTGTGACGAGCCCACCTCGGCGCTGGATGTCTCGGTGCAGGCGCAGATCCTCAATCTGCTCAAGGACTTGCAGGATGAGTTGGGGCTGGCCTTCCTGTTCATTACCCACGACCTGTCGGTGGTGGAATACCTCGCCCACGAGGTGGCGGTGATGTACCTGGGGCGCATCGTCGAGCAGGGCAGCGTCGAAGAGGTGCTGAACAACCCCTTGCATCCCTATACCCGGGCCCTGCTGGCCGCCGTGCCCAGCATCGAAAAGTCGGCCGAGGGCGCCGAGCGCAAGGTGCTGAAGGTGGAGGGCGAGATGCCCTCGCCGGTGAACCCGCCCAGCGGCTGTCATTTCCACCCACGCTGCCCGCTGGCGATGGACGAGTGCCGCCGAGAGTATCCGTCGCAACGCACGGTGGCGGGCACACACGTCACGCGCTGCTTTCTCTATCCAGGCTGAAGCTGTACCCGGGGTAAATAGCCGAGCAATGCGGTATATTTTCAGCTCCCGGTCAGGAAAGGGGGCGTAGCGTACTTGAGGTCTTCCGAAGACACACTCTTTTGATTCGTTACAAGCAGGTTAATTATTATGCAATTCGAGATTTCTGCAGAGGAAAAACGCAAGGCCAGGGTGCCGCACGAGATTCTGCTGGTCAACCTCATTGGCAATCACATTCTGTGGTTCGTTGCCTCGCTGGGCATCGCCAAATCCTACTGGCAGCCGCTGGCGCTGGTGCCTATCGTTTCGGTATCGATTCTGGCGTATATCTTCTGGCGCGGCAGCCGCTCCAAGCACATGGATTCCTGGTACGTGCAGGCGCACTGGAATATCTGCATGGCACGCAGTCGCCTGTTCAGCTACATGCTGGGATTGTTGCTGGTGGTTTCCGCCTTCGGCTGGGTGGGTTACAGCTATCTGGGTATGATGGATATTGCGGTCAAGGCCATTATTGGCGGCGTCGGTCTGTTGCCGGTGATGGTGACGGTGCTGATTCTCATCGTGATGGAATCCGATGCCCTGCATCAGGCCAATACCGGCATCATTTCCGACGGCTATACGAAACGTTCGCCGCCACCGGCTGAACTGGTCGTCATCGAAGATTGACGGCGGGCATCTTTCTGTCCAGCGTGAAACCCCTGTCGGCACGGGCCGCGGGGGTTTTTGTTGCCCGGGTATGGTTTATGACTGCCGGGTGATATCGACGTACAGGGTCAGGCGCTGGCCGGGTTGCAGGTATTTGCCCTTTGGCAGGGCGTTCCAGCGCCGCAGCTTGGCTACGGTGACCTTGAAGCGCTGGGCGATGCGCGCCAGCGAATCGCCCTTGCGCACGCGGTAGTGAATTTTCTGGTGCCGCGCACCGTCGAGGGCAGCGGTGAAGTTGGTTTTTGCCGCCTTGCCGCGCTTGCTCCAGATGACCAGTTGCTGGCCGGGAAACAGCGGGTCGCGGGGCGACATGCCGTTCCAGCGCGCCAGTTCCTTGGTGCCGACGCCGTGCCGGCGCGACAAACCCCACCAGGTATCGCCGGGGCGCACGGTGTATTTGACCTTGTTGCCGCGTCGCTGGGTGTCTTGAATGGCCTGTTTGCGGCGGTCTTCGCTGAGGTAGTGGTGGAGATGCCGGGTGGCGACGGGGATCATCAGCGAATCGCCGGCGCGAATCCACTGGCCACGGATCTGGTTGACCTCCTGCAGCAGGGCAACGCTGGTCTGGTAACGGCGCGCGATGCTGCCGAGGTTTTCCCCCGGCTTGATGCGGTGGCGCTCCCAGCGCACGCGGCCACGGCTGCCCAATTTGGCGAGGCCGTCGCGGAATGACTCGGCGCGGTCGATGGGCAGCAGCAGCCGGTGCGGGCCGTCGGGGGCGGTGGCCCAGCGATTGTAGGCGGGATTGAGGCGGTAGATTTCCTCGATGCTGAGGCCGGCCAGTTCGGCGGCCAGGGCCAGGTCGATTTGCGATCCGGTGTCGACTTCGACCAGCTGGGGTTGGTTGGGCAGGGAGAGCAGGCGCACGCCAAAGCGCTCGGGGGCCTCGACCAGGGTGCTGATGGCCAGCAGTTTGGGTACGTAGCCGCGCGTTTCTGCGGGCAGGCTGAGGGACCAGAAATCCGTGGGCTTGCCCTTTTTCCGGTTCGCCTTCATCGCGCGGTGCACGCGCCCTTCGCCGGAATTGTAGGCCGCCAGGGCCAGTAGCCAGTCTCCGTCGAATTGTTTGTTGAGGTTTTCCAGGTAGTCCAGCGCGGCGCGGGTGGCGGCGCGCACGTCGCGGCGGCCGTCGTACCACCAGTTCTGCTTCAGGCCGTAGCGGCGGCCGGTGCCGGGGATGAACTGCCAGATGCCGGCGGCGCGGCCGGCGGAGTAGGCGAAGGGCTGGAAGGCGCTTTCCACCACCGGCAGCAGGGCGATCTCGCCGGGCATGCCGCGGCGCTCGACTTCCTGCACGATGTCGAACAGGAACGGGCGGGCGCGCTCGGCGACGCGATCCAGATAGCCTTGATTGCGCGCGTACCAGTCGAGATAGGGCTGGATCTTGGGGTGATTGTGGCCCTGCAGCCGGAAACTCTCACGCAGGCGGTCCCAGAGGTCCGCTGGCGGCAGGGCGTCGATGGCGGCATCGGAAACCACTGGCGCCGGGTAGCTGGCTTCCCAGCTGTATTCGGGGCTGCGGGTGTTTTCCCATTGCTGGACACGCCGCAGCAGATCGCGGCTGGAGTCGGCCACGAGATGGGCGTCATGCCCGATGCCGTGGAGCCGGTATTCGTCGGCCAGGGCCAGGGCCGCGGGGCTGGCCAGTGTCAGTACCAGCAACAGGGTGCCTGGCCGCCATGGCAGGTGTGCGGTGAGGTGTTGGCGGAAATGGTTCATGGGGTGGAGTGGCTGTGCATGGGGTGGCTCGAAAGATATCGGCTGAAAGGCTGCATTCTATATCGGCTGGTCCAGCGTGTCTTTCCAATGCCGCACGGCAGCGAAGATTTCCACCGGCGTGGTCAGCGGCCGGTCGGCGAAGGCCTCGGCGTTTTTTATCAGTTCCGGTGCGTCCCAGCGCAGGAAGGGGTTGGTGGCCTTTTCCAGCCCCAGTGGCGCGGGCACCGTGGGCAGGCCCTGGCGCCTGGCGGTGCGCACCGCCGCCAGGCGCTCGATGATGGCGGTATTGTGTGGCTCGGCGATGCGGGCGAAGCCGAGGTTGGCCTCGGTGTATTCGTGGGCGCAGTAGACCAGGGTGTCGTCCGGCAGGGCGCGGATGCGTTGCAGGGCACCCTGCATCTGCGCCGGGGTGCCCTCGAACAGGCGGCCGCAGCCGCCAGTGAACAGGGTGTCGCCGCAGAACAGCATGGGCGGTCCCAGCGCATCGCCGGCACGGTGGAAGGCGATGTGGCCACGGGTGTGGCCTGGCACGTCCATTACCCGTAGCGTGGTGCCCAGTTCCGGCAGGGGCACTGTATCGCCCTCGCCGAGGGGATGGCTGCGGTGGGGAATGTGCTCGCGCGCGGGGCCGTACACGGGCAGGCCGTAATGCGCCACCAGTTCATCGATGCCGCCGGTGTGGTCGCCATGATGGTGGGTGACGAGGATGGCGCGTGGCGTCAGTCCCTGGGCGTGCAGGGTGGCGATGACCGGTTCGGCATCGCCGGGGTCGACCAGTACGACGTCGGTGCCGCCATTGGTGCGGATGCTCCAGATGTAGTTGTCGTCGAATGCGGGGATGCCTTGAACCGTGAGCATGGGGCTGAGCGTGTTTGGGTTGGAGGGAGATTCTACAATAGTGCGGGGATTTTGCCTCGGGGCTCTGGTGACGACTGGCCTTTCTGCGTATCCTTCCGGGCATGTCGTCGGCGCATCAGGAAACCACAGATTGAAAAAACGGGTCACTCGCTGGATGAAATGTGAGCCGGGCATCGTCACGCGGCAGCGCATGCGCGCCTGGTTTACCCATATTCCCGGGCGCTGGTTTCAGGCCGAAGAGCGTGCCCGCCTGCGCGAGATTCTGCCTACGCTGTTCGGCTATCACCTCTTGCAGCTGGGCGATCTCTACTCCAAGGAGTGCCTCAACATTTCGCGCATCCCGCACTGTATCGTGCAGGATCCGGACCGGCAGGCGGCGCCGCCGGCGGGGGAGCGCGCGCGCAGCGTGTTCCGCGGCGAGCCCGACTACCTGCCGGTGGCCTCGGACAGTATCGACGTGGTGTTGATGCCGCACACCCTGGAATTTACCCAGGATCCCCACCAGGTACTGCGCGAGGCGGAGCGGGTGCTGATTGCCGAGGGGCACGTGGTGATTCTCGGTTTCAATCCCTGGAGTCCGTGGATGCTGTGGCGGCTGGCACTGGGCTGGCGCGCGCGCCCGCCGTGGTGTGGTCATTTCATCCGCGCCTCGCGCCTGCGCGACTGGCTGCAGCTGCTGGGCTTCGATATCGTCAGCTGCGAGCGCTATTTCTACCGCCCGCCGCTGAGCCACAAGGGCATCATGCAGCGGCTGCGTTTTCTCGACCGCCTCGGCCAGCGCTGGTGTCCGCTATTCGGCGCCGGCTATGTGGTGGTGGCGAAGAAGCGCGTCGCCACCCTGACGCCGCTCAAGTCCAGTTGGCGCTCACGGCGGCCGCGCATGGTGGCGCCGGAACTGGCGGGCAATTCGCGCCTTGGACCCGCGGAGCGCATCGGGGCGAGCGACCGTGAATCCCAGAAAGATTAACTATTTGCCACAGAGGCACGGAGTACACGGAGGAAAATCTTTTCGGTTCTTCTGGAAGCGGTGATCCGAAATCCAGAAACAGGTGGTGAACCCGTTTTCATGCCTCTCTGTGCCCTCCGTGCCTCTGTGGCAAAAAGACTTTTACTTTTAACAATGGAAATGCGATGAAAAAAGATGGTGAGGTAGAACTGTTCACCGACGGCGCCTGCCGCGGCAATCCCGGCCCCGGCGGCTGGGGCGCGTTGCTGCGCCTTGGCGGCACGGAGAAGGAGCTGTTCGGCGGCGAGACGGAGACCACAAACAATCGCATGGAGCTGATGGCGGTGATCCGTGGCCTGGAAAGCCTGAAACGGCCCTGCCGGGTGCGTCTGACCACCGATTCACAATATGTGATGAAGGGCATCACCGAGTGGATGGACAGCTGGAAGCGGCGCGGCTGGAAGACGGCGGCGAAAAAGCCGGTGAAGAATGTCGATCTGTGGCAGCGCCTGGACAAGGCCCTGGCGCCGCACGAGGTGGAATGGCACTGGGTGCGCGGCCACACCGGGCACGCGGAGAACGAACGCGCCGATGCACTGGCCAATCGCGGCATCGATGAGCTGACCGCTTCCACACGGGGTTGAACATGCGACAGATCGTACTCGACACCGAAACCACCGGCCTCGAGCCCAGGCAGGGCCACCGCATCATCGAGATCGGCTGCGTGGAATTGGTCAACCGGCGCCTCACCGGCAATCACTATCACCAGTACCTGCAGCCGGACCGGGAGATCGACGAGGGCGCCATCGAGGTGCATGGCATCAGCAACGAGTTCCTCGCCGACAAGCCGCGTTTTGCCGACGTGGTGGACGACTTCCTCGACTTCGTGCGCGGCGCCGAGCTGGTGATCCACAATGCGCCCTTCGATGTTGGCTTCATCGATCATGAGCTGGCGCTGCTGGGTGAGGATCACGGGCGCATCGAGGACCACTGCGGCATCCTCGACACCCTGGCCCTGGCGCGGCAGATGCACCCGGGACAGAAGAACAACCTCGACGCCCTGTGCCGTCGTTACGACATCGACAACGCCCACCGCGAGCTGCACGGTGCGCTGCTCGACGCGGAGATCCTCGCCGACGTCTACCTGATGATGACTGGCGGGCAGGCGGATCTGCTCCTCGATGGTCAGTCCGAGGACGGGCAGGCGACAGCGGGCGAGATCCGTCGTCTGGGCCAAAAGCGTGCGCCGCTGCGGGTGATCCGCGCCAGCGCCGACGAACTGGCCGCGCACGAAGCGCGCCTGGCGGCCATCGACAAGGCGAGTGGAGGGCGGTGTCTTTGGGTGGAGGACTGAGTGCTCAGTGCTCAGTGCTCAGTGCTCAGTCCTCAGTCCTCAGTCCTCAGTCCTCAGTCCTCAGTCCTCAGTCCTCAGTCCTCAGACCTCAGACCTCAGACCTCAGACCTCAGACCTCAGACCTCAGACCTGGTAGTAGTCGCGGTACCACTCGACGAAGCGGGCCACGCCGTCCTCGACGCTGGTGGCGGGCCTGTAGCCGACGTCCTTCACCAGGTCTTCCACGTCGGCATAGGTGTCGGGCACGTCGCCGGGCTGCAGCGGCAGCATGTTCATCTCCGCCTTCCTGCCCAGGCAGTCCTCCAGCACCTTGATGTAGTGCATCAGCTCCACCGGCTGGTTGTTGCCGATGTTGTAGAGGCGGTAGGGGGCGTTGGAGGTGCCGGGGTCCGGGTGCTTGCCGTTCCAGTCCGGGTTGGGCTCGGCCACCTTGTCCAGGGTGCGGATCACGCCCTCGACGATGTCGTCGATGTAGGTGAAGTCGCGGCGGTGCTTGCCGTAGTTGAAGACGTCGATGGGCTCGCCGGCGAGGATCTTGCGTGTGAACAGGAACAGCGCCATGTCCGGACGGCCCCAGGGACCGTAGACGGTAAAGAAGCGCAGGCCGGTGGTGGGCAGGCCGTACAGGTGGCTGTAGGTGTGGGCCATCAGCTCGTTGGCCTTCTTGGTGGCGGCGTACATGCTCAGCGGGTGGTCCACGTTGTTGTGGATGGAGAAGGGCATGTGGGTGTTGGCGCCGTATACGGAGCTGGAGGAGGCATACACCAGATGCTCGACGCCGTTGTGGCGGCAACCCTCGAGGATGTTCATGAAGCCGACGAGGTTGCTCTCGACGTAGGCGTGGGGGTTTTCCAGCGAATAGCGCACGCCGGCCTGGGCGGCCAGGTTGACCACACGGTTCGGCTTGTGCTCGGCGAACAGCGCTTCCATGGCGGGGCGGTTCTCGATGCCGATGCGCGCCTCGGTGAAGTTCTCATGGGACGAAATGCGCGCCAGGCGGGCCTCCTTGAGGGAGACGTCGTAATAGTCGTTGAGGTTGTCGACGCCGATGATCTCGTCGCCGCGTTCCAGCAGGCGCAGGGCCAGTTGGCTGCCGATGAAGCCGGCGCTGCCGGTGATCAGGACTTTCATATCGTTTTCCCGTTTTCCTGTCTTAGCGCTCAGCACTTAGCACTCAGCACTGTAGTTTTAGAGTCGTCCATCGACCCGCCCGGCGGGCAGGATGTTCTCCAAGTCGCTGTGGCAGGAGAGGTGGAAGGCCTGTTCGAGTCCCTCCGGCTCGACCTCCAGGGTGCTGTCCTGGCCGGACTGCAACTCGGCGACGCGTTCGGCGCTGATGTCCAGGCCCTTGGTGGGATACTTCTTGCCCAGCTCCACGGCCAGGGGCAGGCCGACATAGCCGAGGCCAATGAGACC
>DRQN01000093.1 GCA_011371455.1 Gammaproteobacteria bacterium
AGGTAGGGCGGTCGCGCATGATCTGGCCCTTGACCAGGGCGAAGTGCACCTGGCCGCTGATGCGGTCGCGGTAGGTGACGAGATGGAATTCGCCGATGTCGTTGCGCATCTCGCACTCGGCCACGCGCTCCACGCTGCGCTCGTTCTCCAGGCGGTAGCGGATCAGGTCGGCGATGGTGCCGATCTTGAGGTCGAACGCCTCGGCCACCCTCTCCAGGTCCGGGCGCCGCGCCATGCTGCCGTCCTCGTTGAGGATCTCGACGATCACTGCCGCCGGCTCCAGCCCCGCCAGGCGCGCCAGGTCGCAGCCCGCCTCGGTGTGGCCGGCGCGGGTCAGCACCCCGCCCGGCTGGGCCATGATGGGAAACACATGGCCCGGCTGCACCAGGTCCTCGGGCCTGGCATCGGGGGCCACCGCGGCCTGGATGGTCACCGCGCGGTCGGCGGCGGAGATGCCGGTGGTGACGCCCTTGGCCGCCTCCACCGAGACGGTGAAGTTGGTGGCATAGGCGGCGTTGTT
Source organism: Gammaproteobacteria bacterium (assembly GCA_011371455.1). Classification (GTDB taxonomy): domain Bacteria; phylum Pseudomonadota; class Gammaproteobacteria; order SZUA-152; family SZUA-152; genus DRQN01. Next base: position 521 of record DRQN01000093.1, read on the forward strand.
GTCGTTGACCATCAGTGGCAGGCGCAGCTGCTCGCAGCGCTCCTGGGTGAGGGTGAGACAGATCAGGCCGCGCCCGTGGCGGGCCATGAAGTTGATGTCCTCCGGGCGCACCTTGGCGGCGGCCATGATCAGGTCGCCCTCGTTCTCGCGGTCCTCGTCATCCATGAGGATGACCATCTTGCCGTCGCGGATGTCGCTGACGATTTCTTCGATGCTGTTCAGTTCCATACCTGTTCCTGTAATGCCCGGGCTTGTGCGGACATCGATCGTTTATTTCACCACAGAGACACGGAGTACACAGAGGATATCCATGTGGAATTTACCGCAAAGGTCGCAAAGTACCGCAAAGATGGTTACATCATATTGCTACACACTTTGCGACCTTTGCGGTTAGGTCCCGCTTTCTCCGTGTGCTCTGTGCCTCTGTGGTGAATCAATTACGCGGCTTGATGAAACCATGCTCAGCCAGCAGGGCCTCGGTGACGCCGCCCGGCTCGGCGGCCCTTTCCCCCAGCAGCAGGCGCTCCAGGTAGCGGGCGATGACGTCCACTTCCAGGTTCACCCGGCGTCCCGCGGCGAACTCGCCCATGGTGGTCTCGGACAGGGTGTGCGGCACGATGTTCAATTCGAACTCAGCGCCCTCGACGCGGTTCACCGTGAGGCTGATGCCGTCCACGCAGATGGAGCCCTTGGCGGCGATATACTTCGCCAGCTCCTTCGGCGCGCGGATGCGGAAGCGCTCCGAGCGGGCGTCCGACCAGCGCCGCAGCACCTCGCCCACGCCATCGACGTGGCCGCTCACCAGGTGCCCGCCGAGGCGCGTGGTGGGCGTCAGCGCCTTCTCCAGGTTCACCCGCGCGCCCGACGCCAGATCGCCCAGGGTAGTGCAGGCCAGGGTCTCGCCGGAGACGTCGGCGACGAAGCTGCAGGCATCGAACTCCACCGCCGTCAGACACACGCCATTGACCGCGATGGAATCGCCCAGCGCCACGTCGCCCATGTCCAGCCGGCCGACGCCGATGCTCAGCCGCGCGTCGCCGTCGCGCCGTTCGAGGGCGCGGACCTCGCCCGTGGCCTGGATGATACCGGTGAACACGTTGTTTTTCCGCCGAAGGTAAGCATGAAGGTGGGCAAATATATCAGCATTCCCTTAGACTTGCAGGAACTCCCAGTCTTGTCGTGGGAACAGGGATGGAGATCGACACCACCGGGTTCAAGGCCAAGCGCCTGAAATTGATCGACGAGGTCGCGCAAACCCGCGAACCCCTGATTATCACCAAGCGCGGCAAGCCCGTGGCCAAGGTAGTGCCCTTCGAGGAAGAAACCCCCACCTCGCATTTCGGCTTCATGGCCGGTACTATCGAGATCACCGGCGACATCATCTCGCCCATCGGGGAAGAATGGAGCGCCTTGACCGGGGACGAAGACGAGTTCTACGAAGGGTTGAACGCCGCGGATGGCAAAGGAGACCATGGCAAATGAGCAGGGAATTCCTGATGGCTACCACCTGCCACCACGGTTTCACCCTGTTCACCAAGGATCAAAAGATCCTCGCCTCCCGCCAGGGCCATGTGCATCACAGTGAATTGCTGCATAAGGATTCCGTGGCCAAAACATAACTGGCAATATCCATACACTCGACGACAAGGACGAAAAACAGAGTGCTCGGGCCGCGCAACAAGAAACCTGCCTCATCAGCGCCGAAGGCTGGAATACTGCCGATAAAACCAACGGCATGCCTTGCCAAGAGCCGTAGCACGCCGCGCGGCGTAGAGCCAGGCCACACCGTTCTCGACCACTGCCACATCGTTGGTCTTGTCGCCCGGGAACTGCTGCAGAGGATACCCGAAAATCTCCGGCAAGCACTCTTCCCACAGGGGTCGGAACTGGTCGCGGCAGCCCATGATACCGGCAAACTATCACCCACGTTTCAGCTCAAGATCCACCGCGCCATCGAAGGCGCCTCCTATATTCCCGCGGGTTGCCGGGAAGCCGTCCACCACAAGGAAAGCGACTGGGGTGGCCACGCGGGTGTAAGCCAACTCACCCTTGAAGCCCTCCGCACCGGCCGGTTCATTACCCGCATCGTCGGTCTGCACCATGGCTACACCCCCCGGGTGGAGGGAAAGCGAGCGCACGATGACATCTTCGGTGGTGAGCCCTGGCAGAACATGCGCGAGAGCTTGATATCCGGGCTGCAGGAGTGTCTGGGTTGTGACTGGCCGGAGATCCGTGACGAGAATCAGGCCCGGGTGGTGGCGGGACTCACCACGGTCGCCGACTGGATCGGCTCCGGATCCTTCTTTGAAGATCCGGCGTCCGACTGGCGCAGCCATATCGCCCCGGCGGTGGACAACGCCGGCTTCATACCGCCACGGATCGTCCCGGATCTCGACTTCGAGGCCGTATTCGGCTTCCCGCCACGACCGAGCCAGGAACAGTTCTACGCGCATGCCTGCCGCCCCGGTGTCTACATCCTTGAAGCCCCCATGGGCCTGGGCAAAACCGAGGCGGCACTCTACGCCGCCTATCTGGCCCTCGCCAATGGCGAGGCCAGCGGCCTCTATTTCGCCCTGCCCACCCAGCTCACTTCCGAGAAAATCCATGAGCGTGTCGGCATCTTTCTTAACCGGATTCTCGCCCCCGACAGTGCAAACCGAAGCCCCCGGCTGCTGCACGGCAACGCCTGGTTGAAAAACCTGGAGATGGGAGAGGAAGGCCAACCCGGCCAGGCCTGGTTCGATGCCCGCAAGCGGGGCATCCTGGCCCCCTTCGCCGTGGGCACCATCGACCAGGCCCTGATGGCGGTGATGAATGTGCGCCACGGCTTCGTCCGCGCCTTTGGACTGGCGGGCAAGGTGGTGATCCTCGATGAGGTGCACAGCTACGATGCCTATACCGGTCTGCTGCTGGACGAGTTGGTCGCCACCCTGCGACGACTCCATTGCACCGTCATCATTCTCAGCGCCACCCTGAGCACGGAACGCCGCCATGCCCTGCTGGAACAACCGGTTCACCACCACGACTACCCCCTGGTTACGGCTCAACCCAATGATGCCGACACACCGCTGGAGCTGCCGGTCAACGGTCCGGACGACCAAACCGTAACCCTGCAATTCCAGGCGGATGGCGCACCCGCCATCGAGGAAGCACTGGAACGCGCCGCCAGTGGCCAGCAAGTGCTGTGGATCGAGAACAGTGTGGGTGAAGCGCAACAGCGCCACGCCATGCTGGCCGCCCGGGCGGCAGAAACGGGGATCGACTGTGGCCTGCTGCACTCCCGTTTCACCGGCGCGGACCGGCAGCGAAACGAGGACTACTGGGTCGGCCTCTACGGCAAAGACGGCACGGCGCAGCGGGGCCAGACTGGCCGCATCCTGGTAGGCACCCAGGTGCTCGAACAGTCGCTGGATATCGACGCCGACTTCCTGGTTACCCGCATCGCCCCCACTGACATGCTGCTGCAACGGCTCGGCCGTCTCTGGCGGCACGCCGGCACGCCGCGGTCCCCAGGCACCCGCCGGGAAGCGTGGCTGCTCACACCCGAACTCCCCGATGTCATCGAACACCCCTATCAATCATTCGGCACCACCGCCCTCGTCTATGCCCCCTATGTGCTTTGCCGCACCCTGGAAGTCTGGACCGGACGCAAGCAGGTAACCCTGCCAAGGGACATCAGGCTCCTCATCGAAGCCACCTATGCAGAACGGGAAGAGGCCGGCTCCATGGCCCAGTGGCTGCACGAACTGGAGCACGGCAACCATCACCGTAAAGGCCGCCAACAACTCCGCCAGCTGGCCCGGGTAGGCTTGGCGCACATCGGCCAGACCCAGTCCGATGAAGAGGCCGCCACCCGCTACAGCGACCGTGACAGCATCGAGGTCCTGCTACTCCGGGCGGTACGCCCCCAAGAGGATAAACAGGGCATGCGGCTGACCCTCCTCGATGACGAGACGCTGCTCCTCCCTCATTACCCCAAACAGGGCGGCCACCGGGCATGGCGGCAGCGGGCGGCGATTCTACAGCGCCATTTGGTCAAGGTGCCGCCGGACCATGCCCCCGATCCCGTGTCACGACGCAGTCTCCACTGGCTGGAAGGCTATCTCTATCTGGGCAGCCGCCAGCAGGAGACCGCCCGGCTGCGCATCGCCCTGGTGCAGCCCGACGGTGAATTGCAATCCCTGAGCGGCGGCACTGCACGCGCCGGGTGGCGGCTGGCCTATGACGACCAGCGGGGTTATCTGGCCGAAAAGAACACAAATTGAAGGAGCCAATATGAGCGAAGAAAACCGTTTCAACCTCATCGACGAGCCCTGGATACCAGTGGCAGATGTGGGTCGCGTCGGTCTGCGACAATTGTTCAGCAACCCCGACTACCGTGCCCTGGGTGGCAACCCGGTGCAGAAAATCGCCGTCACCAAACTGCTGCTGGCCATTGCCCAGGCCGCGGCCACGCCGCCTGACGACGAAGCCTGGAATGAGATGGGCGTCGACGGCATGGCCCGCGCCTGCCTGGACTACCTGGATTGCTGGCACGACCGGTTCTGGCTGTATGGTGAGCGGCCGTTTTTGCAGTTTCCCGCCTTGCAAGGCTCGAATCTCTTGAGCGACGGCTCCCTCCTGCCCGACATCGCCACAGGCAACACCACGGTGCTCACCGAATCCCAAGTGGAAAAACCGTTCTCCGACGCCGACCGCGCGTTACTGGTGGTCACCCTGGCGGGCTTTGCCCTGAGCGGAAAGAAGGCCGATAACAGCGTGGTGCTGACCCCTGGTTACTCGGGCAAGACCAAGCCGAATGGGAAACCAACTTCCGGCCGCGCGGGCGCCCTGATCGGATACATGGGTTACCTGCACAGCTTTCTGCAATCCTCGACACTGACCGGAACGCTCTGGCTGAACCTGTTCAGCCAACAGCAGATCGATGCAATGAGCTTCTATCCCCAAGGGCTCGGCCGACCACCTTGGGAAAGCCCGCCCGCGGGCGAGGACTGCCCCATAGCGCGTCAATTACGCGAAAGCCTGATGGGACGATTGATACCTCTCTCCCATTTCAGCCTGTTACGACAGGAAGGCCTGCACTTCACCGAAGGCATCGCTCATCCCTCCTATAAGGAGGGCGGCATGGACCCCAGCGTGGCCGTCAACACCGGCGCAAAGGTACCCAAAACCCTCTGGGTTGACACAGAGAAACGTCCCTGGCGGCAACTCACGGCCTTGCTCAGCTTCATGGGCCAAACGGGAAAAAGCCGCTTCGACTGCTTCCAGCTCAGCCTCGGCCTGACCCGCGCCCGCCTTCATGAGGCGACCATCGGTGTATGGTCCGGAGGATTGCGTGTCAGCAGCAACGCGGGAGAACAGTACGTATCCGGCAGCGACGACTTCGTCGAATCCCTGGTGTTGCTGCACAGCGATGCCCTGGGCGCTTCCTGGTACGTGCAATTGAACCAGGAAATGAGCGCGCTGGAAGACACCGCCAAGCGCCTCTATGGCGCCACCCTCAATTATTACCAGGCCCAGAAACTGGAAGGGAGTGACTTCGCGGCCATGAGCAGCAACCTCTTCTGGCAACTCGCCGAGCGCCACTTCCAACCGCTGGTGAATGCCTGCGAACCTGACGAGACCGCAGCCGCGGAGCGCCTGCGCCTGCGCAAGATTTTCGCCACACTGATACACCGCAGTTACGACGACATCTGCCCCCGCGACACCGCGCGCCAACTGGAAGCCTGGGCGCAGTACCGGCCCAACCTGAGTGATTACCTGAATCAAGGAGCATCGACATGAGCGAACAAACAGGCCACCGCAGCCGTGGCGAAGGTTTTGTTGACTTCATCCTGCGGCGCTGCCAACGGGACAAGGGCGAGGCCGCCCGCCTGCGCCGCGCCGACAACCCGGCCACCGAATACCAAAGCTGGGAAACCCTGGCCGCCTTTGGCATCGACCTGGAAAAACCCTGGGAGCGCCTGCCATTCGCCCGCGTGGCGGCGGCGCTGGCACGCGCCAAGATCGAACAGGATGGCAACCACGGCATCGGCCGAGCGCTGGCCGGCTGCTACGACGACGGCAACCGGAGCGACCAGGCCCGTGCACGCCTGCGCCGGCTGCTGGCCTGCGACAGCGTGGAAGAGGCCTGCCGCATCCTGCGCCCGGTTCTGAGCCTGATCGAATCCCGTGGACACCACCCGCTGAACCATGCCCGCCTGCTGGACGAACTGCTGCGCTTCCACTGGCGTGCCCAGGACGTCAAGGCGCGCTGGGCGCAGGACTTCTATCGCCGAGCACCGCAAACCGGGGAGCAGACGTCATGATCGCCAGCGTCCTGCGGCTGAGCCGCGCCGACTGCAAGGCCCTGCGCATCACCGACCCCTATTCCATCCACCGGGTGGTCTGCGACCTCTTCGAGGACATTCGCAGCGAGGAGGACAAGCAGGCCGGGAAGCCCAGCGGCATCCTTTACGCCGACAAGGGCGGCGATTTCCAACTACGCCAGATTCTGGTGCTTTCCGACCGCGAACCCCGGACGCCTGCGCACGGCGAACTACAAAGCAAAACCATCCCGCCGGATTTCCTGCAGCACGATTGCTACGGCTTCGAGGTCATCGTCAACCCCACCCGCCGCGACAACGCCAGCCGCAAGCTGATGCCTGTCCGGGGGCGGGATGAGGTCGCCGACTGGTTCATGGAACGCGCGGAGAAAAGCTGGGGCTTCAGAGCCGACCCGGAAAAATTGCAGGTCCAGCACCTTGGCGTGCAGCGCTTCGAGAAATCGGGCCAGATCCTCACCCACGGCAGCGCCACCCTCAAGGGCGTGCTCGCAGTGACCCATCGCGAGCGCTTCGAGCGCAGTTTCCGGCAGGGCATCGGCCGCGGCCGGGCCTTCGGTTTCGGTCTGTTGCAAATCGTCCCCCTGGCCAACCCCTTCGACATCTAACCCCTCATCGCAAAACAAGGAACCACAACATGAACACTGAAAACCCCTTGAAGAACACCCGCATCGAGTACCACATCCTGCAATCCTTCCCGGTCACCTGCCTCAACCGGGACGACGTGGGCGCGCCCAAGACCGCCACCGTCGGCGGTACCACCCGTGCCCGGGTCAGTTCCCAGTGCTGGAAACGGCAGGTACGCCTGGCCCTGCACGACTTCGGCATTCCCCTGGCCATGCGCACCAAGAAAGTGGATGAAGTCATGCAAAGGGCCTGCGCGGCACGGGGCGCCAGCGAGGAACAGGCCCAGGCCTGCGGCGAAGCCATCGCCAAGGCCCTGACCAAGGACACCCTGCATTTCTTCACCGAAGGCGAGGCCCAGGCCTTCGCCGACTACGCCCGTGAAAAGGGCTTCGACGCCAAGCAGATCAAGGACAAGGACATCCACAAGCTGGCCAAGAAACATCTCAAGCCCGCCGTGGACGGCCGTGACATCGCCCTCTTCGGCCGCATGGTGGCACAGGCGGCGGAACTGAACATCGAAGCGGCCTGCTCGTTCGCTCACGCCATCTCCACCCACCGGGTGGCCAACGAGGTGGAGTTCTTCACCGCCCTGGACGACCTGCAGGACGAGCCCGGCTCGGCCCACATGGGTAGCCTGGAGTTCAACTCGGCCACCTATTACCGCTACATCTCCCTGGACCTGGGGCAACTCTGGCAGACCCTGGGCGGTGACGCATTGCCGGAAACGGTGGAAGCCTTCACCAAGGCGCTCTACGTGGCCCTGCCCAGCGCCCGCCAGGCCACCCAGTCCGGCGCCTCGCCCTGGGAATTCGCCCAGGTGCTGGTGCGCAAGGGCCAACGCTTGCAGGTACCCTTCGAGACACCGGTCAAGACCCGCCATGGCGGATACCTGCAACCCAGCATCGAGGCCCTGAACACCTACCTGGCGAAACAGGAAAAGCTGGCCGGCAGCCTGTTCGGCAAGATCGCCGCCTACACCTTTGGCGAGGACGAGGGTTTCTCCATCGACGATCTGGCCGGGAACCTCGCCGCCCATGCCGAGGTACCCGGCCATGGCTGACCCCTACCTGCTGATGTGGCTGGAGGCCCCCCTGCAATCCTGGGGAGCCGACTCCCGCTTCGGCCGCCGCGACACCCTGGACTTCCCAACCCGCTCCGGTGTGCTGGGGCTGATCTGCTGCGCCCTCGGCCGTGGCGGGGAAGAACAGGCGTGGCTGGCGCGAATGGCCGCCTGCCCACAGAGCGTGATTGCCTACACGCGCACGCGACCCGGCGGGGAAGGTAAGCGAGAAAAGACCCTGCGCGAGCCCCTACTCAGGGACTTCCAGATGGTGGGCAGCGGCTTCGATGACCGCGACCCCTGGCAGACCCTGCTGATCCCCAAGACCAGGGAAGGCAAAAAGGCCGTGGGCGGCGGCACCAAGATGACCTACCGTTACTACCTGCAGGACATGGCCTACGCCGTCATCACACCGCTGCCGGAAAGCGAAGCATCGGCCATCGCCGGCGCCCTGCAGAACCCCTGCTGGGACCTCTACCTGGGCCGCAAGAGCTGCGTGCCTACCGACCTTATCTACCGAGGCCTGTTCGACAGCGAGCAGGAAGCGGAAGCGGCCGCCGCCGCTATCGCGGAGGAAAAAGAGCGGGCGGTGGACTTCCGCGTCCTGCCGGGCGAGCACGACGGCGAAGTGCTGACCCTCAACGACGTACCCGTGCGCTTCGGACCCCGCAAGCTGTACCGCGACCGGCGGGTGACGGTGCTGCCGCCATGAGCGCGCCGGAAAAGAACAGCGGCAACCGCCTGCTCATCAAGGTCACCCGCGACACCTTGCCCCAGGTAAAGGACAAATACCCCTTCATCTACCTGGAGCGGGGCCGCCTGGAGATCGACGACAGCAGCATCAAATGGATCGACTGCGACAAGAACGTGGTTCGCCTGCCCATCGCCACCATCAACTGCCTGCTGCTCGGGCCTGGCACCACCCTGACCCACGAGGCGGTCAAAGTCATGGCGGCAGCCAATTGCAGCGTCTGCTGGGTTGGGGAGGACAGCCTGATCTTCTACGCTGCCGGCATCACGCCCACAGCGGACAGCCGCAACCTGCGCCGCCAAATGCAGCTCGCCGCCGACAAGAAAAAGGCTGTCGAGGTGGCCCGGCGGATGTTCTCACGCCGCCTGCCCGCCGAGGAACTGAAAGGCAAGACCCTGAAGGAAATGATGGGCATGGAAGGCTACCGGGTGCGCCAGTTCTATGAGGAAAAGGCGAAAGAATACGGTGTCGGCTGGAAGGGGAGACGATACGAACCCGGAAAATTCAAGATGGGTGATATCACCAATCAAGTGCTGACCTCAGCCAACGCCGCCCTCTACGGCATTCTCTGTTCTGCGGTACACAGCATGGGATACTCGCCCCATATCGGATTTATCCACTCCGGGAGCCCGCTGCCCTTCATCTACGACCTGGCCGACCTCTACAAGGAAGAACTCTGTATCGATCTTGCCTTCGCCCTCACCCTGGAAATGGCTGGCCGTTACGACCGCCACAAGGTCGCCACCGCCTTCCGCAAACGCGTCATTGACTTTAATCTGCTGGCCCGGATCGGACCGGATATCGAGGAAATGCTGGGAGGAAGCCGCCATGCTGGTCGTCATCGCCAATGACCTGCCACCGGCCGTGAGAGGCCGGATGAAGCTCTGGTTCGTCGAACCCCGCCCCAACATCTTTGTTTCCGGCGTCAAGGACTCCGTTGCCAAAAAAGTCGTCGAATATCTTTACCGACACTGCCCGCCTGAAAGTGGGTTGCTAGTCTTCCGGCAGACTTCCAAGGCACCGGGCTATGAAATCCATGGTGTCGGTGACACCCGTCGCCGAATATCCCTCATTTCAGGACTGCAACTCGTTATCGAAAAAGAAGCTCCGACTTAGCATCCCACAAGATCTTGCGGTTTGCTTCAGCTCTTTTACAATTTGTTGGTGTCTTCCCCACGCCCGTGGGGGTGTTTCTAGGATGCAAGCACTTCTCTCACGAGAAGTGGCGTCTTCCCCACGCCCGTGGGGGTGTTTCTCGCGGCCTAACTCGGCTTCCAGCTTTGCGCAGGTCTTCCCCACGCCCGTGGGGGTGTTTCCTGTATCCCCAAGCATGGTCAGGCCATCAAAAGGTCTTCCCCACGCCCGTGGGGGTGTTTCTGACAGTATGACTTTCTGCTGATCTGCGTGACAGTCTTCCCCACGCCCGTGGGGGTGTTTCTCTGGCTTGCCGTTTTGCTCCCGTTATTGATCAGTCTTCCCCACGCCCGTGGGGGTGTTTCTCTATACCGGACAGAATCATCTGACCCAAAACTGTCTTCCCCACGCCCGTGGGGGTGTTTCCGGTACGAGCAGATGCAACAACCTGAGGAGGATGTCTTCCCCACGCCCGTGGGGGTGTTTCGATCTGCAGGAACAGCCTTCGAAGCGGACGCAGGTCTTCCCCACGCCCGTGGGGGTGTTTCCATTGAGTGCGACATGATGGGGGTCAAGATGCCGTCTTCCCCACGCCCGTGGGGGTGTTTCCACGAAAAGGAGCACGATCATGGATATCGAGATGTCTTCCCCACGCCCGTGGGGGTGTTTCCAGACGGCTGATGATTTCATCTATACCCCTCAGGTCTTCCCCACGCCCGTGGGGGTGTTTCCCTTCTTGAGCGCGACGCGCGGGGAGGTACTCGGTCTTCCCCACGCCCGTGGGGGTGTTTCCGAGCTTTAGCTACCTCTTCCTTGACAGCTAGAGTCTTCCCCACGCCCGTGGGGGTGTTTCTCAGTCGTGCCTTTGCTGGTCTTATATAGCACCGTCTTCCCCACGCCCGTGGGGGTGTTTCCTACGGTGACGATATTGCCCAGTGATGCGTGTGGTCTTCCCCACGCCCGTGGGGGTGTTTCTAGCCTGCACTCTCCATCGGAGTACTCCACATGGTCTTCCCCACGCCCGTGGGGGTGTTTCTTTCAGCCGATTTTTTCATTACTCTCCCTCCGCGTCTTCCCCACGCCCGTGGGGGTGTTTCCAACACGATCGACAGGCGGATTCTCCTCGATAAGTCTTCCCCACGCCCGTGGGGGTGTTTCTATCACCAGTGTTCCGAATACTGCTGGTGGTGAGTCTTCCCCACGCCCGTGGGGGTGTTTCTTAGCGGGCTTTTCCGGTTAGTTATCTCATTATGTCTTCCCCACGCCCGTGGGGGTGTTTCTTCCTTCCCTCCCACCAAAAAAACCTCTTTACGGTCTTCCCCACGCCCGTGGGGGTGTTTCTATTTGCGATCACGAGCGGTTAAGGGCATTAACGTCTTCCCCACGCCCGTGGGGGTGTTTCTGGCTGGCGGAGATCCAGCCGTACCCGTACGGTGTCTTCCCCACGCCCGTGGGGGTGTTTCTGTTGATAAGGAGCTGTAAATTTTTGGGATTCTGTCTTCCCCACGCCCGTGGGGGTGTTTCTCCTTGACGGCGCTGGGGACGTTATTGGCCGTGGTCTTCCCCACGCCCGTGGGGGTGTTTCTCGAGCATTATTTTGCTCCTGAGCTACTCAGACGTCTTCCCCACGCCCGTGGGGGTGTTTCTTTTCCTTTGCCCGGCTGTGTTCGATAGACCCTGTCTTCCCCACGCCCGTGGGGGTGTTTCTAGCTCGCGCGAGTATTGGCGAGAGCGAGTTGTGTCTTCCCCACGCCCGTGGGGGTGTTTCTCGGAGGACGAGTATCTGCGCTACTGCGAGCTGGGTCTTCCCCACGCCCGTGGGGGTGTTTCTAGCGGCGAGGCGTTTTACCTGTTAACGCCTTTGTCTTCCCCACGCCCGTGGGGGTGTTTCTGCTGATTGAGCTTGTAAAGCGTGGAGAAAAAGGTCTTCCCCACGCCCGTGGGGGTGTTTCTCCTATTACCCAAGCATATATGGCTTCGGCCAAGTCTTCCCCACGCCCGTGGGGGTGTTTCTCCTTTTATTGTGTTCGCCTGATCTTCGCTGAGGTCTTCCCCACGCCCGTGGGGGTGTTTCCTGCCTCCATCCTCTAATTAGCGCCAGCTTCTTGTCTTCCCCACGCCCGTGGGGGTGTTTCTTACGCACGTCACCTTGATTTGACCACCGTCTAGTCTTCCCCACGCCCGTGGGGGTGTTTCTGTCGCCAGAAGAACGGAAAGCATTCCAGGCTAGTCTTCCCCACGCCCGTGGGGGTGTTTCCTGATGTGGCTGGATAACTACAAAAGGGAATTCGTCTTCCCCACGCCCGTGGGGGTGTTTCTCATGTCCGTCAATTCATCGGGCACAAAAAGGGGTCTTCCCCACGCCCGTGGGGGTGTTTCTACTCGATCAATCCGATCGATAACGGAATCGTAGTCTTCCCCACGCCCGTGGGGGTGTTTCGCAGTCTCTGTTTGATCGCGGCCATGAGGCCGAGTCTTCCCCACGCCCGTGGGGGTGTTTCCGTAACTATCACCGAGATCGACAACGACGGCCGGTCTTCCCCACGCCCGTGGGGGTGTTTCTGGGGCGGCCTGTGGCGGTCTTTTGTCGATATGGTCTTCCCCACGCCCGTGGGGGTGTTTCTAGCTCGCGCGAGTATTGGCGAGAGCGAGTTGTGTCTTCCCCACGCCCGTGGGGGTGTTTCCGGGTGAGGAATTCCGGGGTTCGTCCCTTTTTGGTCTTCCCCACGCCCGTGGGGGTGTTTCCCTATGCGGTGAAATTCGCCGCCGACACCTACGGTCTTCCCCACGCCCGTGGGGGTGTTTCTTCGTGATCTGTCGTCATCGGCAGCTTGCTATCGTCTTCCCCACGCCCGTGGGGGTGTTTCCCTACGCTTGATACCTCAGACGCGCTCCCAAAGGTCTTCCCCACGCCCGTGGGGGTGTTTCTGATAAGCGATTAAAGTTAGCACCACCGGAGAAGTCTTCCCCACGCCCGTGGGGGTGTTTCTGATCCCGGTCCCGATAGGACAGCGGCGCTCGCGTCTTCCCCACGCCCGTGGGGGTGTTTCCCCCAACCTCCGAACCCCCAGCCCCCAACCTCGTCTTCCCCACGCCCGTGGGGGTGTTTCTCCAGCGGATGGATGTAAAATCCCCTTCAACAAGTCTTCCCCACGCCCGTGGGGGTGTTTCCTTTTTACCTGTTGACGCCGTTAACCACTCACGGTCTTCCCCACGCCCGTGGGGGTGTTTCTGTTCGTCCCACGCTCGACAGCAGCCTGCAGCAGTCTTCCCCACGCCCGTGGGGGTGTTTCTTGGCGGGAAATTTGCTGATTGTGCAGTGACCCGTCTTCCCCACGCCCGTGGGGGTGTTTCTTCCTTTCCCCCCAGTACAAAAACCTCTTTGCGGTCTTCCCCACGCCCGTGGGGGTGTTTCTCGCCCGCATTACCATCTTATTGTCTTCGGCTGGTCTTCCCCACGCCCGTGGGGGTGTTTCCCTGTACCTGGAATCGTTTTTCTTTTTCGTTCCGTCTTCCCCACGCCCGTGGGGGTGTTTCCGTTCGTTGGGACGCGCGGACAGTAGCAGCAGCGTCTTCCCCACGCCCGTGGGGGTGTTTCTAAGTTGTTTCGCGCGCAGGACGAAAGTGGGTTGTCTTCCCCACGCCCGTGGGGGTGTTTCTTTTTTGCGGCCTTTTTTATGATCCCACACGAAGTCTTCCCCACGCCCGTGGGGGTGTTTCCTCGGCCTGGAAGACACCGCCTACCGTGACATGGTCTTCCCCACGCCCGTGGGGGTGTTTCTATTTGAGATCGCTAGGAAGCATCGATATGTCCGTCTTCCCCACGCCCGTGGGGGTGTTTCTATGGTGATAAAACATATCGTCCGCATTACCATGTCTTCCCCACGCCCGTGGGGGTGTTTCCACGATAACCCTCACCAGCACTGCTGGGCAGGCGTCTTCCCCACGCCCGTGGGGGTGTTTCCATCTGGAGGTGGCGGCGGTAACGTTGTGCGCGGTCTTCCCCACGCCCGTGGGGGTGTTTCTTTAAGGCTGACCCTCCAGATATTTTTAAGGATGTCTTCCCCACGCCCGTGGGGGTGTTTCCGTTGTGCTATTGCCTATCGCATCAACACCTGGGTCTTCCCCACGCCCGTGGGGGTGTTTCTCCCTGTGTCGTGTGGCACAGACTCGACGCCAGGTCTTCCCCACGCCCGTGGGGGTGTTTCCGTTGGAGCCGTGCTCGCCTGCGGCGATGAGCAGTCTTCCCCACGCCCGTGGGGGTGTTTCTATTCAGGATTGCTGCGCGTGGGTTTCTTTCCTGTCTTCCCCACGCCCGTGGGGGTGTTTCTGGCAACACGGTGGTCAGCTTCACGAACACCTTGTCTTCCCCACGCCCGTGGGGGGTGTTTCCCGCGCAAAAAGGCGGGCAGTCTCATCGAAAGTGTCTTCCCCACGCCCGTGGGGGTGTTTCCGGCACGACTCCTACTGATCTGCGCGTTGGTACGTCTTCCCCACGCCCGTGGGGGTGTTTCTGGGACAGGATGTACAACGCGAAGCGGACGCGGGTCTTCCCCACGCCCGTGGGGGTGTTTCCGCCCTCCACCCAGCTCCGCCCAGGCGTGTAGGGTCTTCCCCACGCCCGTGGGGGTGTTTCTCATTTAATAGCCATGTGCTGTTGTCGTTGTTCGTCTTCCCCACGCCCGTGGGGGTGTTTCCCGCGCTGGGTATGCGTCTGAATACGTGGACGCGTCTTCCCCACGCCCGTGGGGGTGTTTCTACTGCGAGGCAGTGCGCCGGCTACGCGAGCTGGTCTTCCCCACGCCCGTGGGGGTGTTTCCTGCTCGGGCTTCTTGCTATGTTTCATAGGTCGGTCTTCCCCACGCCCGTGGGGGTGTTTCCCCCGCTACTGCTGCCCAGCAGATGCGGGTCATGTCTTCCCCACGCCCGTGGGGGTGTTTCTGCCGTGCTCGTCCATCAGCTTGCGCCGGGCTGGTCTTCCCCACGCCCGTGGGGGCGTTCGGCGGAGTTGGCGGAGCCGGAGCCGGAGCCGGAGCGTTTGGTCTTCCCCACGCCCGTGGGGGTGCTTCTTTCGTGCTCGGCGGAGGCTCGTTTATGGCGTTGTCCTACCCCCCCGCCCATGGGACCTGCAGACTGAAACATTCCCATGCCCAACAATGGCGGTGTGGTGATGGCTATTATCCCGCCTCTGCCAGCCAGTTATCGTGCAAGAAGAAGCAAAACCGGACGGTCGGGCACGGGGAAGCCTGACTGAAATTCGCTGTCAACCAGCGAAAAATGGCCAGGCCGTGTCGGCGACCTGGCCGCCCCGCGCATCATGGGCGACTCCGACAAACTAGGCGCGATGGGCATGCCCTGCAGTATAGGCCGTGTTCCCCATGCCTGTGGAGATGCTTCATATTCCTCATGACTGGCAACCCGAGGGAAGCGGCGGCCTTGCCTCAGCAGACAGAAATTTGATTCCGGCCGGCCTCCTTGGAGCGGTACAGGGCGGTGTCGGCCCTGTCGAAGATGCGCTGCACGTCCAGGTCGTCACCGGCCGCCGCGAGTCCCATGCTGGCGGTGACGGGCACGTCGTCACCGCAGTGACTGTTCTGTATGGCCTCGCGCAGGCGTTCGGCAAAGTGGCGGGCGCCATCGATGCCGGTGTCGGGAAACAGCAGGCCGAATTCTTCGCCGCCCAGGCGGCCGGCGATGTCGCATTTCCTCGTCGTGGCGCCGAGGACCGCCGACACCCGCTGCAGCACGGCATCGCCCGCCGTGTGGCCGTGGGTGTCGTTGATCCGCTTGAAGTGGTCGAGGTCGATGAGCAGCAGGCAGAGTTCGCCCCCGGTGCGTTCGAGGCGCGCCAGTTCATGGCTGAACTGCTCGAAAAAATGGCGCCGGTTGGAGAGCCGGGTCAAACAGTCCGTGTTGGCGAGCACCTGCAGTTCCCGATTGGCCTGCTGCAGCTCCCGCGTGGTCCGTTGCAGTTGATCCTGTACCTTTTTCAGCTCCGCGATGTCCCGCAAGACGATGAGGTAGCCATGTACCCTGCCGGTACCGAAGGAGATGCGCGTGTTCAGGGCCTGAAAGGGCCGGCCCTGCAGGGTCAGTTCGGTGAAGCTGTTGTCCAGCAGCCGGTCGCGCACGCCATGGTCCGGGACGAGCATCGACAGGGGCTGGCCGATCAGCCCTTCCCTGTCGATGCCGAACAACTGCTCGGCGGAGGGGTTGGCATCGACGACGCAGTATTCGTCGTTCACTACCAGCAGCGAGTCCTGCATGTTCTCGACCAGCAAGGTGCGCGCCGTCGGCGCCAACTGCAAATAGTTGTCGCTCACCACCACCCAGGCGAACAGCAGGATGGCAACGAAAAAGGCGATGGACACCAGGTCCAGGTCACCGGTATCGAACCAGCCGATGAGCCGGCTGAAATTGGCGAACAGGACCAGCAGCGGCGCCAGCACGATGGCGATGAGTTCGCGCTTGTAACGGGGGTTCCGCAGGTATTCGATGAATGCGGAAAGGGTCGCCACGCCGATCAGCAGGTAGGAATAGGCGATATGCACGGCGAACCACGGACCGTGCTCGGCCATGACCTGGAATCGGGTGAAGCGGATCTGCGTCCAGATGAGGTGGTGGTAGTCATTGCTCAAGGCCAGCAGTACCGTGATGAAGGGCACGATGGCAAGGAGCAGCAGGGTGCGGCGGGTCAGGTAGCGTGTGGCCCTGATGGCGGTGAGGGAGAACACCAGCCAGGCAAGTGGCGTGAAGGCGATGCCGATGTACTGGAACTTCGAGATCAGCAGGCGCAGGCCGTCGTCATCCGAGAGCGTGATGAGAAAGCGGGCGAAGACCCAGATGAAGACGCAGGCAAGGAACCAGAAAAAGGCGCGCACGATGGGCAGCCTGCGCCGGTTGCAAATGACCCGGGCCACCAGCAGGCACAGCAGCGAGGCGAGCGCCGAGGGCAATATCCAGGGAAGGTAACCCGCCCCGCTCCCCTCGGGCATCATGCACGGAACCGGATTGGCACGTCACCGACCTCGCTTCTGACGACGGACTTCTTATAGCACCGCTTTGCCATTTGCTCAAAGCGGTGGTCAGGCGCCGGGGCCCTGGATGCCGGCGGTAAGGCGCCAGTCCTGCCCCACGGCGCGGATGTCCGTGATCGTCAGCCCGATGCGCTCACGCATGTGTTCCAGTCCCGGCAGGTGGAACAGGCCGCGCGCGGCGTCGCCCATGAGGTGGGGGGCGAGGTAGACGACGAGTTCGTCGATCAGGCCGGCGGCCAGCAGGGCGCCGTTGAGGGTGGCACCGGCCTCGACCATGACTTCGTTGACGCCCTCGCGGCCGAGGAAGTCGAGCACCGCGGTGGGGGATACGCGCCCCGGCTCCGCGCCCAGCTCGATGACCTCGGCGCCGGCGGCCTGCAGGGCCCCGGCGCGCGCCGGGTCGGCGCCCCCGGCGCAGCAGACGATGGTGCGGCCGGGCAGCGACAGCATGCGCGCCGTCACGGGCAGGCGCAGGCGGCTGTCGAGCACCACGCGCAGGGGCTGCTGCACGGGTTCGTCCGTGTCCAGGCGGGCGTCGAGCGAGGGGTCGTCGGCGAGCACGGTGCCGATGCCGGTGAGCATGGCGCTGCTGCGGGCGCGCAGGCGGTGCACGTCGGCGCGCGCGGCGGGGCCGGTGATCCACTGGCTCTCGCCGGAGGCCATGGCGGTGCGGCCGTCGAGGCTCATGGCCAGTTTGCAGCGCACGAAGGGGCGGCCGGTGCGCATGCGTTTGACGAAGCCGGGGTTCAGCGCCTCGGCCTGGGCCTGCAGCAGGCCGGCCTCGGCCTCGATGCCGGCCCCACGCAGCATCCGCAGGCCCTGACCGGCGACCTGGGGGTTGGGGTCTTCCATCGCCGCGACCACGCGCGCGACGCCTGCTTCGATCAGCGCCTCGGCGCAGGGTGGCGTGCGGCCGTGGTGGGCGCAAGGCTCCAGGCTGACGTAGGCGGTGGCGCCACGGGCTTGCCCGCCGGCGGCGCGCAGGGCATGGATCTCGGCATGGGGTTCGCCGGCGCGCTCGTGCCAGCCCTCGCCCACCACCTCGCCGCCACGCACCAGCACGCAGCCGACGCGTGGGTTGGGGTCGGTGGTGTAGAGGCCGCGCGCCGCCAGTTGCAGGGCGCGGGCCATGTGGCGGTGGTCGTCGGCGCTGAAGGACGCCTTAGCCATCGTCCTGGTCGATGAGGGGCAGCTGGCTACGCTTCTGCTCGGGGGTGGGCGACTTCTCCAGGCGCTCGATCTCCTCGCGGAAGGCGTTGACGTCCTCGAAACTGCGGTACACGGAGGCGAAGCGCACGTAGGCCACCTGGTCGAGGTCGCGCAGCTCGTCCATCACCCATTCGCCGAGGGTGCGCGAGGGCACTTCGCGGTCGCCGGTGACGCGCAGGCGCTTCTTGATGCGGCCGATGGCGGACTCGATGTCTTCGGCGCTGACGGGGCGCTTTTCCAGCGCGCGGGTGAAGCCGGCACGCAGTTTGTCTTCATTGAAGGGTTCGCGGCGGCCATCGTTCTTCACCAGCTTGGGCATCACCAGTTCGGCGGTCTCGAAGGTGGTGAAGCGTTCGCTGCAGGTCAGGCACTCGCGGCGCCGGCGTACGACAAAGCCTTCGTTCGCCAAACGCGAATCGATGACCTTGGTGTCTTCGGCGTCGCAGAAGGGGCAGTGCATGGCGGTTTACCTGGCTTGGGTGAAGATTTGTTCACCACAGAGGCACGGAGGGCACAGAGAAAATCACGACAATATTCGGACTTGGGACATCGATGATCAATCATCGCCATTCCACCCCAGCCACTGGATTCCGGCCTGCGCCGGGATGGCGATCATGTATTGGTTCCCTGTGTTCTCCGTGCCTCTGTGGTGAATCAGTTTTTCAAATCTCAAGCATAGACCGGGAAGCGCTTGCACAGGGCCAGCACCTCGCCCTTGACGCGTTCGATGGTAGCGCTGTCTTCCACGTCGTCCATCACGTCGCACATCCAGCCGGCGAGCTGTCGGGCCTCCTCTTCCTTGAAACCGCGGGTGGTCATGGCCGGGGTACCGACGCGGATGCCGCTGGTGACGAAGGGCGATTGCGGATCGTTCGGCACGGCGTTCTTGTTGACGGTGATGTTGGCGGCGCCGAGGGCGGCGTCGGCGGCCTTGCCGGTGATGCCCTTGTCGATGAGGTCCACCAGGAACAGGTGGTTGTCGGTGCCGCCGGAGACGATCTTGTAGCCGCGGCCCTGCATCACCTCGGCCATGGCGCGGGCGTTCTTCACCACCTGCTGCTGGTACGCCTTGAATTCGGGGGCCAGGGCCTCCTTGAAGGCCACCGCCTTGCCGGCGATGACGTGCATCAGGGGGCCGCCCTGCAGGCCGGGGAACACGGCGGAGTTGAGCTTCTTCTCGATCTCGGCGTTGGCGCGGGCCAGGATCAGGCCGCCGCGCGGGCCGCGCAGGGTCTTGTGGGTGGTGGTGGTGGTGACGTCGGCGATGGCCACCGGGCTGGGGTATTCGCCGGCGGCGATGAGGCCGGCGACGTGGGCCATGTCCACCATCAGGTAGGCGCCGACGCTGTCCGCGATGTCGCGGAAGCGCTGCCAGTCGACTACGCGTGAATAGGCGGAGAAGCCGGCCACGATCATCTTCGGCTGGTGCTCTTTCGCCAGGGCCTCGACCTGGGCGTAGTCGATCTCGCCGGTGCTGTCGTCGAGGCCATACTGGATGGCGTTGTAGAGCTTGCCGGAGGCGCTGACCCTGGCGCCGTGGGTAAGATGGCCGCCATGGGCCAGGCTCATGCCGAGGATGGTGTCGCCGGGCTGCAGCAGGGCCAGATAGACGGCGCCGTTGGCCTGCGAACCGGAGTGCGGCTGCACGTTGGCGTAGTCGGCGCCGAACAGTTGCTTGGCACGGTCGATGGCCAGCTGCTCGGCCACGTCCACGTATTCGCAGCCGCCGTAGTAGCGCTTGCCGGGATAGCCTTCGGCGTACTTGTTGGTGAGCACGGTGCCCTGGGCCTGCATCACGCGCGGGCTGGTGTAGTTCTCGGAGGCGATGAGTTCGATGTGCTCTTCCTGGCGCACTTCTTCCTTCTGGATCACGTCCCACAGTTCGGGGTCGAAATCGGCGATATTCATGGTCTTGCTAAACATGCTTGCTCCCGGCAATTCTTGAAAGTTCTTTTTACGCTAATGTTGGCTATGGACGGTCGTCGATCTCGGCGCCTTCCTTCTCCACCACCACCGGCATCAGGTCGGCCTTGCTGATGCCCAGCATCAGGGCGCTGGAGCTGGCGACGTAGATGGAGGAATAGGTGCCGATGATCACGCCGACGAGCAAGGCGGTGGCGAAGCCATGGATCAGCTCACCGCCGAAGACAAACAGCGCGAGCAACACCAGCAGGGTGGTGAAAGAGGTGATCACGGTGCGCGACAGGGTCTGGTTCAGGGACACGTTGATGACCTCTTCGCTGGTCCCCTTGCGCATCTTGCGAAAATTCTCGCGGATGCGGTCGAACACCACGATGGTGTCGTTGAGCGAGTAGCCGATCACCGCCAGGATCGCCGCCAGCACGGTGAGGTCGAAATCCAGCTGGAACAGGGAAAACACCCCCAGGGTGATCACCACGTCGTGCACCAGGGCCATCACCGAACCCACGGCGAGCCGGTATTCGAAACGGAAGCCGACGTAGACGAGGATGCAGATCAGTGCATAGATCATCGCCAGGCCACCGTCGTTGGCCAGTTCTTCGCCCACTTGCGGGCCGACGAATTCGACCCGGCGCATGTCGATCTTGCCATCCTCGTGCGCATTGAGCAGATCCATTACCCGGTTGCTGATGTCGGCGTTGCTCTGCTCCGGGTGGGGGGCAATGCGGATGAGGATGTCGGAGGCGGTGCCGAAATGCTGCACGACGGCCTCTTTGAAGCCTTCCGTCTCCAGGATACCGCGCACCTCCGTGAGATCCACCGGATGCTCGTAACCCAGCTCGATCAAGGTGCCGCCGGTGAAGTCGAGGCCGAAGTTGAGGCCCTTGGTGGCCAGGGCGCCGATGGAGATCAACAGCAGCACGGCAGAGAAAGCGACGGCAAGTTTGCGCTTGCCCATGAAGTCGAAGTTGGTGGCTTGCTTGAATAACTGCATGTCGATGCCCTAGATGGAAAGCTTGTCGATACGGCGGCCGCCGTAGACCAGGTTCACCACCGCGCGGGTACCCATGATGGCGGTAAACATGGAGGTGACGATGCCGATGGACAGGGTAATGGCGAAACCCTTGATGGGCCCGGTACCGAAGCCGAACAGGATCACCGCCGCGATCAGGGTGGTGATGTTGGCGTCGGCGATGGTCGTGAAGGCCTTTTCATAACCCGCGCTGATGGCCGTTTGCGGGCTGACGCCGTTGCGCAATTCCTCGCGGATGCGCTCGAAGATCAGCACGTTGGCATCCACCGCCATGCCCACGGTGAGCACGATGCCGGCGATGCCCGGCAGGGTAAGAGTGGCCTGCAGCATGGACAGCACGGCGACGATCACCACCAGGTTCATCGCCAGCGCCAGGTTGGCCACCAGGCCGAAGCCGCGATACCACAGGGCCATGAAGGCCAGCACCAGGATGAAGCCGATGACCACCGACAGGAAGCCCTGGTCGATGTTGTCCTGGCCGAGGCTGGGGCCGATGGTGCGCTCCTCGACGATCTCGATGGGCGCGGCCAGGGCGCCGGCGCGCAGCAGCAGGGCCAGATTGTGGGCCTCCTGGGTGCTGTCCAGGCCGGTGATCTGGAAGCGCTTGGAAAGCTGCTCCTGGATGCGCGCCACGTTGATCACCTCTTCCACCGTGTGGCGCACCTTCTTCGGTTTGCCGTCGACCATGCGCGTCTCGGTCTTGTTCTCGATGAACACCACCGCCATCAGCTTCTTCACGTTCTCACCGGTGACCTTGCTGAAGATGCTGGCGCCCTTGCCGTCGAGGGTGATGTACACCGCCGGACTGCCGGTCTGCTGGTCGATGCCGGAGGAGGCGTCGATGATGTAGTCGCCGGTGAGCATGACGCGGTTCTTCAGCAACACGTAGCCGCCCTCGCGCTGCGGGTACAGCTTCAGGCCCGGCGGCACGCGACCGCGCAGGGCCTCCTGCACGTCGTGGGTCTCGTCGGCGAGGCGGAATTCCAGGGTCGCGGTGGCGCCGAGGATCTCCTTGGCGCGGGCGGTGTCCTGCACGCCCGGCAACTGCACCACGATGCGGTTCTCGCCCTGCTGCTGGATCACCGGCTCGGCCACGCCCAGTTCGTTGACGCGGTTGCGCAGGGTGGTGATGTTCTGCTTCAGCGCCAGCTTGCGCACCTCGCGGCGCTCCTTGTCGTCCAGCCCGGCCAGCAGATAATAGCCGTCGGCGCGGTCGTCGGTCTTCAGCTCCAGGTCCGGGTATTCGCCGCTGATCAGTTCCTCGGCCTGGTCCCGCGCCTCGGCGGACTTGAACCTGATCTCCACGCCGCTGCGCGCCAGGCCGTCGCTTTCGACGTCTTCGTTGCTGTAGCGGGCTATGCGCGCATAGCGCACCTTGTTCTCGCGCAACAGGCTGCGGAAATCACTGATATAGCGCTCCTCGGCCTGCCTCACCGCTGCTTCTACGTCCACCTCCATGAGGAAGTGCACGCCGCCGCGCAGATCCAGGCCCAGGTACATGGGCGCCGCGCCCAGCGACACCAGCCAGTCCGGGGTGCGCGGGGCGAGGTTGAGGGCCACCACGTAGCCGCGCCCCAGGCCCTTCTTCACCACGTCCTTGGCCGCCAGCTGGGTCTCGGTATCCGCGAAGCGCACCAGCAGCTGGGCATCGCTGAGACCGATGCTGTCGTACCGGATGCCGGCCTCCGTGAGCAACTTCTGCACCTTTTCCTGGGTGGTGATGTCGACTTGCGCGGTGCGGGTCGAAGTCACCTGCAGGGCGGGATCCTCACCGTAGAGGTTGGGCAGGGCGTATATCGTGCTCACCACCAAAACGAGGATGACGAGCAGATACTTCCAGGCAGGATATTGATTCACGACAACCGACTCCGTGGGCAGGGTGATTCAGGCAGGCGAAGCGAGACCGTTCAGGCGGACTTGATGGTGCCCTTGGGAACCAGGGTGGACACGGCCTGGCGCTGCACCTTGACCTCCACGCCGTCGGCGATCTGCACGCTGAGGAAGCTGTCGTCGACCTCGGTGATCTTGCCCAGCAGGCCGCCCTGAGTGACGATCTCGTCGCCCTTGGCCAGCGCCGCCACCATGTTCTTGTGCTCCTTGGCGCGCTTGGCCTGGGGGCGGATCAGCATGAAATAGAACAACACGAAGATCAGCACCAGGGGCAGCAGGCCCATCAGACTGCCCTCGGCGGAACCCGCGGCGGGCGCGGCGGCGGCGCCTTCGGCCAATGCATCAGAGATAAAAAAACTCATACCGTTACCTTTCCTTTATAAAGTGATCGACAAGTGGATTCCCTGAATCCACGGATGCGTTAGTCGCCGATTGACACGAAAGATTCAATCGCGCGCAGCCCCCGCCGGCAAAGCCCGGCGGGAAAAGCGCGCATTATGCCACAACCGATGGCCTATGGCGCACGCCGGGCGTAGAACTCGGCGACAAAGGCGTCGAGGCGATCACCGGCGATGGCCTCGCGCAGGCCCTGCATCAGTTCCTGGTAGTAATAGAGGTTGTGGATGGTGTTGAGCCGCGCGCCGAGGATCTCGTGGGTCTTGTCCAGGTGGCGCAGGTAGCTGCGGCTGTAGTTGCGGCAGGTGTAGCAGCCGCAGTCCTCGTCCAACGGACGGGTGTCGCGTTCGTGGCAGGCGTTGCGGATCTTCAGGTCGCCGTGGCGGGTGAACAGGTGGCCGTTGCGCGCGTTGCGGGTGGGCAGCACGCAGTCGAACATGTCGATGCCGCGCCGCGCCGCTTCGACCAGATCCTCGGGCTTGCCCACGCCCATCAGGTAACGCGGGCGGCCGGTCGGCAGATGCGGGGTGGTGTGATCCAGCACCCGCAGCATGTCTTCCTTGGGCTCACCCACGGACAGTCCGCCGATGGCGTAGCCGTCGAAGCCGATGGCCAGCAGGCCGGCCACGGACTCGGCGCGCAGGTCCTCGTACATGCCGCCCTGGACGATGCCGAACAGGGCGTTGGGATTATCCCCGTGGGCCACCTTCGAGCGCTCGGCCCAACGCAGGGAGAGCTGCATGGACTCGCCGGCCTGGCGCTCGTCCGCCGGGTAGGGCGTGCACTCGTCGAAGCACATGACGACGTCCGCGCCCAGCGCGCGCTGCACCGCCATGGACTCCTCGGGGCCGAGGAACACCTTGTCGCCGTTGACCGGCGAGCGGAAGGTGACGCCCTCTTCCGTGATCTTCCTCATCTCACCGAGGCTGAACACCTGGAAGCCGCCGGAGTCGGTGAGGATGGGCCGTTCCCAGTGCATGAAATCATGCAGGTCGCCGTGGGCCTCGATGACTTCGGTGCCCGGGCGCAGCATGAGGTGGAAGGTGTTGCCGAGGATGATCTCCGCGCCCAGGCCCACCAGCTCCTCCGGCGTCATGGCCTTCACCGTGCCGTAGGTGCCCACGGGCATGAAGGCCGGCGTCTCCACCGTGCCGCGGGCGAACGTCAGGCGACCGCGGCGGGCAGCGCCGCTGGTGTGCAGGAGATCAAATTTCATTGGATGGGGTGACTGGCATTGTCATTCACCACAGAGACACGGCGTTCACAGAGGATTGAAAAAATTTATCGCGCCAAGGCGCAGAACCCACCATAAGATCTTCTTGGCAAGCTCTCTGCGCCTTGGCAAGAAACAATATCTTTCTCCGAGGACTCTGTGCCTCTGTGGTGAAAATCAGATTACATGTTGTCGAGGATGGCACCCTTGACCGCGTCCATGGTGGCCTCGACGGTGACCATCACGCCGCTGTTCTCGCACTGGCGGATGGCGGTCTCCGGGTCCTTGAGGCCGTTGCCGGTGAGGGTGCAGACGATCTTCGAGCCCTCGGGGATCTTGCCGGCCTTGACGTCGCGCATGGCGCCGGCCAGGGAGGTGGCGGAGGCCGGCTCGCAGAACACGCCTTCCTTTTCCGTGAGCAGCTTCTGCGCGGCGAGGATCTCCTCGTCCGTGCATTCGTCGAACCAGCCCTCGGACGCCTCGCGCACCTTCCAGGCCTTGTCCCAGCTCTGCGGGTGGCCGATGCGGATGGCGGTGGCCACGGTCTCGGGGTTGTCCACCATGTGGCCGCGCAGGAAGGGCGCGGAGCCGCTGGCCTGGTAGCCCACCATGCGCGGGCGGTTGTTGACGATGCCGTTCTCGTGGTACTCGCTGTAGCCCATCCAGTGGGCGGTGATGTTGCCGGCGTTGCCCACCGGCAGGCAGTGGTAGTCGGGGGCCGCGCCCAGCTCCTCGATAATCTCGAAGGCGGCGGTCTTCTGCCCCTGCAGGCGGTAGGGGTTGATGGAGTTGACGATGGTCACCGGGGCGTGCTCGGCCACGTCCTTGACGATCTGCATGCCGGCATCGAAGTTGCCCCTGATCTGGATCACCACCGCGCCGTGGATCATGGCCTGGGCCAGCTTGCCCATGGCGATCTTGCCCTCGGGGATGAGTACGAAGGCGGTGATGCCGGCGCGCGCGGCATAGGCGGCCGCGGCGGCCGAGGTGTTGCCGGTGGAGGCGCAGATGATGGCCTTGCTGCCCTCCTCCACCGCCTTGGTCACCGCCATGGTCATGCCGCGGTCCTTGAACGAGCCGGTGGGGTTGAGACCCTCGTACTTGACGTAGATGTCCACGTCACGGCCCAGCAGGGCGGGGATGTTGTTGAGGCGGATCAGGGGCGTGTTGCCCTCGCCGAGGCTGATGACGCGGGTGTCGTCGTGCACCGGCAGGCGGTCGCGGTACTTGTCGATGAGGCCGGTGTAGCGGTTGCGGAATGGCATGGTTGTTCCTCTAATTCTAAGTTCCGAGTGCTGAATTCTGAGTGCCGAGAAGTTTTTACTCAGCACTTAGCACTCAGCACTGATTCAGTCGGCATCCAGTGTCTCCAGACGGATGCGCATGATCTCACCACCGATGCTGTCGAGGCCCTCGATGGCGCCAATGGCGTAGTCCATCTTCGCCTCCTGCACGCGGTGGGTGAGGATGATGACGGTGGCCTCGCTATCGCCCACCGGCTCTTTCTGCAGGATGGCCTCGATGCTGATGCCGCTGTCGCCGAGGAGGCGGGTGACGTCGGCCAGCACGCCGGGCTTGTCCGCGGCCTGCAGGCGCAGGTAGTAGGCAGTCTCGATCTCGGCCACGGGCAGGATGGGCAGGTCGCTCAGGGCATCGGGCTGGAAGGCCAGGTGCGGCACGCGGTTCTCCGGGTCGGCGGTGAGGGTGCGGGTGACGTCCACCAGGTCCGCCACCACCGCCGAGGCGGTGGGCTCGGCGCCGGCACCGGCGCCGTAGTACAGGGTCGGGCCGACGGCGTCGCCCTTCACCAGCACCGCGTTCATCACGCCGTCGACGTTGGCGATGAGGCGGCGCTCGGGGATCAGGGTCGGGTGCACGCGCAGCTCCACGCCGGCCGTGGTGCGCCGCGCCACGCCCAGGTGCTTGATGCGGTAGCCCAGTTCCTCGGCGTAGGCCACGTCCTCGCGGGTGATCTTGGTGATGCCCTCGGTGAAGCAGTCATCGAACTGCAGCGGGATGCCGAAGGCGATGGAGGCGAGGATGGTCAGCTTGTGCGCGGCGTCGATGCCCTCCACGTCGAAGGTGGGATCGGCCTCGGCGTAGCCCAGGGCCTGGGCCTCGGCCAGCACCCCGGCGAAATCGCGGCCCTTGTCGCGCATCTCGGTGAGAATGAAGTTACCGGTGCCGTTGATGATGCCGGCCAGCCACTCGATCTGGTTGGCGGCCAGGCCCTCGCGCACCGCCTTGATGATGGGGATGCCGCCGGCCACCGCGGCCTCGAAGGCCACCATCACGCCCTTTTCCCGGGCGCGGGCGAAGATCTCGTTACCATGCTTGGCGATCAGCGCCTTGTTGGCGGTGACCACGTGCTTGCCGTTGTCGATGGCCGCCAGCACCAGCTCGCGGGCCAGGCCGTCACCGCCGATCAACTCGACCACGATCTGCACCTCGGGATCGTTCACCACCGCCTGTGGGTCGGTGGTGAGGGTGATGCCGCTGGTGTCGCAGATGCGCGGCTTGTTGATGTCTCGGGTGGCGGCATGGGTGATCACCACGCCACGCCCGGCGCGCCGCGCGATCTCCTCCGCGTTGCGCTTGAGTACGTTCACGGTACCGCCACCGACGGTGCCCATTCCCAACAGTCCAACCTTTACCGGTTCCAACGTTGTTCCCCTTTCGATTCGTTCGCTACTGAAAAAGCCTCAACGCAAAGGCGCCAAGGCGCAAAGGACGCGAAGAAAAACCTGAAGAATTCCCCACTGGAAACGGCCGAGGCCGTTTCCAGTGGGATATAAAAAAACCTTTGCGCTCTTTGCGCCTTTGCGTTGAAAAAATTCGTCTACCCGCCCGCATCGGCACGGAACATGTCGCGGATGCCGCGCAGCGCCTGCCGCGTGCGGTGCTCGTTCTCGATCAGGCCGAAGCGCACGTGATCGTCGCCGTATTCGCCGAAGCCCACCCCCGGCGAAACGGCCACCTTGGCCTCCTGCAGCAGCTTCTTGCTGAACTCCAGCGAGCCCAGGTGGCGGTACTGTTCCGGGATCGGCGCCCACACGAACATGGTCGCCTTGGGCTTCTCCACCTTCCAGCCCAGGGCATCGAGGCCGTCGCAGAGCACGTCGCGGCGGCTGCGGTACATGTCGGCGATCTCCTGCACGCATTCCTGCGGCCCCTCCAGGGCGTGGATGGCCGCCACCTGGATGGGGGTGAACATGCCATAGTCGAGATACGACTTCATGCGCGCCAGGGCCGCCACCAGGGTCGGGTTGCCGACCATGAAGCCGACGCGCCAGCCCGGCATGTTGTAGCTCTTGGAGAGGGTGAAGAACTCCACCGCCACCGCTTTCGCTCCCGGCACTTCCAGAATGGAGGGCGGCTTGTAGCCGTCGAAGACGATGTCGGCATAGGCGATATCGTGCACCACCCAGATCTCGTGTTCTTTGGCAATCGCCACCACCTTCTCGAAGAACTCCAGCTCCACGCACTGGGTGGTGGGATTGCCGGGAAAGTTCAGCACCAGCATCTTGGGCTTGGGCCAGGTGTCCTTGATGGCCTTCTCCAGCTCGGAGAAGAAGTCGCCGTCCGGCACCAGCGGCACGTGGCGGATGTCGGCACCGGCGATGACGAAGCCATAGGGGTGGATGGGATATGAGGGATTGGGCACCAGCACCGCATCGCCCGGCCCCACCGTGGCCATGGCCAGATGCGCCAGGCCCTCCTTGGAGCCGATGGTGACGATGGCCTCGGACTCCGGGTCCAGCTCCACCCCGTAGCGATCCTTGTACCAATTGCAGATCGCCCGGCGCAGACGTGGAATGCCCCTGGAAACCGAATAGCGGTGCGTATTGCCACGCCGCGACACCTCCACCAGCTTGTCGACGATGTGCCTGGGCGTGGGCTGATCCGGGTTGCCCATGCCGAAATCGACGATATCCTCACCGCGCGCGCGCGCCTTGGCCTTCAAGTCGTTTACAATGTTGAAAACGTAGGGGGGCAGGCGTTTTATTCTTGGGAATTCGTCGAACATGCGTGGAAAGCCAATAATCCGGTGCGCAAAAAAGGCGCAAAGTATACCGCACCCGCCCACCCCTTGACCATGACGCCACAGATTCGGGAAAGCCTATGAAATTCAACCAGGAACGGGACTTCACCTCCTACACCATCCGCGCCTACAGCCCGGGCGCCATCAACATCACCCTGCCGGCCATCCTCGAGGCCGACGAGCCGCAGCCGGTGGAGGTCAGAACCCTCACCCGTAGCTGCATCGTCAGCCCCAAGCAACTCATCGAAGACTGGCCGCCCAGCCACCTCGACGAGCTGCTGGCCGAGCACCTGCAGGCCATCATGGCGCTGGCGCCGGAGGTGGTGCTGCTGGGAACCGGAAAGACCCTCGATTTTCCGGCCGCGGAGATCCTCGCCGAACTGACTTCTCGGCAGATTGGCGTGGAGGTGATGGACACGGCAGCCGCCTGCCGGACCTACAACATCCTCATGAACGAAGGGCGGAACGTAGTGGCCGGCCTGATCAACCCGGCGGAGCAAGGTACACCATCAATGCCACGGAGGCACAGAGCAAGATAAACCAGCACCGGGAACCG
>DRQN01000094.1 GCA_011371455.1 Gammaproteobacteria bacterium
GATCACCGTGTCCTCGATGGCGCCGCGGTCGATGGTGGTATTGGCGCCGATGTCCACGTCATCGCCGATCAGCACCCGGCCCAGCTGCGGGATCTTCACCCACTCGCCCTTGTCGTTGGCAAAGCCGAAACCGTCGGCGCCGATCACCACCCCGGGGTGGATCATCGCCCGCTTGCCGATACGGCTGTCGCGGCAGATGGTGACATTGGCCACCAGCCGCCCGCCTTCGCCGATCACCGCACCCCGGCCCACCACGCAGCCGGGGCCGATGCGGCAATCGGCGCCGATCACGGCGCCCGCCTCGATCACGCACTGCGGGCCGATCCAGGCGCTGGCATGAACCTCCGCCGCGGCATCGACCACCGCCGATGGATGCACGCCGCTGCCTTCGTCGGGCTCGGGATTCAGCCAGGCCGCCACCCGGGCATAGGCCAGATGGGGATCGTCGACCACCAGGGCGTGAACGCCCTCGCCGGCGAATTCGATATCCGCCTCGCTCAGCAGAACGGCCGTGGCGCGGGTCTGCGCCAACTGGCTGCGATAGCGCTTGTTGGTGATGAAGGCGATGTCGCCCTCGCCGGCCGAGGTCAGCGTGGCGACACGGGAAACGCGGCGCTCGCCCTCCCCCAGCAGACGCGCGCCGAGGCGCTCGGCCAGTTCGGCCAGAGTGAACACGGCTACTTCCCGTTACTGGGATTTGCCTTGAACTCGGCGCTGAGGCGCTGGAGCACGGTCTCGGTGATATCGACCTTGTCACTGGCGAAGACCACGCCATCGCTAAGGATCAGGTCGTAATTCTCGGACTCGGCGAGGTTGACGATGACCTGAAACACGCGCCGGCGCAATTTCTCGAAGGCCTCGTTGCGGCGGATATTGAGGTCTTCGGTGAATTCCTCGCGCTCACGCTTCAGGTCGCGCTGGCGGGAGATGATGTCGCGTTCCAGCTTGCGGCGCTCGGACTCGCTCATGATGGCGCCATCGCGGCCCAGGCGCTCTTCCAGGCTCTTCAGCTCTTTCTGCGAGGCCTGCATGGCCTTGTCCCGGGGCGAGAATTCCTCTTGCAGGCGAAGCCGCGCGGCCTCGGCCTGTGGCGCCTGTTCGAGGACCTTCGGGGCATTCACGACACCGATCTTCAATTCGGCTGCCTGCAGCGAACCCATGATGGCCACCGAGACCAGCGCCCCCAACAAACAAACGAACAATTTGCGCATTTTCTGTCTGCACTCCCGTTGTCAAGAATCCGCGAACGCGGCTAAAGGTTGTAATGATGCCACGAAATCGGACTGCGGCCCAATGGCCAAGCGGCCGTTTGCGGCGGAGATCAGCTCACGGGTTCAAAAGCCGGTGCCGATGGTGAATTGGAACAGCTCCTTCTGATCATCGCCATCGAATTTGACCGGCCAGCCCCAGCTGAAGGCCAGGGCGCCCACCGGACTCAGCCAGATGGCCGAGACGCCGGCGGAAACCCGCAGCTCTTCGGCGGCAATCTTCTGGAAGCTGGCGAACACGTTGCCGGCATCGATGAAGGCGCTGAGCCGCAGGCTCTTTTCCGCGCCCTCGAAGGGGGCCGGGAAGTACAGCTCGAAATTACCCACCAGCTTGGCCGAACCACCCACCGGGCGGTCGATATCCGTCTCGCGCGGCCCCAGCGTGTTGGCGCGGAAGCCGCGCACGGAATTCACGCCACCGGCGAAGTAATGCTCCCAGAAGGGCAGACTGCCGGTATCGCCATAGCCGTCACCGCTGGCCACGGTGCCGCCCATGTACCAGACCAGGCCCCAGAACAGGGGATAGTAGGACTTGATGCGGTAACTCACCTTGTAATAGCTCAGGTCCAGGCCGGGCACCGCGACACTGGCCGAAAGCTGATTGTAAAAGCCGCGATCGGCAAAAATGGCCTTGTTGCGCGTGTCATAGGACCAGCTGCCGGACAACAGAAAGGTATCGAAGCCCGAGCCGTTCGCGTCCAGCCAGTCGATATAGCTCTGCGGAGAAACGCCGTCGACGGTGGAGATCCGGGTGTTCTTGAAGTCCAGCCCCACGCCGACGCGGTTGAATTCGCTCAGCGGCACGCCGAAATTGACCCCTGCTCCATAGGTATCGGACAGGTAGGAGGCCAGGTTGGCCGCATTGGCGTCGGTGGAGCGGTAGTGAACGCTGAGGGTGCGGCTCACGCCATCGTCGGTGAAATAGGGATCCGTGTGCGAGAAGCGGTAGATGGTGTTGATGCGGCTGTTGTTCATCTCCGCGCTGACGCGATTGCCGGTGCCGAGGAAGTTCTTGAAGGTCACGCTCAGGTTGAACAGCAGGCCCTGGGTCTGGCCATAGCCCATGCCGGCGGAGAAATTGCCGGTGGAGCCTTCGGTAACGTCGAAATTCAGGTCCACCTGGTCGTTGGTGCCGGGCACCGGCGGGGTTTCGACATTGACGCCATCGAAGAAACCCAGCCGTTGCAGGCGGATCTTGGAACGATCCACCAGCGGCGTCGACAGCCAGCCGCCCTCCATCTGGCGGATCTCGCGGCGCACCACCTCGTCGCGGGTCTTGGTGTTGCCGGTGATGTTGATGCGGCGCACATAGACGCGATTGCCGGGGTCGACGAAGAAGGTCAGGTCGACGATGCGTTTTTCCTCGTCGACCTGCGGCGCCGCATTGACATTGGCGAAGGCGTAGCCGTCGATGCCGAGGCGCTCGCTGATCTTGCTGGAACTCTCCGCCACGTCGCGGCGCGAAAACACCTGCCCAGCCCGCACCTGCAACAGGGCGCGCAATTCGCTCTCCGGCACCACCAGGTTACCGGCGATGCGCACCTTGCCGACATGGTAGCGCTCGCCTTCCGAGACGTTGATGGTAACGTAGACATCGCGTTTGGTGGGCGTGATGGAGACCTGGGTCGACTCGATATTGAAGTGCAGATAGCCGCGGTCCAGATAGAAGGAACGCAGGGTCTCCAGATCGCCCAGCAATTGCTGCTTGGAATACTTGCCGCTGCTGTCGATGAAGGAGATCATGGTCGGCGTGCTGAGCTGGAATTCACCCAGCAGGCGCGATTCCGGAAACGCCTTGGCGCCGACGATATTGATCTGGCGGATCTGCGCCGCCTTGCCTTCGGTGATGTCCAGGGCCACCTCGACGCGGTTGCGCTCCAGCGGCTTGATGGTGGCTTCGATCTTCACCGCGTACTTGCCCAGGCTGAAATACTGCCGGTGCAGTTCCTGCTGTACCTGGTCGAGAATGGAGCGGTTGAACACCCGTCCCTCCACCAGCCCCACCTGCTTCAGCGCCGCGGTGAGATCCTCGGTGCTCAGATCCTCGTTGCCGAAGATCTCGATCTTGGCGATGGAGGGCCGCTCCTTGACCTCGATGACCAGTTCCCGTCCCTGCCGGTAGAGACGCACATCCTCAAAAAAGCCGGTCCTGAACAGGGCGCGAATCGCCGCGCTGGCCTTTTCGTCGGTGAGGGTTTCGCCCACCTTGACCGGCAGATAGTTGAAGGTCGTGCCCAGCGAGATGCGTTGCAGCCCCTTTACCTGGATATCGGCGACCACGAAGGGCTTGAAGGCATGGGCCGGCGACACGACGGCCAGCAACAACAGCAAAAGAAAGACCCAACGACACGATCGCATCCCCTTAACCACCCCAGAGCCGGTTGAGGTCGTTGTAGAAGGCCAGCAGCATCAGCATCGCCAGCAGGACGATGCCCAGGCGCTGCATCCGCATCTGCACCTCGTCGGAGAGGGGGCTGCCCTTGACGATCTCCACCAGGTAATACATCAGGTGACCGCCGTCGAGCAGCGGGATGGGCAGCAGGTTGAGCACGCCCAGGCTGATGCTGATGATGGCGAGGAAATACAGGAACGAGGTAATCCCCACGCTGGCGGAATAACCGGCATAGGTGGCGATGGTGATCGGCCCGCTCAGGTTCTCCACCGACACCTCGCCAACGATCATCTTACCGATCATGCGCAGCGTCAGCGACGACATCTGCCAGGTCTTGCTCAACGCCTCGCCCACCGCGGCGATGGGACCGAAGCGCACCTCGGTGCGCATCTCGTCGGGCAGCGGGCCCACCGGCGCGGGCGCGGCGCCGATGCGGCCGATCACGCCGCTGCCGGTGACATGGCTGGCGACGTGCACGTCGACCGTCTGCTCCACGCCGTCGCGCTCTATTCGCAGTTCGACCGTTTGCTCGGGGTGCGCGCGCACGAACTCCACCAGCTGCATCCAGTCCTCGATGGGCTCGCCATCGGCGGCCAGGATGCGGTCGCCGCTCTTCAGCCCGGCCCTGGCCGCCGCACCATCGGGGGCCAGCTCGCCCAGCACCGGCGGATAATCCATGCGCCACGGGGTTATGCCCACGTAGCGCAACAAATCCTGCTGCTTTTCTTCGGCGGGGATAGCGGCCACCGGCAGCGACAGCTGCTGCTCCAGGCCGTCGTCACCGCGCACCCGCAGCTCGACGACGTCCTGGCCCAGCGACTTGTCGAGCAGGGTCAGGCGCACCGTGTTCCAGGTCGGCGTGGCGACGCCGTCGACCGCGATGATCTCGTCGCCGGCGCGGAACCCCGCCTCGGCGGCGATGGAGGCCGGCGCCACCTCGCCGATCACCGGTTTCACGCCCGGCACGCCCAGCATGTACATGAGCCAGAAGGCGATGATGGCAAAAATGAAGTTGAAGATCGGCCCGGCGGCAACGATGGCGATGCGCCGCCACACCGACTGATTGTTGAAGGCCCGGTGCCGCTCGGCCTCGGGCACCTCGCCCTCGCGCTCGTCGAGCATCTTCACATAGCCGCCGAGAGGGAAGGCGGCGATGACGTATTCGGTATCGTCCGACCCGTAGCGGCGCGACCACAGCGGCTTGCCGAAGCCGACGGAGAAACGCAGCACCTTCACGCCCAGCTTGCGGGCGGTCCAGAAGTGGCCGAATTCATGGAAGGCGATGAGCAGGCCCAGGGTAACGATCAGGGCCAGCGCCGAGGTAATGAATGAACTCAACGCACGCCCTCCGTCACCAGCCTGCGGGCGGTTTCCCGCGCTATGCGGTCGTCCACCATGATCACGTCCAGGTTCTTTGCTTCGTGGCGTTCGGTCATTTCCAGGGTCTTTTCGATCACTACGGGTATCGCCGTGAAGGGCAGGCGTTCGTCGAGAAAGGCCTGCACCGCAATCTCGTTGGCGGCATTGAGGATCGCCGGCGCCGTGCCACCGGCGCGCATCGCCTCATAGGCCAGGCGCAGACAGGGGAAACGGACCATGTCCGGCTCGGCGAAATCGAGCCGCGCGATGTCGAACAAGTCGAGGCTGCCGACGCCAGAGGCCATGCGCTGCGGCCAGGCCATGGCATGGGCGATGGGGGTGCGCATATCCGGATTGCCCAGCTGCGCCAGCACCGAGCCGTCGATGTACTCCACCATCGAGTGGATCACGCTCTGCGGATGAATCACCACCTGAATGTTGTCCGGCGTGGTATCGAACAGCCAGCAAGCCTCGATCAGCTCCAGACCCTTGTTCATCATGGTGGCGGAATCCACGGAGATCTTGCGTCCCATACGCCAGTTGGGATGCGCGCAGGCCTGCGCCGGGGTGACATTGGCCAGCTCATCGAGGCTGGCATCGCGGAACGGGCCGCCGGAGGCGGTCAGCAGGATGCGCCGCACGCCCACTTCCTCCAGACCGTCGGCGAAGTCCACCGGCAGGCACTGAAAGATGGCATTGTGCTCGCTGTCGATGGGCAGCAACTCGGCGTTGTGCCGGCGCGCCTCGTCGATGAAGACCTGCCCGGACATCACCAGCGCCTCCTTGTTGGCCAGCAGCACGCGCTTGCCGGCGCGCGCCGCCGCCAGGGCCGGATACAGCCCCGCCGCGCCGACGATGGCGGCCATCACCTGGTCCACCTGTGGCAGGCTGGCGACCTCTTCCAGGCCCGCCATGCCGGACAGCACCTGGGTCGCCGAACCCGCCTGCCTCAACTGTGCGGCAAGGCGCTGCGCGGCATCGCCATCGGCGCACACGGCGAATTCCGGCGCGAAGCGCAGACACTGCTCCGCCAGCCGCTCGACCTGCTGGTTACCGCTCAGGGCGACCACGCGATAGATCGCCGGATGGCGCGCGATCACATCCAGGGTGTTGACGCCGATGGTGCCGGTGGCCCCCAGCACCGTGACACCCACCGGGCCACGCGGAATCTCCTGCGCCGTGTCTGTTGCCTCCGTCATCAGAGCTGAAAGTCCCCCAACCAGAAACCCACCACGAACACCGGTGCCGCCGAGGTGATGCTATCGATGCGGTCCAGCACCCCGCCGTGTCCGGGCAGCAGCGTGCCGCTGTCCTTCACCCCGGCGCGGCGCTTGAACATGCTCTCAGCCAGGTCGCCGAGGATGGAGAACATCACCGTCACCAGCGAAAGGACCACGAAGGCCGGCCACTGGTTCCCGCCGAGGCCGAACAGGCTGGCGGCCAGCAGTGCATACAGGCCGGTCAGGATCAGCGCGGAAAACACGCCTTCCCAGCTCTTGCCGGGGCTCACCGCCGGCGCCAGCTTGCGCTTGCCGAAGCGGCGGCCACCGAAGTAGGCGCCGGAATCCGCCACCCAGATCAGGCTCAGCATGTACATCACCAGCCACGGACCCAGGCCATCGTGGCTGGCGTGCAGGCCGATCACCGCCACCCAGGCCGGCAGCAGCACCAGCAGGCCGATCACGCCCTGCACGAAAGGATGGGACCAGCGCGACGCGGTACGCGGATAAGTCAACACCCAGACCAGCGCCAGCAGCCACCAGAACAGGCTCAGCACCGGCAGCGCCAGCCATACCTCGCCACCCTGGGCGAACAGATACCAGCCGCCGACCATGCCGCTCAGCACCAGCGCCACGTAGGCCAGGCGCAGGCCGCCGAAGTCGATCCGCATCAGGCGGCTCCACTCCCAGCCGCCCTGCGCCACCACCACGCCGAACAACAGCGCCAGCCACGGCGAGGGCAGCGAGATGATGCCCCAGACGACGAGAGGAACCAGCACCAGGGCGGTGAGAATGCGTTGCTTAAGCACCTTCGGCGCCCTCTTCCACCTGCTGGCCGGTACGGCCGAAGCGGCGCTGGCGCCTGGAGAAGGACGCCAGGGCGTCATCGATGACGCCTTCGTCGAAATCCGGCCAGAGGATGTCGGTGAAGTACATCTCGCAATAGGCCAGCTGCCATAACAGGAAGTTGCTGATGCGCATCTCGCCGCCGGAACGGATGAACAGGTCGGGCTCGGGGAGGTCGCTGAGGCAGAGTTCGCCCGCCATCATCTCGGCGTCGATGGCCTCGGCGCGCAGTTCACCGGCCTCGACGCGCAAGGCCAGCTTCCTGGCCGCCTGGGTGATGTCCCAGCGGCCGCCGTAGTTGGCGGCCACCACCAGGACCAGGCCGGTATTGTCCGCCGTCAGGGCCTGCGCCTTGTGGATGCGCTTTTGCAGCTTTTCACTGAAACCTTCGATGTTGCCGATGATGCGCAGGCGCACATTGTTCTTGTTGAGACGTTTGACCTCGCGCTCCAGCGCCACCATGAACAGATCCATCAGCAGGCTGACTTCCTTCTCCGGCCGGCGCCAGTTCTCGCTGCTGAAGGCGAACAGGGTGAGCACCTCGACGCCGCGCCTGCCCATCACCTCCACCACCCGGCGCACCGCATCGACACCGGCCTTGTGGCCGGCAAAACGCGGCATGTGACGGCGCTCGGCCCAGCGCCCGTTACCATCCATGATGATGGCGACGTGGCGCGGCACCTTGGCCTTGACGGTCGAGTTTCGCTGATTGTCAGGATGAGCGTCGGACATGGATCGGGAATCTCGCCGCGCCGTGAGAATTACCGCCGAAGGGAGCAGAGTTCCCGCAGCGGGCGCATCAATGGATGGAAGATGGGCGGGATGCGTGACCTCACAATGCCATCAGGTCCTTTTCTTTGGCTTCGAGCAGCCTGTCGACCTCGGCGATGTGTTTGTCGGTCAGCTTCTGGATCGCCTCTTCCGCCTGGCGCTCCTCGTCCTCGGTGATCTCCTTTTCCTTCAGCAGCGCCTTGATGTCGCTGTTGGCGTCGCGGCGGATGTTGCGGATCGCCACCTTGGCCTGCTCGCCCTCGTGACGCACGATGCGGATCATGTCCTTGCGGCGCTCCTCGGTGAGCGCCGGCAGGGGCACGCGGATGACGGTGCCGGAGGTGGCCGGGTTGAGGCCCAGGTCGGAGGTCATGATGGCCTTCTCCACCGGGCCCACCATGTTCTTTTCCCACGGTGTCACGGTGAGGGTGCGGGCGTCGGAGACGGTAATGGTGGCCACCTGGCCGAGGGGCGTGGGATTGCCGTAGTAGTCGACGGTGATGTGGTCCAGCAGACTGGTGTGCGCACGCCCGGTACGCAGCTTGGTCAGTTCACCTTTCAACGCCTCGATGCTCTTGCCCATGCGGGTGTCGGCATCCTTTTTGATCTCGTTAATCATGGGTTCCTTTCTCAACTCTGCGTCAATCACCCTGCGCGGTGATCGGTTTGGAAACGGATGGCCGGCGGGTCAGTCGACCAGCGTGCCTTCCTGCTCGCCGCGCATGATGGCCATCAGGGCGCCGGCCTTGTTCATGTTGAACACCCGCACCGGCATCTTCTGGTCACGGCACAGGGCGATGGCGGTGGCGTCCATCACGCCCAGCTTGCGTTCCAGCACTTCATCGTAACCGAGGTGCGTATACAGCTCGGCATTCTTGTCCCTGGCGGGGTCGGCGGAATACACGCCGTCCACCTTGGTGGCCTTCAGCACCAGCTGGGCATTGATCTCTATGCCCCGCAGGCTGGCGGCCGAATCGGTGGTAAAGAACGGGCTGCCGGTGCCGGCGGCGAAGATCACCACCCGTCCCTTTTCCAGATGGCGAATGGCGCGGCGGCGGATGTAGGGCTCGCACACCTGCTTGATGGGCAGCGCCGACAGCACGCGCACCGGCACGTCCTGACGCTCCAGCGC
>DRQN01000095.1 GCA_011371455.1 Gammaproteobacteria bacterium
GCGATGCCGGACTCGGTGAGGTCGAACAGGCCGTCGTTGTCGCTGTCGAGGTCGCGGTAGTCGGCTACGCCGTCACCGTCGCTGTCGACGCTGGCGTCGCCCTCGATGCTGTCGGGGATGCCGTCGTTGTCGCTGTCGAGGTCGAGGGCGTCGAGCAGGCCGTCGTTGTCGCTGTCGCTGGAGGCCGTGGTCTGGACGCTGCGGCTCACGGACTGGCCGCTGCTGTCGAGCTGGTCCTGATAGGTGAGGGTGATAAGGTCGCCATAAGCGGCGTTGAGCGTGCCGTCATTACTGGTGCCGGTGCCACTGCTGTCGGCTGTGGGCAGGCTGCCGCTGAATACGCCGCTGCTGACGCCGGTCTCGGTAAGAGTGACCTGTTCGCTCTCGCCGGTGCGGGTGTTGACGGCCTGTATGACAATCTGCTCGGCAATGCCCGGCAGCAGGTCCAGGTCGCCATCGGTGACGGTCATGCCGATGTTGCTGGCGAGGGAGATTGCCGCGGGCGTGGCAATCACGCCGTCGATGCCGGTGAGCAGGGCATCCGAGCCGGTGATGGCGGTCAGCGTGGTCTGGGTGGCAGTGAGTCCGTAGACGTAGGTGTCGATGAAACGGGCGTTGCCGAAGCCGCCGCCGGTGAAGTTGCCCCAGGTGTGGTGGCCGGCGGGGGTGGAGGAGAGGGCGCCGCTGGGCAGGGTGGTGGTGCCGCCGAGGTAGGTGGCGTCGTCCCAGTAGACGAGGGTGTCGGTGCTGCTGCCGTCGCTGTTGGCCAGGTAGATGGTCAGGCCGTCCACGGTGCCGCCGCTGGTCTCTGCATCGCGGGCGATGAAGTGGTATTCGCCCAGGCGCAGTTCCAGTTGCGCGCGATAGGTACCGTTGGCGATGAGGTTGCCGGCGGCGTCCTCGCCATTCCAGGTGACCTGGTTGGCGCCGGCCGTGACACTGCCCAGCAGCAGTACGTCATTGGCCCCGTAGACGCCGTCGCTGTTGGTGTCGATGGTGATGGCGTAGGTGCCGGCCACGTCACTGGTGAATTCGAACCTGCCGCTGTCCTGTACGCCGGCGGTGGTGCCGGGGGTGAAGGCATAGTCCTGGCCGGCGTCGTCGAGGAAGCGGAAGTCGCTGATCACCGGCGGCTCGGTGGGGCGCGGCAGGGCCACCGCCGGGTAGCCGAAGTAGATGGGATAGAGGGGCGTGACCGTGTTGTAGGCTTCCTCGACGCTGTAGCCCGAGCTGGGGGCGTCCACGCCTTTTTCGTTGGCGATGATGTCGTAGACGAAACCGGCAAAACGGTTGAGGTCCAGGCGCCAGACGTAGTTGGTCGAAGGTCGCCCGCCCGGCACCAGGGCATAAAAATCGGCATCGGTGGCGCCGCTCTCGGCGAAGGTTCCGGTGTCGAAGGACCAGACCTGCGCCCACAGGCGGCCGCCGGCGAGGGTGGGGTCGGGGTCGGTGCTTGCGTCCGCGGTGACGGTGACGTCGAAGCGGCGCAGGATATCGAGATCGCCGCCGCTGAAGCCGGTATTGTCCAACCGCAGTTCGTGGGTGCCAGCCTGGGTGGTGGTGTAGCGAATGGGATTGGTGAGCGGCGCGGTGAAGGGGTCGTTGCAGGCTACATTGCCGGC
Source organism: Gammaproteobacteria bacterium (assembly GCA_011371455.1). Lineage (GTDB taxonomy): Bacteria > Pseudomonadota > Gammaproteobacteria > SZUA-152 > SZUA-152 > DRQN01. The sequence continues at coordinate 1,623 of DRQN01000095.1, forward strand.
GCTCAGGGTAGTGTCCTGCACCAGGGTGCCATCGGGGGCGTAGATACGGGCGCGCACGTCGTGGGCATCGATATCGCCGCACAGAGAGATGTTGATGACTTCGCCGGCCGAAAGGATGTCCACATAGAGTGGATTTCCCGAGCGGCTGTATTCCTGGAGCGGCTGGTTGAGGCCAGCCTGATAGCTGCCTTCGGCGTGAGCGAAGTGACTGGCAAACATTGCCGTGATGGCAAGAGCTGTTGCGGTGATCTGGCGCATATGCACAGTAAGTTTCCTTTCCAGGGCTATATTTCCAATGACGAAAGATTGTCAAGACTGCTGCCAGGAAGCTGAGTCCTGCGGTCTGTGCAGTGGCGTCATCGGCATCGCCGGGATGCGTCATCTGTTCACCACTGCAAGGCAATTCCGAGAATATCATCATCTTCGTTTTGCATATAGGAGTGACATTTCTGCCCATTCTGCGAATGGTGTCACCGAGCTGCTTCGCGTTCGGGTTGGCAGGGATGGAGGCATGCGCCGGGGTGAAATGCAAGACTGTTCACTCCCCAATGGTTTGCTAAACTCGCCTTCCTCTTTTCGCCGGGCTGCGTTGCATTGCCGCGGCCATTTTCATTTTTACCTGAATCCGTGGATTCAGGTTTCATCTTTGGAGTCACGCCGGAATATCCATGGACATCGAATCACGAATCGCTGAAGAACTGGGCGTTGGCCTGAATCAGGTCCAGGCCGCCGTTGCCTTGCTCGACGAGGGCGCCACGGTGCCCTTTATCTCCCGTTACCGCAAAGAGGCCACCGGTGGGCTGGACGATACACAGATGCGTAACCTGGAGAACCGTCTGGGCTATCTGCGCGAGCTGGAGGAGCGGCGCGCGGCGGTGCTGAAGAGCATCGATGAGCAGGGCAAGCTAACCCCGGATCTGAAAACCGCGCTGCTTGAAGCGGACACCAAGACCCGCCTCGAAGATCTCTATGCGCCGTATAAGGTCAAGCGCCGTACCAAGGCGCAGATCGCCCGCGAGGCGGGCATCGAGCCCTTGCTGGATGCCCTGCTGGAAGACCCGGGCCAGTCGCCGGAAATGCTGGCGGCGGACTACCTCGACGCCGATGCCGGCTTTGCCGACGCAGCCGCCGTGCTCGATGGCGCCAGGCAGATCTTCATGGAACGCGCCGCCGAGGAGGCGGACCTGGTCGGCCGTCTGCGTGAATATGTGTGGGACAACGCCCGCCTGACCTCGGTAGTGGTCGACGGGCAGGCCGAGAGCGGCGCCAAGTTTGCCGACTATTTCGCGTTTGACGAGGCCCTGGCCAAGGTGCCGCCGCATCGCGCGCTGGCCCTGTTTCGCGGCCGCGCCGAGGGCGTGCTGCGTCTCAAGCTGATGGTGCCGGGGCAGGACGATCTGGAGTCCGTTACCGACATGGGCTGCTGTGAGGCCATGATCGCGCAGCATTTTGGCCTGTGTGACGAGGGCCGGGCCGCCGACCGTTTCCTGCGTGACTGCGCACGCTGGTCCTGGCGGGTGAAGATCGCCCTGCAGCTGGAATCCGAGCTGAACATGCGTCTGCGCGAGCAGGCCGAGGAGGAGGCGATCCGGGTCTTCGGCGAGAACATGCGCGACCTGCTGCTGGCCGCGCCGGCCGGCACCCGCACCACCATGGGCCTCGACCCGGGCCTGCGCACCGGCGTCAAGGTGGTGGTGGTCGATGCCACCGGCAAATTGCTGGAGCACACCACCATCTTCCCCCATCAGCCCAGGAACCAGTGGGACCAGAGCCTTGCCGTGCTGGCGGCGCTGGCGCAGAAGCATGGCGTCGAACTGGTCAGCATCGGCAATGGCACCGCCTCGCGCGAGACCGACAAGCTGGTGAAGGAGTTGCAGCAGAAATACCCGGCGCTGCGCCTCACCAGCATCATGGTCAGCGAGGCCGGTGCCTCGGTGTATTCCGCCTCCGAGCTGGCGGCGAAGGAATTCCCGGATCTCGACGTGTCCTTCCGTGGCGCGGTATCCATCGCCCGCCGCCTGCAGGACCCGCTGGCCGAACTGGTGAAGATCGATCCCAAGTCCATCGGCGTCGGCCAGTATCAGCACGACGTCAACCAGCACCGCTTGGCGCGCAAGCTGGAGGCGGTGGTGGAGGATTGCGTGAACGCCGTGGGGGTGGAGATCAATACCGCCTCGGCGCCGCTGCTGGCCAGGGTCGCCGGGCTGTCCGAGACCCTGGCCAGCAACATCGTCAACTACCGCGAAAACAACGGCGCCTTCAGCAATCGCAAGCAGCTGCTGAAAGTCGCCCGCCTGGGACCCAAGGCCTTCGAGCAGGCCGCCGGCTTTCTGCGCATCCGCGACGGCGACAATCCGCTGGACGCCTCCGCGGTGCATCCCGAGGCCTACCCGGTGGTGGAACGCATCGCCGCCGAGAGTGGCCGCGGCATTCAGGACATCATCGGTGACAGCCATTTCCTCAAATCGCTGGCGGCCAATGATTTCACCGACGAGCACTTCGGCGAGCCCACCGTGCGCGACATTCTCCGCGAGCTGGAAAAACCCGGCCGCGATCCGCGCCCCGAGTTCAAGACCGCCAGCTTCCGCGAGGACGTGGAAAAGCTCTCGGACCTCGACCCCGGCATGATCCTCGAAGGCGTGGTGACCAACGTCACCAACTTCGGCGCCTTCGTTGATATCGGCGTGCATCAGGACGGCCTGGTGCATGTCTCGGCGCTGGCGGACAAGTTCGTCAAGGATCCGCGCGAAGTAGTCAAGGCCGGGGATGTGGTGAAGGTAAAGGTGCTGGCAGTGGATCTCGAACGCAAGCGCGTGGGGCTGTCCATGCGCCTCACCGACGAGATCCGGCAGGGCGAGGGCGATCGTCCTGGACGGCCACGGCGCGAGGCGCCCGCGCGCAAACCGAAGCCCACCCGGGCGCAGGCTCGGGAGAAGGGAGGAACGGCCATGTCAGCCGCCTTCGCCAGGCTTCGATCCTGATTACTGTTGCAACATTTGTCTGTCGTGCCTACCATCTCGCCAGAAAAGCCGGGGCGTAATCCGAACGGCGAGCATATGGTTTGACAGCTTGGCCTTGACAAGGAGCTATCGTGAAAAGGGAATTCATTGCAGGTGCAGCCACACCGGCCACGGGCAAGGCCTTCGCTACCGGCCTGTTGTTTGTCGTCTTGCTGGGCCTGTTATCGGCCTGTTCCGGTTCGGATCCGGAGAACGATGATCCGCCGGCGGCCAATTCGGCCCCGGTAGCCGAGGCCGGCGCGGCGCAAACGGTCACCAGCGGCGCGACCGTGCAACTCGACGGCAGCGCGTCCAGCGATCCCGATGGCGCCCCATCGCCAAGCTGGATGGAGCAGGCAACGTGATCACAAGATTCGTCTACGGCACCAAGCCCAACGTCCCGGACTACATGATCAAGGGTGGCAACACCTACCGCATCATCAGCGACCACCTCGGCAGTCCAAGGCTCATCGTCAACACAACAGATGGTTCCATCGCCCAGAGAATCGACTATGATGTGTGGGGTAACATCACCAACGACACCAACCCCGGCCCAAGATCAGGCTATCCAAGATTTCATCAACAAGCGTACGCAGAATCCAGGCAATTACGACCTAAACGATAGAAACTGCACGACCACAGTTCGTGATGCTCTTGGTGCGGGTGGAGTGAATACTCCAGAAACAATTCTTCCGCGAACCCTATTCGATCATTTGCGGCAGCAATTTGCGCCGAGGCCGTAATGAGCATGGCGCGATTTATATTTTTGTTCGCAGCTGCCGGTGTGCTTGTCCCGCAAGCGGCTTGGTGGGTGATAAGTAAATATCCGGCAATTGATCTAAAGGTAGGGATCGGTCTTCAGAAATTAATGCTGGTTCTCTGGCCCAGCACCGTTGATGCTGCTGCCGGCTGGAAGCGATGGAAGCTTATTGCCCGTAGCGCTGTTGATATCAATCGCTGTGAACGTCGTGCTGTATGTCGCTATCGGTGCAGCCATTTGGTACGGTTTCAGGAAGCACCATGTGATTCTTGTCCTGCTCGCTGCCGTATTGGCCGTTATGCGGTGGCGTATATTAACGCTATAGTTTCCATCCAAGCCCCGCTCTGCGGGGCTTGGTGATCAAGCATTCAGAAATTGTTCAGTTGTAATGCCTGCCTGCTTGAGGATGGCCCTCAAGGTGCCTTCCGGCATGTCGCCGGGATGGTTGGGAATCGTGGTGTATTTATCCGTTGCCGGGTTAAACCAGATTTCATGAGACCCGGACGGAAGCCTGGCGGTCAAACTCGAACCCCAGATTTTTGAGTTTCTTGATAATCTGCCGGTACTTGAATCCGGCCAGTCTGCCCATCAGGTGCCCAGGATCAGCGGATAGTCAAACGAGTCTTTGGCCGATACCAGCCTGGGCTGTTGGTGACGTTCGGCTTGCGCCTCTAGCAACTTCTTCGCCACGTCGCGGGCAATCTCCAGCGTCTCGGTGATGGTACGTCCCTGAGCGACCAGACCCGGAATATCGTCACTGGTGGCCAGGTACAGGCCTTCGGGCAACTTCTCGATATGTAAATTGGCAATCTGTTCCATAGTGTTCTCTTTCGTGTGAATCAGGTGGTATTGGCTTTTTGTTTTTAGCTGCTCGGCCTCGACAAAAGCATCGATCAGCTGCGTGATCTGTTGCCGGGGCTTCGGTCCCAGTTTCTCATGTCTGTCTGATCCGGCGCTCCAGCCGGCTGCTGACCGGTGCCATCTCGACAGGTTTAATCCCCAGCAAGGCATCAGCGCTGGCATTCAGCGCCCTGGCCAGGCTCACCGGCATATCGACCGGTGGATGTCGACTCTCAGACTCGTAA
>DRQN01000096.1 GCA_011371455.1 Gammaproteobacteria bacterium
GCATCGGCGCTGCTGCTGGCGAGACCGAGCAGGGGCACGCGATGCGACGGCCCCAGCAGCACCACGCGGCGGATCTTGCGCCGCGCCGGCAGCAGGCGCACATAGGCGCTGGCCGCCACCGGGCCGGAATAGACGTAACCGGCATGGGGCACGATGAGGGCCTTGGGCACCCCGTCGGCCTCGGCGTTTTGCGCGGCCTCGCGCAGGTAGCCGCTGACCATCTCTTGCAGCTCCTGCGCATCGGCGGGATAGAACATGTCGGCAACGGCGGGGGGACGGATACGGGGCATGGTTGAATTCCTTGGCTATCAATGACGGGCTTTTAATACTTTTAATATCTGAACCCGCCCATACTCTATGGGTATAGATGGCGATACACGCACGGAATTCCAAGGGGGCGATGATGCAAAAACGAAGATTTGTCGGCAGCGAATTTGTTGTTGCGACTGACTACTGGCACAAGTTGGACGACGGCCGCCTGCAATGCGACGTCTGTCCGCGCTACTGCAAACTGCGCGACGGCCAGCAGGGGCTGTGCTTCGTGCGCGCCCGCCAGGGCGACGAGATCGTCCTCACCACCTATGGCCGCTCCAGTGGCTTCTGCGTCGATCCCATCGAAAAGAAGCCGCTGAACCATTTTCTGCCCGGCACGCCGGTGTTGTCATTCGGCACCGCCGGCTGCAATCTGGCCTGCAAGTATTGCCAGAACTGGGACATGAGCAAGTCACGCGAAATGGACACCCTGGCCGACCGAGCCACCCCCGAGATGCTGGCCAATGCGGCGCAGGAGCTGGGCTGCCGCAGCGTGGCCTATACCTACAACGACCCGGTGATCTTCCTCGAATACGCCGTGGACACGGCCATCGCCTGCCAGGAACAGGGCATCAAGTCCGTGGCGGTCACCGCCGGCTATATCTGCGAAGAGCCGCGCGAGGAATTCTTCCGCTACATGGACGCCGCCAACATCGACCTGAAGTCATTCAGCGAGGACTTCTATTACAAGATCACCGGCGGCCACCTGCAACCGGTGCTGGATACTTTACGTTATGTAAAACACGAAACCGACGTCTGGCTGGAGATCACCACCCTGGTGATTCCCGGTTACAACGATTCGGACAAGGAGCTGGATGAGATGACCCGTTGGGTAGTGAAAGAGCTGGGGCCGGACGTGCCAATGCACTTCTCCGCTTTCCACCCGGACTGGAAGATGATGGACGTGCCGCCCACGCCGCCGCAAACCCTCGCCCGTGCGCGCACCATCGCGATGGAAAACGGCGTGCGCTACGCCTATACCGGCAACGTGCACGACAGCGAAGGGCAGAGCACCTACTGTCATTCCTGCGGCACCAAACTCATCGGTCGCGACTGGTACGAACTCTCCACCTGGCACCTCACCGATGACGGCCGCTGCAAGACCTGCGGCACCCGCTGCGCCGGCGTCTTCGATGGCCCGCCCGGTGACTGGGGGTCGCGGCGCATGCCGGTGCGCTTGTCAACCATGCGCTAAGGGTTGGATGACGTATGCTCCAGGCGCTCGGCAAGCCAGACTTTGATGATGGACTGGCGCGTAACCCCGAGCCGGCTTGCTTCGCGGTCAAGGGACTCGATCATCCAGGTGGGAAAATCCACATTGACTCTTTTGGACTTCCGAAGCGGCCTGTTGGCCTTTGCCTGATCCAGTGATGCCGTCACATCCTTGCCGTTATCAAAGTCGGCATCAAATTTCTTGGCCTTCATAAATGGCTACCTCTTCTTTACGAGAACGGCGAGCGGAGATGATCCTGATTTTATCTCCGCGGGGAGTGACAATCGCAGATCAGTGTTTGCCACTGATTCGGCCGATAATGAGAAACCGGGGCTCGTCAGACGTCTTTGCAGGGATTTCGACGAAATCAGGATCGGTCCAGAGTTTCTGTGCGTCGATAAAACCAATCCCATGTTTTTCGGGATTGGCCTGGTTTTTCCGCTCATCGAACTCAAACGTGTACATGGTATAAAAAATATACCTTTACTGCGCTTTGTGCAAGGTGGCTGCTTCCCGCTTTGGATAAGCTTGAGCGCTTATTCGAAACGGATTTCCGTGATGTGCCCCCGCCAATAGGGCTTCCGTCCCTCGGGCAGCAGCCAGGCCACCTCGCCCTTGAGGGGGATCTGCATGCCATCGCGCCGGGCGTAATCGAACCAGCGGCCTTCCCACGGTGTGGCGATGATGTCGCCCGCTACGCTGCGGCCACGGGTCTCGGCGTATACCGATTCGATCAGGCCCGCTTCATCGAAACGAAACAGCAGACTCGCGCGGGTATTGCCGTCCCGCAGTGTGGCCTTGGCCGAGCTGTCGTCCACCGCCGTCCATTGCACGCCCTGGCCGGGCAGCAGGGCCGTCGGATACCAGGCCGCCTCGGCCAGATAGCGCATCAGCTCGCCCTCGTTCATGGCCGGCGTGCCGCGCATCTCCGCCAGCGTGATCAGCCCGAACAGCGAGGCGCGAAGCAGGCCTTCGCCAGCGACATAGGCATCGTGCACCCGTACCGGCAGGCCCGGTATCATGGCGATACGCCCGTTCCAGACAAAGCCCGGCGGCCGGGTGGTGACATGCTGGGTAGAGGTGAACGGCTTCCATTGCTCAGCCGTCTCGCTCATGTTGAAGGTGCCGGTATGCGTCACGCTGACCCGCGACACGATGGCCTGACCGTCGGAGAGCACCGCCCGAAAGTAACGCTGCACCGGTGCTGGCAAACCGTCCAGTTCGTTGGCGTCATAAGTGGTGGGTTTGGCGGGGGCGTACGCGGCCTCCAGCCTGGCGTCCAGCGCCTGGCTGGCCGATTGCCAGCGGGCCGCGCCGAGGGTCAGCGTGGCGGCAATTACCGCCACCAGTCCGAGGATCAGGTACAGGGACATTTTGCCCACATGTTGGTTATGTCGCGCCATGCGTGGTCTTTCTACAAGGATAGTTCATATAGTTTGAGCACGGAGGCCCAGTTCCTGGTCGTCGCGCCGACTCCCAGCTTTTTCTCGAGAAAGGTATTGGGCAGTTTGCTCTTGCCATAACCATTCGGGCAATACAGATAGGCCTCTTTCCCTATCACAAACAATTGTTCGGGTTCGATGACATATTCCTGAACCCGTGAGTTAGCGGCCAGGCGCTTGTGTGCCTGATTGAGACAGGTGGGCGGGCTTTTCATGCCCACGCGGAATCAAATCGTGGATCACACCGCGTGGGCACAAAAAACGTGCCCACCCTACCAGGCTTCCATGATCAGGGGTGTGGCCAGCGGGCTCATGGCGGTTAATCCGGCAAAGTAGAATGACGCTTCATCTTCCTGTCACTTTCCTGGCGGCGATTTGACATTTTGCTGTCTGAGTCTATGCTTGCAATCGATTGCTTACTTTTGGGGTGGCGGGTGCCAATACATGGGCAAGCCGAGTGAACAACGCAGGCAGGAAATCATCGATGCCACGCTGGACCTGGCGGCGAGCCTGGGCGTGAAGCAGGTGACGACCCAGGCCATCGCAGATCGTGTCGGTATTGCGCAGCCAACGGTGTTTCGGCATTTCAAGACGCGCGATGCGATCTTTGTGGCGGCGATTTCGTCTATTGGTGAGGGGCTGTTTCGCAATCTGGCGGCATTCTTTTCCGGTACCGGGCCGGCCGATGAGCGCCTGCGTCAATTGGTGCGGGCGCAGTTGCGATTCATTTCACAGAACAGGGGGCTGCCGCGCCTGCTGTTTTCCGATCGATTGCACTTGGAATCGCCGCTGATGAAGCGGGCAGTGCAGAAAATTATGAACGGCTATGTACAGCAGGTGAGCCGCATGATCCGCGAAGGCCAGGCGGCGGGGCTGATGCGTGAGTCGATGGATGCCGATGAGAGCGCCTGGCTGGTGGCGGCGCTGATCCAGGGGTTGGTGATGCGCTGGTCGATCTTTGATTTTGACTTCGATCTTGTCGCGCAGGCGGAGCCGCTGTGGGAGTTTATTGCCGCGGCTTTGCTGGTGGAGAGGGATGGCTGAGTGCTGGGTCCTAATTGTTCAGGAGATGGGTATGTGCAAGTTGTGTTGGGCGAGTGTCATGATATTGGTGCTGGCGGTGGCGGGCATGGGCTATAAGTTCATTCTCAGCGGCGAGGTGGTGGCGACGGCCGATGGCCGTGAAGCGATTGTGCTGGAGCCGGCGGAGCGCGATAAGGTGTTGGCGGAGATGCGCGAATTTCTGGTGAGCATTCAGGGGATCACCGAGGGTATCGCCAATGACGACATGGCCAGCGTGGTGAGTGCCGCGCGGCCGATGGGTACGGCGGCGCAGCAGGGTGTGCCGGATTCGTTGGTGCGCAAGCTGCCGTTGGGGTTCAAGCAGATGGGCTTCGATACGCATAGCAAGTTCGAGCAGTTGGCGCTGGATGCCGAGCAGTTGGGCGATGCCGAGCACGCCTTGGAGCAGTTGGTGGCGTTGATGCAGAACTGCACCGCTTGCCATTCGATGTATCGTTTCGAGACGGCGGCGACGATATTGCAGGCGCAGTGATGTATTGAGCCCGGGCCCGCGAGTCATGAAGGCGGATGACGCAATTCATTGATCCGTCTCGCCATATGGATCAAGCTGTCGCATATTTCATTCGCCCGAAACGCCCGGGTTCGGGTCGAAGACAGGGGTGCCGATGGGCCGTTCAGACAGGACCACGAAAAGAAAGACCGTTTCTCTGGTGCTCGGCAGCGGCGGTGCGCGTGGCATGGCGCATATCGGCGTGATCGAATACCTGGTGGAGCGGGGTTATGACATCCGCTGTATTTCCGGAGCCTCCATGGGCGCCCTGGTGGGTGGCATCCACGCCACCGGCCAGTTGAATATCTTCCGTGATTGGCTATTGGCCCTGAACAAGGCCGATGTGTTGCGTTATCTGGATTTTTCCTTCAGCACGACAGCGCTGTTTCGTGGTGAGAAGATCATCGAGGTGCTGCGCGACCTGATCGGCGAGCATCAGATCGAGGAATTGCCGATCGCCTTTACGGCGGTGGCGAGCAATATCGAACGCCAGCGCGAGGTGTGGCTGGAGGATGGCTCCCTGTTTGAGGCCATTCGCGCCTCCATTGCCGTGCCGACTATCTTCATGCCTTATGAGTATCGTGGCATGCAGCTGCTCGATGGCGGGCTGCTCAATCCGGTGCCGGTGGCGCCGACCCTGAAGACGGCCACTGAGCTGACCGTTGCGGTCAACCTCAACGGGCTGGACGGTTATATTCCGCACGAGGTGGTGGCCGCGCCGTCGGTGGCGAAGGTGAAAAAACAGATGCTGGCCAATCGCCGGCGCCATATTGCGCGCTTCATCGATGGTCTTCAGGAGAGCCTGAAGCCATTGGGTCTGGATGTGAGCGACTGGGAGCTGCCGATGCTGGGCGAAAAGGCGCGCCCGGGGCTGGGGCTGTTCGAGTTGCTGCAGAACGCCTTTGAAACCATGCAGAACACCATTGCCGGTTCCCAGCTGGCTGCCTATCGCCCGGATGTGCTCATCGAGATCCCGCGCCGCAGTTGCCGGGTCTACGAGTTTTATCGTGCCGGGGAGATGATCGATCTGGGCTATCAGCGCGCCCATGCGGCATTTTCCCGCGATTGAGATCCCCCGTTTCCGTCCTTGTATCGGCCTGCCTCAGTCGATGCGCATCCGCTTGAGATAGCGATACAGGGTGCGCTCGCTGACATGCAATCGTCGCGCCGCTCGTGAGCGGTGGCCGTCACATTGCGCCAGGGCATCCAGCACCATCTGTTCGGTGAGGCGTCCGCGGCGCTTGATCAGATGCCCGGCGGCCTTCCTGACGTTTGCTTCCTCGCTGTTCAGGGCATCTCCACCTTCCAGTACGATGTGCGCCGGTGTCAGGTCGTCGTCGCAGGCAAGGATGACGGCGCGTTCGATCGTGTTGCGCAGTTCACGGATGTTGCCGGGGAAATCGTGTCCCAGCAGTTTCTCGATGACCTCGCTGGACAGCGGAACGTGGCGCGTGCCTTCGTCCAGGCTGGTGAGAAAATGTTCGGCCAGGGCGATGATGTCTTCGCGTCGCTGGCGCAGCGGCGGGATGTGGATGGGAAAGGCGGACAGGCGATAGTAAAGATCCTGGCGAAACTGGCCGTCGGCGACCCTGCGTTGCATGTCACGGTTGGTGGCGGCGATGATGCGTACATCGACCTTGATGTATTCATTGCCGCCGACACGACGGATGGTGTTGCTTTCCAGGGCACGCAACAGTTTGGTCTGCAGTGCCAGTGGCAGCTCACAGATTTCATCGATGAACAGGGTGCCGCCATTGGCCGTTTCAAACAGGCCGATCTTGCGGCTGTTGGCGCCGGTGAAGGCGCCCTTCTCGTAGCCGAACAGCTCGCTTTCGATGAGGTTTTCCCCCAGCATGCCGCCGTCGACGATGACAAAGGGGCCGTTGCGGCGCTTGGAGTAGAAGTGGATATATTCGGCCACCTTTTCCTTGCCCACGCCACTTTCGCCCAGTAGCAGCACCGTCGACCGAGTAGGGGCGACACGCTGCAGCAGGCTGCTCATGCGCAGAAAGGCCGGTGAACGGCCCACCAGCAGGTCGTCGCCGTTACCGGGCTGGGCCTGTACCTGGATGTATTCCCCCATGTACATGACTTCACCGCCGTCGCCGAGGATGGGCGCGGCCTGTAGTTGCACGTATTCCTCGTTGCCATCCTTGTCATAATGCACATGCATGACCTGGCACGGCTTGCCGGTGCTGAAGACTTCTTCCAGCGGGCATTGCTCACCGTGCTGGCTGCAGGGGGCGCTGGCGTGGTGGGAGACTTCGTAACAGTACCGGCCCAGCAGATTGTCGGTTTCGACGCCGTAGTGGTCCTGATAGGCGCGGTTGGCGGCAAGGATTTTGTAGTCCTTGCCGATGATCACAAAAGGGCCGGGTAAGATGTCGATGATTTGTTCGCAACTGGGCTTTTTAGTCGTCGGCATGAGAGAGATCCTCGTCGATATCCCTGATATTCCTGACAGTGATGCCATCTTGTTTTTCATATATGGCAGGAAGTGTCACGATTGGGCTGTGAGCCTGACACAGATAATTCGGCCAGTTTTGTTCGTCAGGCGCTATAGGGATGGTGCTTCGGGAACTGCTGCGTTTGGCTTTCACCGCCTAGGCCGTGAAAGCCGGGGGATTATTCCACCTTCGTCAGCCGACCGAGCGTCATTATTCAGGCTGGCGGCTGTGGAAAAAGACCTCGACTTTTTCATCGTTTTGCGCATGCTGTTTCTGCGCTTTTTCGCCCGGTGGGCTGCAGTCCCTGATTTCGGCGGCGCCGGCGCTCCCCCCCTTGTTTTGCGGGGGCGCCGGCTCTGAGGTATGAATGGTAGTGGCGCCGGTCAGCGCAGTTTCTCGATGCCCATGGCCTTGAGGATGTACTTCTCGTAGATATTCTCCGTGGTGCCTTTTTTCATCTTCTTGATGAAGTATTTCTCAAACGCCACCTTGGCCAGATGCACCCACTTGCCCTTCTTCATCCACGCTACGTTGCGGGGCGGGATCTGCGGCATGGCGACGAAGGCCACACCGGTATCACCCATATCGGCCAGGCAGATGGCGTTCCAGGTGGCCTCGGTGGTGGGCTCCTTGCCATCGATGGCGTCGCGGATGTTGTGCGCGGTGGCGCACACCATGGACTCTATCATGTAGCCGGTCTTGGGTGTGCCGGTGGGAATGGGCGTGGCCTCCACTGGCGGGATGGCGATGCACACACCGACGGAGTAGATGTTGTTCCATTTGGGATTGCGCTGGAACTGGTCCACCTTGACGAAGCCTCGTGGGTTGACCAGGTCTTCGCCCACATTGGCCACCGCGTCCACGCCCTTGAAGGCGGGCAGCATCATGGAGAATTTGAAGGGCAACTCGTGTTCCTTGATGACTTCGCCGGCCTCGTCGTGCTCGGCGACAAACATCTTTCCTTCCTCGACTTTCGTTACCTTGGCATTGGTGATCCAGTTGATGTGCTTGTTGCGCAGCTCGGACTCCAGCATGCCCTTGGAGTCGCCAACGCCGCCGAGGCCCAGGTGGCCGATGTAGGGCTCGGAGGTGACGTAGGTCATGGGCACCTTGTCGCGGATCTTGCGCTTGCGCAGGTCGGCATCCATGATCAGCGCGAACTCGTAGGCAGGACCGAAGCAGGAGGCCATCTGCACCGCGCCGACGACGATGGGGCCGGGGTCGTCGAGAAACTTTTTCCAGTTTTCATAGGCCGTTTCGGCATGATCCACAGTGCATACGGAGTTGGTATGGCCATGGGGACCCAGGCCTTCCACTTCGTCGAAGGCCAGCTTGGGGCCGGTAGCGATGACCAGGTAGTCATAATCGATGACGCGCTCATCGGCCAGAATCACCTGGTTGTCGTCCGGCTTGATCTCGGTGGCCGCGACGGGAATGAAGTCGATGCCCTTCTTGGCCAGATAAGGGGCGGGCTTGAAGGTCGTGTCGGCGCGGGTTCGCCAGCCCACGGCCACCCAGGGGTTCGAGGGTACGAACTGAAATGTGTCCGAGTTGGATATGACCGTGACCTGGTGCCCCTTGCCGAGGATGTGCTTGATGTCGTAGGCGGCGGGCAGGCCGCCGGTGCTTGCGCCTATGATGACGATGTGAGCCATGATGTTCTCTCTCCGAGAAGGTTGTTTGGGCTTTCGTGGTTGGAATGACGGCCAGTGGGCGCCAATCTTGCCCTGAGCATATAGCATGAACCGTGCCAACTGGTGGCCTGGCCGTTGTCGGCAGCAGACGGGTTTGACGCCTGATGGCAGTGGGCCGGATAATCCACCGTTTGCCGATCGCAGGAACGCCGGCCATGAGCCACTCCAACCTGTTTGCCGCCGCTGAGGCCTGTCTGGCCGCCCGCGAGCCGGATGACAAGCTTGCGCAGACGCGCGCCGTGGCCGAGCGCTGGCGCGCCGGTGAGTTGTCATTGCAGGCCGGCGCGCCGCCCGCGCCCATCGGCGAGCCGGGCCGGCCCGAACAACCTCGGCTGGTGGCTCCCCGCCAGCTGCCGCGGCGCAGCCTGCATACCGCGGAGGGCCACGCGGCGCTGATTCACGCCATCGTCCACATCGAGTTCAATGCCATCAATCTGGCCTGGGACGCCGTGTACCGCTTCCGCGACCTGCCGCGGGCGTTCTATGATGACTGGGTACGGGTAGCCGACGAGGAGGCCTATCACTTCGGCCTGGTGCGCGATCACCTGCGTGGGCTGGGCTTTGACTACGGTGACTTCACCGCTCACAACGGTCTGTGGGAGATGGCGCAGAAGACCGCCTTCGATCCACTGGTGCGCATGGCGTTGGTACCGCGTGTGCTGGAGGCGCGCGGCCTGGACGTGACGCCGGGGATCATGAAGAAGCTGGCCGACCACGGCGACCATGCCGCGGTGGCGGTGCTGGAGGTCATCCTTGGTGATGAGGTGGGTCACGTGGAGATCGGTTCGCGCTGGTTCCATTATTTCTGCGCCCGGCGTGGCGTCGACTCGAAGGAAACCTTTCGGCAATTGTTCGATCAATACATGAAGGGCCGTAGTCCGGGGCCGCTGCATCGCAGCGCGCGCCTGGCGGCCGGCTTTAGCGAAGATGAACTGGATTATCTGCAAGGGGTAGGCTGAATGAAGGACATGACTGTGAAGTGGTGGTCGGGACTGGCACTGGCGGCCCTGTTGGGTGGTTGCGCAAGTCAGCCGCAAAAGACGGCCGAAGAGATCGCCGCCGAGGAGAAGGGCGAGAGTTTGCCGGGAACGGCGCTGCTATACGTGGAGAACGAGGCGGGGAACAAGCAGTCCTATACCACGCGCATGTTCGTCAACGCCAACTACATCCACATGGATGACAGCCGTTCACCCCAAGACTTCCTGCTGTTCGACCGCAAGGCAAAGGTCATCTACAGCGTCAATGCCGACGATCAGACCGTTTTCGAGATCCACGCCAAGCCCGTCGACATCGAGCCGCCCATCGCCATCGACTATGTGGAGGAATCGCAGCCCTCCAGCGCGATACCCAAGATCGAAGGCCGTCAGGCGACGCACTACCGCTACACGGTGAATGGCGAGCGCTGTTACGACGCGGTGGTCACGCCGGAGGGTTTTCTGCCCGAGGTGCGTGAGGCGTTGATCGAATTTCGCGCCGTGCTGGCCGGTGAGCATGCCAGCACGCTGGCCAACACGCCGCGTGACATGCTCGATGCCTGTGACCTGGCGGTAAATATCTTTGAGGCCACCCGCCACTACTCCCATGGTCTGCCGATCCGTGAATGGGGCAATGATGGGTACCAGCGTTTTCTGAAGGATTACCGTAGAGACTTTACGCTTCCGCGGGAGATGTTGACACTGCCAAAGGACTACCGGCATTACTCCGCGGGGGGTGCGCTGCCGGCAAGCACTGATGGTGAGCAGTAATTTGCGGCTTGCATGACGCTTTGGAGCCTTGCCTGAAGCGCCTGGTGCTGCCCTGCCTGGCGGCGTGCGGCGGTTACGTTCCTGCTACCGCGGCTTATTTCTTCGTTGTTCCTGAAAGGGGCTGGCTCAAGTTGCAGCCGGTCGCGCTGCAGCGAAGCAGGCTGGCCTGCTGGTACCAGTCGCCCAGTACGATGCGGCTGGCCGCTTGGCCGTCTATTTCCAGTGAGTGAACGGCCGGACGATGGGTGTGGCCGTGGATCATGCGCGTCACGCCGTGCCGGCGCAGTGCCTCTGCCACGGCGTCGGCGTTGACGTCCATGATCTCTTCCTTGGTGCTTTGTGTGTGCGCCTGGCTCTGCGCGCGCATCTGCTTCGCGGTCTCGATGCGTTGTTCGACGCTCATGGCGAGGGCGGCGGCGATCCATTGCGGGTCGCGTACCTGGGCGCGCACCTGTTGGTAGATTACGTCGTCGGTGCACAGGGTGTCGCCGTGCATCAGCAGGGTCGGCGTGCCGTACAAGTCGATGACGCTGGGGTCGTCGATGAGCGTTGCGCCGCTCATGGCCTCGAAACCCTCGCCCATCAGGAAATCGCGGTTGCCGGGCATCACGAACACCGGCACGCCACTTTCCGTTAGCGCCTTCAGTGCTTCGATGACCGGGACCAGGTCGGGCAGCACGGCGTCGTCACCCAGCCAGGCCTCGAACAGGTCGCCGAGGATGTACAGGGCCTCGGCGGTGCGGGCCTCGCCCCGGGTCAGGGTCACGAATTGTTCGATGAGGTGTGGCCGTTCCGCGGACAGGTGCAGGTCGGAAATGAAGAGTGTGCTCATGGCTGGCTGCTTTCGTGGCTCGGCAATGAAAAGGGCGCAGGGGTTGAAATCCCTGCGCCCTGCGACGCCGTAAAGGAGAGGCGGATCAGTCTTCGATGACTTCCGCGCTCTCGATGACGATGTCGTCGGCGGGCACGTCCTGATGGCCGGCGCGGGTGGTGGTGGGCTGGCCCTTGATGCGGTTGACCACGTCCATGCCGTTTACCACTTTGCCGAATACGGCATAGCCCCAGCCCTGCCCGCTGGGGGCGGTGTGGTCGAGGAAGCCGTTGTCGGCGACATTGATGA
>DRQN01000097.1 GCA_011371455.1 Gammaproteobacteria bacterium
GCAAGGACTTCCGCAGCTATTACGACGACGACAGCGCCGAGCGGGTGGCGGCCCACTTCAAGACCGATATCGAGTTGCTGGGTTATCGCTTCGACCCGGAGACGCGGGGCTGAGGACTGAGGACTGAGGACTGAGATTGTAGCCATTTACTCAGTCCTTTCTCTTTTCAAACGCCTCGCACAACAGATGCAGCATGAGGATGTGCGCCTCCTGGATGCGGGCGGTGGCGTTGACGCCAATGGTCAGCGCGGTGTCGACGACTTCCGCCAGCATGCCGCCGTCGCGGCCGAGCAGGCCGACGCTGTGGATGCCGTGGTTGCGCGCATAGTCCACGGCGCGCAGCACGTTGGCGGAATTGCCGGAGGTACTGATGGCGATGAGCAGATCACCGGGGCGTGACAGGGCTTGTAGCTGGCGCGCGAAGACCTGCTCGAAGCCGTAGTCGTTGCCGATGGAGGTGAGCGCGGAGGCGTCGGTGGTCAGCGCCACCGCGGGATAGCCGGGACGGTCCATGGAATAGCGCCCGGTGAGTTCGGCGGCGAAGTGCTGGGCGTCGGCGGCGGAACCGCCGTTGCCGCACACGAAGACGCTGCCGCCGGCGGCGAACACGGCGTCGATCTGCGCGGCGACGTCTCGGATCTCGTCGGCCAGGCCGGCAACAAAGTCGATGGCCTCGCGGTGCGCCGCGATGGCGAGCGGCACGTCGATACTCACCTCAGTCGCCCTTCAGCACGTATTCCGCGCCGCAGTACGGGCACTTGGCCCGACCGCCGGTCTGTTCGATGGGCAGGAACACGCGCGGATGCGAGTTCCACAGGCTCATGCCGTCCATGGGGCAATGCAAAGGCAGGTCCGCGCGGGTGATCTCGTAGCGGTGCTGGGCGTTGGGTTCGATGGTTCGGGCTGCTTGTGACATGGTCACCTCTCTGTCTCGGTAGGTTGGGGTGAGGCACGAACCCCAACATCGCGGCTTATCGGGTTTGGTTCGTTGGGGCTCGCAGGCTCACCCCAACCTGCGTTCTGCGGCCGCCCTCATTTGCCGACCGCCGTGAGCCACTCCTGGTGCTGGCCGCGGCGGCCGTGCACCACGTCGAAATAGAGCGTCTGCAGCTCTTTGGTGATGGGGCCACGGCCGCCGTTGCCGATGGGGCGGTTGTCCAGTTCGCGGATCGGCGTCACCTCGGCGGCGGTGCCGGTGAAGAAGGCCTCGTCGGCGACGTAGACCTCGTCGCGGGTGATGCGCTTCTCCACCACCTCGAGGCCCAGCTCGGCGGCGAGAGTCATGAGGGTGTCGCGGGTGATGCCCTCCAGCGCCGAGGTCAGCTCGGGGGTGTAGAGCACGCCGTTGCGCACGATGAAGATGTTCTCACCGCTGCCCTCGGCGACGAAGCCGTCCACGTCCAGCAGCAGGGCCTCGTCGTAGCCGTCGGTCATGGCCTCCTGCAGGGCCATGATGGAGTTGATGTAGTTGCCGTTGGACTTGGCCTTGCACATGGTCACGTTGACGTGGTGGCGGGTAAAAGATGAGGTCTTGATGCGGATGCCCTTCTCCATGCCGTCGGCGCCCAGGTAGGAGCCCCATTCCCAGGCCGCCACCACCACGTGGGCCTTGAGGTTGTCGGCGCGCAGGCCCATGCCCTCGGAGCCGTAGAACACCATCGGACGCAGGTAGGCGGTGTCGAGATTGTTCTCGCGCACCACGGCCAGTTGCGCCTGGTTGAGAGTGGCCTTGTCGAAGGGCATGGGCATGTTGAGGATCTTGGCCGAGCGGAACAGGCGGTCGGTGTGTTCCTGCAGGCGGAAGATGGCGGTGCCGTGGCTCTCGGTGCGGTAGGCGCGCACGCCCTCGAACACGCCCATGCCGTAGTGCAGGGTGTGGGTCAGCACGTGCACCCTGGCCTCGCGCCAGGGCACCATTTCGCCATCCAGCCAGATGAGACCATCGCGGTCGTCCATCGACATAAGCCTGTTACTCCTTAATCTATCTACCGTTTGTTTCTGGTTTCACCACAGAGGCACGGAGGGCACCGAGAAAGACCATTTCAAGCTTTACCGCAAAGGGCGCCAAGATACGCAAAGAAAAATATGAAACTTTGCGCCCCTTGGCGGTTTTTCGCTTTTATCCTTTCTCTGTGTCCTCCGTGCCTCTGTGGCAAATCATTTCAAGCCATCTGCCTCGAGGTACTTGCGCCACAGGCGCGTGACCGTCTTGCGCTGCTCGCCGAAGCGCTCCGCCGGTACCTGTGCGGGCCGTTCCTGCAGGGCCAGGCGGTGCGCCTCGGCGCGGTAGGCGCGGTAGGCGTCGGCGAGGGCCTCGCTTTCCTCCACCTCGAAGAGGCCGTGCCTAGCGAGGCCGGCCAGGAGGCGGATGTTGTCCGTGAAGCCGGTCAGATCCGGGGCCTCGTGCGCCCAGCGCAGAACCCCGAATTGAACCATAAATTCGATATCGGCGATACCGCCGTGCCCCTGTTTGAGGTCGAACCAGCCGCTGGATTCGCGGCTCAGATTGTCGCGCATGCGCTCGCGCATCTCGCGCACCTCCTTGCGCAGCAGCAGCGGATCGCGCTCGCGGGTCAGCACCTCGCGGCGCACGCGGCGGAATGCCTCCGCCACCCGTGCGTCGCCGGCCACCGGCCGCGCCCGCACCAGGGCCTGGTGTTCCCAGATCCAGGCCTTGTTTTTCTGATAGTCCTCGAAACCGGGCAGGCCCACCACCAGCAGGCCGGAGGCGCCACTGGGGCGCAGGCGCATGTCCACCTCGTAGAGGGTGCCGGCCGGGGTCAGGGTGGTGAGGATGTGGATGATGCGCTGGCCGAGGCGGGCGTAGAACACCGCGTCCGCCACCACCTTCGGCCCCGTGGTCACGGCCTGGCTCACCGGCGCGGCGTCGTTGCTGGCATGCAGGAACACCATGTCCAGGTCCGAGCCATAGCCCAGTTCGATGCCGCCCAGCTTGCCGTAGGCGATGATGGCGAAGCCCTTTTCCTCCCCGGCATCGCCGCCGGCCACGGAGGGCTTGCCGTAGCGCCGAGTGAGGTCGGCCCAGGCCAGTTCCAGCACCTGCTCCAGGATCACCTCGGCGATGTGGGTGAGGTGGTCGCTGACCACCATCAGCGGCACCGCGTCCATGACGTCGGCAGCGGCCACGCGCAGCACCGCTGCCTGCTTGAATTGGCGCAGCTCGTCCATGGCCTGTTCCAGGTCGCCGTCGGGCACGGCGTCCAGGCGGCGCCGCAGTTCAGCGGCCAGTTCGGCGCGGGAGGCCGGCGCGTACAGGCTGCGCGCGTCCAGCAGTTCGTCCAGCAGCAGCGGACATTGCACCAGCCGGGCCGCGATCCACGGGCTGGCCGCGCACAGGCGCACCAGTTGCGACAGGGCCAGCGGATGCTCCACCAGCAGCGACAGATAGGCGCTGCGGCGGACTACCGCCTCGACCAGCTTCAGCAGCCGCTGCAGCACCGCATCGGCCTCGTCATGGGCGCCGGCGGCGGCCAGCAGCATCGGCATCAGTTTGTCGAGCCGCTCGCGGCCGACGCGGTGCAGGCTGCGGTAACGCGAGCTGTCGCGCAGGGCGTTGAGCTGCCGCAGCACCGCTTCGGTGTCGCTGAAACCCGCTTCGCGCAGCACGGCCTGCGCGGCGGTCTCGTCCAGCGCCCCCTGCCACAGGGCGTCCAGGGCGGCCTTGCCGTCGCCGCTCTGCGGCGCCTCGAAGACCTGCTCGAAGTGGCTGTGCACGCGCGCCATGTGGCCACGCAGCACGGGGATGAAATCGTCCCAGGTCTCGAAACCCATGGCGTAGGCGAGGCGCTGCTGAGCGATGTCGTCGGCGGGCAGGCGGTGGGTCTGCTGGTCACGGTATTCCTGCAGGCGGTGTTCGCTGTCACGCAGGAACTCGTAGGCCTCGAGCAGCTGATCGACCACGTAGCGCGGCAGGTAGTCCTGCTCGCCCAGCCAGTCCAGCACGCGGCGCAGCTCGCGCTGTTGCAGGGCCGGCTCGCGGCCACCGCGGATGAGTTGGAAGGCCTGGGCGATGAATTCCACCTCGCGGATGCCGCCGGCGCCCAGCTTGACGTTGTCGGCCATGCCCTTGCGCCGCACCTCGGCGGCCACCATGGCCTTCATCTCGCGCAGCTGGGCGAAGGCGCCGTAGTCGAGGTAGCGGCGGTAGACGAAGGGCCGCAGCAGGCCCATCAGGCGCTCGCCGTCCTCCAGGCGGCCGGCCACCGGGCGCGCCTTGATCAGGGCGTAGCGCTCCCACTCGCGGCCGTGCACCTGGTAGTAGTTCTCCATGGCCTCGAAGCTCAGGGCCAGGGCGCCGCTGCCGCCAAAGGGACGCAGGCGCATGTCGACGCGGAACACGAAGCCTTCGGCGGTATTCTCGTCGAGGGCGCGGATCAGCTCGCGACCCAGGCGGGTGAAGAATTCCTCGTTGCTGCGGGTCTTGGCGGCGCCCCGGGTCTGGCCGGGCTCGGGGAAGGCGAAGATGAGATCGATGTCGGAGGAGAAATTCAGCTCGTGGGCGCCCAGTTTGCCCATGCCCAGCACGACGAGCTGCTGCGGCTCGCCACTGACGGCGCCGGTGGGCACGCCCCATTCGGCCTGCTGCCAGTCGTGCAGGCGGGCCAGGGCGCCGCGGATGCAGGCCTCGGCCAGCGCCGAGAGGTCGGCGGTGGTCTGCCACAGGTCGGCGTGGCCGGCGATGTCGCGCCAGGCGATGCGCACCATCTCGCGGCGGCGCAGGCGGCGTAGGGCGGCGCCGAGCTGGGCGGGGTCCTTGCTGCTGGCCAGAGCCGCCTGCGCACGGGCGGCCAGGGTATCGGCGGCATAGGCCTGATGCAGGTCGCCGCTGTCGAGCAGACCGCGCAGCAGGGCCGGATCACGTGCGCAGTGGCGGGCGACGAAATCGCTCGCCGCCCATACGCGGCACAGCTCGGGCAACAGCGCGGCATCGATGGCGGCCGGGGCGCCGCTTTCCGCCA
>DRQN01000098.1 GCA_011371455.1 Gammaproteobacteria bacterium
ACTGCGGAAGCTGCCGCTGGCGGCGGGGGTGTGGGCCGGCATCAGGCAGCGGAAGGCGTAGTAGACGCCGGCGGCGGCCACCGACAGGGGGCAGTTGATGTTGCCCTCGGTCTGCGGCGCGGTGCCCGTGAAGTCGACGCGGATGCGGTGGCCAGCGACGTGAAGGCTCACTTCGATGGGCAGGTCCGTGTGGCCGCAGCCGTCGTCGTCCATCCAGTCACGGAAGCGGTATTCGCCATCGGGGATGGCGGCCAGGGCGCTCCGGGCCAGGCGCTCGGCGTAGTCGTTGAGCTGGCGCAGGCCGTCGGCGTAGGCATCGACCCCCTGCCCGCCCTCGCCCAGGCCTTCGATCAGGGCGCGCAGCCGCGCCAGGCCGGTGCGGTTGGCGCTGATCTGGGCGGCGAAGTCGCCGCGCGACTGCTGCGGGTTGGCGGTGACGCCGGCGATGTGGTCGAGCATGGCCTGGTCCATCTCACCACCGCGCAACAGGCGGGAGGGCGGGATAATCAGGCCCTCTTCGTCGAGGCGCCGCGAGATGGGCATGGAGCCGGGGGTGCTGGCGCCGATGTCGGCGTGGTGGGCGCGGTTGGCGACGAAGCCCACCAGGCGCTCCGCCACGAACAGGGGCGCGATGAGGGTGACGTCGGGCAGGTGGGTGCCGCCGAGGAAGGGATCGTTGAGGATCACCATGTCGCCCGGCGACCAGCCCACGTCGCGCACGATGCCGCGCATGGCGTAGGCCATGGAGCCGAGGTGCACGGGGATGTGGGCGGCCTGGGCGCAGAGTTCGCCGCTGGCGTCGAACACCGCGCAGGAGTAGTCGAGGCGGTCCTTGATGTTGGGCGAAAAGGCGGTGCGCTGCAGCACGGCGCCCATTTCGTCACACACCGCCTCGATACGGCTGGCAAACAGACTGAGTTCGATGGGATTCATGGCAGCAGTGTACCCTCTGCGCCCGGCGGCATTAAGCCAAAGCGATTTATCACCCCCGAGGAACAGGCCATGCCCTCGAATGAGCATCTTCCTGTTTTGCAGGCATCGCTGGGTGAAGGACACACAGTGTGGGAGTGGCTTCAGCCGCGAATACACGCTGAATTCCTTCGCGGCTGAAGCCGCTCCCACGGAATGCCCCTCTTCTCTGCAGCAATCGCGGACATGGCCCGCTCCCCACGAACCCCTTACCGCAGGGTTTTAGTTGGTTATTCGCGCCAAACAGGTTAGAATGAGTCCAGCTCATCGCCAAGCTTGGCGCCAGCCGCTAGAATGAATGGTTACCCCGAACAACGAATTTCCACCTAACGTCAAACAGACACACAGGAGAACATCCCATGGCACATGAATTGCCCCCGCTCCCCTACGCCCAGGACGCCCTCGAGCCGCACATCTCCGCCGAGACCCTGGAATACCACTACGGCAAGCATCACCAGACCTACGTCACCAACCTCAACAAGCTCATCGAGGGCACCGAGTTCGCCGACGCCACCCTCGAAGACATCATCAAGAAATCCGAGGGCGGCATCTTCAACAACGCCGCCCAGGTATGGAACCACACCTTCTACTGGAACGGCATGAGCCCCAACGGCGGCGGCACGCCCAGCGGCGCGCTGGCCGAGGCCATCGACAAGACCTTCGGCTCCTTCGACGAATTCAAGCAGAAGTTCGCCACCTCTTGCGCCACCAACTTCGGCTCCGGCTGGACCTGGCTGGTGAAAAACGCCGACGGCAGCCTCGAAATCGTCAACACCAGCAATGCCGGCACCCCGCTGACCACCGGCCAGACCCCGCTGCTGACCTGCGACGTGTGGGAGCACGCCTACTACATCGACTACCGCAACGCGCGCCCCAAGTACGTCGAACACTTCTGGAACCTGGTCAACTGGGACTTCGTGGCGAGCAACTTCGCCGGCTGAGAATCTCCGTCAATCAGTGCATGAAAAAGGGGCCATTGGCCCCTTTTTCATGCCTGTCCATCATCACTCCGGCAAATCAATCCACAGGGAGCCGACATGAAAATCGCCATCATCTTCGGGCGCTGGCTGCACATCACCGCCGGCATCCTCTGGGTCGGCCTGCTGTATTTCTCAACCCGGCCGATCATCGCCGCAGCGCAGAAAGACCACGGAGGCGCAGGGAAACATTATTGAACAAACTCCGCGGCTCTGTGCCTCCGCGGCCTCCGTGTTTCCATCCCGGCGTGAGAAAAGGTCATCGCGGGCATGCCCCGCCCCTGCGTTCGCATGATGCGTTTCATTTGCGTCGATTGGCGTTCATTGGCGGATCCTCATCCAGCAGTTCCCGCAGTCGCTCGACGATGCCCGGGTCATCCCACTCGGCGGCACCGAACAGGGCATAGCGAATCCGCCCCGTCCGGTCGATGACGAAGCTGGTGGGAAAGGCGAACACCCGCCAGCGCTTGAGCGCCGCGCCATCGCGGTCCAGCAGTATGGGGAAGTCCACGTCCACCTTGGTATCGAGAAACTCGCGGATTACCTCGGGCGGCTCGGCCATGTTCACCGCCAGAATCTCGAACGGCGTATCCCGCAATACATCGGCCAGACGCTGCATGGAGGGCATTTCGTGCACGCAGGGTGGGCACCAGCTGGCCCAGAAATTCACCAGCACCACGCGGCCGCGCAGCTCACTCAGATCCACGCTCTTTCCCGAGAGCGTCGGCAAGCGTAATGCCGACGGCTCGGGGTCACCGCGATAAGGCTTGAGGGTGTTGCCCGTCTTTCCCTCGCCGATCGCAGGTAGCGGAGCCTTCAACGCCACGACGCGGCGTTCGCGCCGGGGCAAACGCTCCAGGGCGCGGGCTGCCGATCGCAGCAGTTCGGGTAACCGCCGGCGCATGACGTCTTCTTCCTCATTGGCGTCCGGGCGGAAGAAGAAGCGGTCACGCACACCGTGCAACACGCGCACATAGACATCGCTGCCACCGGCCTCCAATACCGGCAACAGCTGGGGTAGCTTCCAGTACCACGGCGACTTGTCCGGCTGCAGCCAGTAGAGGGGAACATTGCTGGCGGCGACGATGGGAAACGGCTCTGCCGTCTCGCCTGGATCGGGCGTGCGCACGAACAGCTTGGGACTGATCAGGATCACGCCGCCAAAGCGCGGATCGCGGCCGCCATCGAGCAGCCACTGGCGCACCCCGCGCAACGCCGGGATGGCGCTACGCCCGTTGGCGACCAGGAACACCCGCTTGCCACTGCGCAGGGCCTGCGTCAGCAGCGCGGCCACGTCGCCCGCCGGTACCTGCGGCGGGCTGCTGTCGGCCAGCGGAAGAAAACGCGCCTCCAGCAAATCGGCCCGCCAGACCTCTACTTCCCGTTGGGCCAACTGATCCGCCAGCCATACGTCCACCGTCTGCGGCCCGGCCTCGGAGGGAAACCAGACGAGCAGCCGCTCGCCGGCGGCGGGGTGGGTGATCACGAGGATCTCTTCGCCATCGGCTGTGGGCACGACGAGGCTGCCGGCCTGCAGCGGACTGGCGAGGCACAGCAGAAGTAGCAGCCATCGCCTCATACCGGCGGCTATGTCCCCACCCAGATGAATTCGACGCGGATGCCGCGGGTGACCGCCCTCTCTGTCATTGTCCTCCCTCCCCTTCATCCGGCAGCCGGCTGCGACCGCGGTCAACCAGGTAGTGTGGCCTGGCCTTGATCTCGTCATAGATGCGCGCCACGTAGCTGCCCAGCAGGCCGAGGCTGAACATCAGCACGCTGCCGATGATCAGCAGCAGCAGGATCACGGTAGTGAAGCCGTCCAGGGCCTGGCCGGACAACTTGTCGTACAGGGCCTTGGCGCCGAGCAGCAGGCTAACCAGAAATGTTACCCCACCAAGTAGCGTCACCAGTTGCAGCGGCAGGGCGGTAAAGGAGGAGATGGAGTCCCATGACAGTTTCAGCAGGCGCAGCGCGCTCCACTTGCTCTCGCCCGCCTCACGTGCGGGTTCTTCGAAGGGGATCTGCGCGGCGGGGAAGTGCATCCAGCTCACCAGGCCGCGAAAGAATCGGCTGCGCTCCGGCAGCGAGCGGTAGGCCTCGATGACCTTGCGGTCCAGCAATTTGTAGTCGCAGTGGTTGTGCAGGTCGAGACCGGTGAGGGCGTCGAAGAGGCGGTAGAAGGCGTTGGCCAGATAACGGTACGGACCGCTGCGGGTATTGCGAGAGACCTTTACCGCCTCCACCACGTCGGCGCCACCTAACCATAATTCGACCATCTTCGGCAGCAGCGCGGGCGGGTGTTGCAGGTCGCTGTCCATGACCACCACGGCATCGGCATCACTGTGATCCAGGCCGGCCACGATGGCGGCCTCCTTGCCGAAATTGCGGTTCAGCACCAGCAGTGCGACATCGCGGCGTTGCTGACACAGGGTCTGGACGATCTCCGGCGTGGCATCGGTGGAGCCGTCGTCGACGATGAGCAGGCCGGCGCCGACGGACGCCGGCAGGGCTTCGAGTTGGCGCAGGATTTCATCCAGGTGCCGGCGCAGGCCGTCGGCTTCGTTGTAGACCGGGATGATGAGGGTCAGCTTGCGTGGCGTCTGTCTTTTTTGTGCGGTCATTGTTTTGCCACGATCTGCCTGCGAGCCACGGGAAAAGGCATGGCCTCGAGGTACACCATCAACAGCAGCAGAAGCGCCAGCGCCGACAGGCCCAGGCCGAGATAGAAATTGTTGGGCACGAATTCGAACTCGACATCATGTTCGCCGGCCTCCAGCCACACGCCATTGAAGAAGTGGTTGGCGCGCACCACGGGCCGCGATTCGCCATCGACGCGCGCCCGCCAGCCGGGGTAGTAGGATTCGTTCCATACCAGCAGGGCGCGGCCCTCGACCTCCACCCGCGCCAGCAGCCGTTTGGGCGAGGAACGCTGGCTGCTCAGCACGCGGCCGCGCAGGCCGCTCTCGTCGTTGCCCGAGGGGGTCGCTGCGAAGGCGCTTTGGCCGGTGATGATGGCGCGGTCTTCGCTGGCTATTTGCAGATAGTCGCTGCCGCGATTCAGTACCACGCGGGGGAAGTACAGCATCGGTCGCGGCTGGCCCACGTCCCACAGCAGCGGCGTCAGCTGGCGCGCCGATTGTTTCAGCCAGCGGCTGCGCTGAAACAGGGGCGCCTCGGTCATGATGTAGCGTACGTTGAGAAAGGCCAGGTGCTGAAGAAAACGGCCATTGGGCGGCAGTTCGTCCAGCAGCCCGGAGATCAGCGCATGGTCGCGGATCACCAGCCCTTCGGTACCCTGCACATAGCGCACGCCGGCAAGGGTACCGATGTGCGGCGACAGCTGGCGGCGGTATTCGGCGTACACTTCGCGCACGCTGTCCGACTGGTCGCGGTAGTAGGGGCGGGTATAGACGAAACCGGCGTCGGCCCGGCCCAGCCAGCGGGTCTCGGCGATGTCGTCCAACTGGTAGTAGTCGGCCGGCGCTTCGAGATTGATCTCGCCATTGAAGCCAACCAGGTCGAGCATCATCACCGCCACCGCCAGCACCGCGGCCAGCAGCCAGCGCGGCCGGCGGGCGTATTTCCGCAGCCAGGCGTCCACGCCCAGCCCCGCCAGCAGGGCCAGGCCGACGTGCAGTAACACCACGTATTTTTCCGGGTAACGAAACACGGCAATGATCTCGTAGATCCACATGGCCGCCGGGTTGTTGCCACCCAGGGCGAGGAACACGCCGACGCCGCCCAGCGCCAGCCAGAACAGCGCCGGCCCGCGCCGCGCCCACAGGGCGTACAGGGCGAAGGCGGCGGCGATCCCGCCGATGTACAGGGACAGGAACAGGGGCACGTAGCCGCCGCTGTAGACCTCGCTGACGCGCCAGTCCTCGCGCGACAGGGCCGGCGGCCGGATCAGGCTCCACAGCTCACCGAAGCGCAATGAATAGCGCTGGATCTCAGCCGCCGACAGGCCGGCGGTGCGCACCGACTGACCGTACAGCTCGTAGGTCGCCAGCAGCTGCGGGCTGGCCAGCAGCAGGGCGGCGAAATAGGCCGCCGCCACCCGCGGCAGCCAGGCCAGGCGCTGGCCCAGACCACCCCCGGCCAGCATCACCTGCCGCGCGGCCACCACCAGGCCGGTCATGATGCTCACGTCCGGCGCGCCGGCGAGGGTCTGCAGGCCCACCGCCAGCGCCGCCAGCACCCAGCCGTGCGGCCCCGGCGCGCGGGCGTCACGTTCGAAGGCCCACAGTACCCACGGCAGCCAGGCCAGGGCCTGCATGAAGTTGATCATGTTGACGCTGCTGAGCATGCAGCCGCCAAGGCTGAACACGCTCGCACCGGCCAGCGCGGCGGGCGGCGCCAGGCCCATGCTGCGCGCCAGCCCATAGGCGCCGGCGGCGGCCAGCAGCAGATGGAAGGCCAGCAGCAGGCCGATGCCGTGGCTGCCGTCGGCCAGCAGCAACAGCCACGAGGCCGGGTACAGCACACCGGTCTGCATCTCGGCGAAGTAGGGCGTGCCCAGGGACACGCCGGGATTCCAGAACGGCAGCTCACCGCGCGCCAGGCTGTCGGCGAGGAATTGCTTGAGCGGGATGAAGAACACCTGCAGGTCGCGGAAATACAGCGCATTGCCCGCCACCAGCGGCCCCCAGGTCAGCCACAGCACCGCCAGCGTCAACAGTCCCAGGGCGACGATGTCGGCGCGGCGGCGGGTCATCCAGGACGGCAAGGGAACGGGGGTTTCGGACATGGCTCTCGGCATCGAAAAAAATCTGGCGCAGAGAATAACACGCCACGACGGGCACGCCGCCAGTGGCTAAAGTTCCCGGCCGCCAAGGCCGAAACCACGGTGACGAACCCAAGACCGAGTCCGGCAGCCCCCGTGAGCAGCAGCGCCCCCATCACCATCGACGAAATCACCGCACGGCCGCTGCCGGTCTTCGCCCATTCCGTGCGCGCCTTTCAGCGACTGCGCGCCGAAAAGACCGCGCCATGGGAGAAGTACGGCGACATCATCCTCAAGGACCCGGGGCTGGCGCTGCAGACCCTGAAACAGCTGCAACTGGCCTCCGGCGGCAAACCCCGCGAACAGGAAATCGCCAGCATGGAACAGGCCGCCATGCTGTTGGGCATGGAGCGCGTACAGCGCCTGCCGACGGCGTGCACACCGCTGGACGAAGCCCTGCGGGGGCGCGCCCGCGAGGGCTACCAGCGCGCCGTGACCCGCGCCTTCCACGCCGCCTATCAGGCCTGGGACTGGGCCCACATCCAGCGTGACCACGCACCGGACGAAATCCTGCTGTCGGCATTGATGCACGATTCGGCGGAGCTTGCCCTGTGGGTCAATGCCCCCGAGCGGATTCATCAACTGCGCCGTCTCACCCTGCGCGACAAGCTCCCCGCCGCCGAGGCCCAGTACATCGCCCTCGGCGACAGCCTGGAGCATTTTGGGCGGCGCCTGGCGGAAAAATGGAACCTGCCGCAATTGGTGCACGAGGCGCTGCGCCCGGAGTACAGCAACGAGCCACGCGTGCGCGGCGTGGTGCTGGCCGTGCAGCTGGCGCGGCAGGTGGAATGGGGCTGGTACAGCCCGCAGGTGGAGGAAACTCTCTCGATGATCGCGGAACACCTGGACGCCGGGCTCGAAGAGACTACCGTCCATGTCCACCGCGCCGCGGTGCGCGCCGCGCGCGAGGCCGCCTTCCATGGCGCGCGGGTGCCGGCATCGATGCTGCCCTTGCTGCCCGGCGACGAACAACTGCTCATCGACGAAGAATTCCCCCCCGAGCCCGACGACCTCCGCAAGGGGCGACAGGGCGGCGAAGCGCAGCCGCCGGAGACAGGCGCCACCGTTTGCCTGCTGCCCCAGCCCGCCGTTTTCGATGCCATCCGGCAAGAAATGGAAGCGGGCATCGGCAGCCTGGAGATCAACGACATGCTGCGCAAGGCCATCCACGGCATGCACGATGGCGCCGGGCTGAATCGCGCCCTGTTCGCCATGCTGAGCAGTGACCGCCGCTATCTTCAGGCGCGTTTTCTGATCGGCACCGACAGCGATCCCCACTTCAACCGCTTCCGCATCCGCCTCGACCAGCCGCACCTGTTCACGCGCCTGATGGAGAAGCCGCAGAGCATCCGCATCCACGACGGCAACCGGGAAAGGTTCTGGAATCTGGTACCCACGGACGTCAAGACGCTGATCAAGACCAACAGCTTTTGCGCCCAGTCCGTGCACATCAACGGCAAACCCGTGGGCCTGTTCTATGCCGACCGCCACAGCCATGACTGCGACCTCGATGAAACCACCTATCAGCGCTTCCGCCAGCTGTGCCAGTTGGCGGTCAAGGGCATGGCGGCAAAGGCACGCAAGCACGCCTGAACGGGGAAATTCGGGCTCGTAGAAAGAAAGAGGCGCCCGGTGGGCGCCCCTTACCGAAACCTGAACCTACGGATTCAGGTGAAAGGCCGCTCGCTAAGGCCGGCTATTTCCCCAGCACGTCGTTGCGCGTACTCTCGGCGATCGCCGCAGCCTCGGCGATCAGCTCGTCGGGCACCTTCAGCTCCTGCAGCGTCGCCGCAAGGTTTTCCATCACGGCATCGAAATGGCTGTCGTTCAAACCGCGCTCGACCAGGTGGGCATGGCCCTTGCGCATGTCCTCGCCGGTATAATTGTTGGGGCCGCCGAAGGCCATGGTCAGGAAGGCCTTCTGCTTGGCCGCCTGCTTGTCCATGTCCACGCCCTCGAAGAAGTCCTTGATGCGATCGTCGGCCAGCACCTTGCGGTAGAAGATATCCACCGCGGCATCCACCGCCGCCTCGCCACCGATGCGATCGAACAGGCTCTGTTCCCTGGCGGCCTTCTCTTCGTCGGTGTAACCGGCCAGCACGTCACCGCGCACGCTCTCGGCAATGGCGGCCACCTCGCCGATCAACTCGTCGGCCACGCCCAGCTCCTTCAGGGTCTCACCCAGCAGTTCGATGATGACATCGACATGGCTGTCATCGAGGCCCTGCGCCACCAGGTGGGCATGGCCCTTGCGCATGTCCTCGCCGGTATAATTGTTGGGGCCGCCGAAGGCCATGGTCAGGAAGGCCTTCTGCTTGGCCGCCTGTTTCTCCATGTCCACGCCTTCGAAGAACTTGTTGACACGATCGTCGGCCAGCACCTTGCGATAGAAGATGTCCACCGCGGCATCCACCGCCCCTTCCCCACCGATGCGAGCGAACAGGCTCTTCTGCTCCCTGGCGGCCTTTTCTTCGTCGGTGTAACCGGCCAGCACGTCACCGCGCACGCTCTCGGCGATGGCTGCGGCCTCGGCGATCAGGTCATCGGCCACGCCCAGCTCTTTCAGCGTGGCGCCCAGGTGCTCCATGATGACGTCGAAGTGGCTGGCGTTCATGCCCTGCTCCACCAGGTGGGCATGGCCCTTGCGCATGTCCTCGCCGGTGTAAGTGTTGGGGCCGCCGAAGGCCATGGTCAGGAAGGCCTTCTGCTTGGCCGCCTGTTTCTCCATGTCCACGCCTTCGAAGAACTTGTTGACGCGATCGTCGGCCAGCACCTTGCGATAGAAGATATCCACCGCGGCATCCACTGCGCCTTCCCCTCCGATGCGCTCGAACAGACTGGCAGTCTGCGCGGCCTTGCCGTCGCCCGATCCCCCGCCAAACATTTTCATGATTGCTTTAAACATCTCTCACTCCTCTCCTCTCAATACGAGCTGAAAGATGGTAGTCGCTCTATAATATATTGTAAATGCACCTTTATAACCCAGCGAAACCATCGGCCATTATTTGCCCGTCCTCCCGCCTTGAAAGTGGCTCCAGGACCCGCCAGCAAAGGGCTGCAGGGCCGTTTCCGGACGATCGGCAGCGACGAAAATTAACGCCGTCAAGCTGTGGCGTCGGGATAAATGCTGGCGTATACTCACAGACGCTGCGGATTTCAAAGGGTACGCCCGCCACGTTTGCTGGTGATCTTTCCCCGAATGCGTACGCAGGAATAATTTTGAAATTTTGAAAGGTTAAGTGTAATGGCTACAGGTACTGTTAAGTGGTTCAATGAGTCCAAGGGCTTCGGATTCATTGCTCCTGAAGAGGGTGGTGACGATTTGTTTGTGCATTTCAGCGCCATTTCGGGCTCTGGCTTCAAGACCCTGGCTGAGGGTCAGCGAGTCAGCTATGAAGTCCAGCAAGGCCCCAAGGGCCCGGCCGCTGCCAACGTCGTACCTGAGTAAGACCGACGCTGCCTTCGGCATTACGGAAAACCCGCCTTGCGGCGGGTTTTTTGCGTCTGGGCCTCATTTGAAGGGCGGGCACGCTTTATGTGCCCACGCGGTATTGCCAGATTACGCCTTGCCATAACCTGAATCCGTGGGTTCAGGTATAAATCTCCGCCCCACCCTGGAGGAACTCGACGGACTTTTCCTTCATGCCCTTGCTCAGCACCTCTTCCGCGGAAAGGCCCTGCCTGGCTGCGTAGTCGCGCACGTCCTGGGTGATCTTCATGGAGCAGAAGTTCGGCCCGCACATGGAGCAGAAGTGGGCCACCTTGGCGGAATCCTTGGGCAGGGTCTCGTCGTGGTACTCCCGCGCGCGTTCCGGGTCCAGGCCGAGGTTGAACTGATCTTCCCAGCGGAATTCGAAGCGCGCCTTGCTGAGGGCATTGTCGCGCAGTTGGGCGCCGGGCAGGCCCTTGGCCAGGTCGGCGGCGTGGGCGGCCAGCTTGTAGGTGATGATGCCCTCGCGCACGTCCTCCTTGTTGGGCAGGCCCAGGTGCTCCTTGGGGGTGACGTAGCAGAGCATGGCACAACCGTACCAGCCGATCTGCGCGGCGCCGATGCCGGAGGTGATGTGGTCGTAACCGGGGGCGATGTCGGTGACCAGCGGCCCCAGGGTGTAGAAGGGCGCCTCGAAGCAGTCCTGCAACTCCTTGTCCATGTTTTCCTTGATCATCTGCATGGGCACGTGGCCGGGCCCCTCGATCATCACCTGCACGTCGTGCGCCCAGGCGATCCTGGTCAGCTCGCCCAGCGTCTCCAGCTCGCCGAACTGGGCGGCGTCGTTGGCGTCGGCCAGGGAGCCAGGGCGCAGGCCGTCGCCCAGCGAAAAGCTGACGTCGTAGGCCTTCATGATCTCGCAGATGTCCTCGAAGTGGGTGTAGAGGAAGTTTTCCTTGTGATGGGCCAGGCACCACTTGGCCATGATGGAGCCGCCGCGGGAGACGATGCCGGTGACACGATTCGCCGTCAGCGGCACGTAGCGCAGCAGCACGCCGGCGTGGATAGTGAAGTAGTCCACCCCCTGCTCCGCCTGCTCGATGAGGGTGTCGCGGAATATCTCCCAGGTCAGCTCCTCGGCCTTGCCATCCACCTTCTCCAGCGCCTGGTAGATGGGCACGGTGCCGATGGGCATGGGGGCGTTGCGCAGGATCCACTCGCGGGTTTCGTGGATGTTCTTGCCGGTGGACAGGTCCATCAGGGTGTCGCCGCCCCAGCGCGCCGACCAGGCCATCTTCTCCACCTCTTCCTCGATGGAGGAGGTCACCGCGGAGTTGCCGATGTTGGTGTTGATCTTCACCCGGAAGTTGCGGCCGATGATCATGGGCTCCAGCTCCGGGTGATTGATGTTGGCGGGGATGATGGCGCGGCCGGCGGCCACCTCGCTGCGCACGAACTCGGGCGTGATCTGCTCGGGCAGATTGGCGCCGAAATTCTGCCCCGGGTGCTGGCGCAGCAGCTTTTCGTAGCGCGGATCGGCGCGCAGCTCGTCGAGACGCTGGTTCTCACGGATGGCGACGTATTCCATCTCGGGCGTGATGATGCCCTGGCGGGCATAGTGCATCTGGCTCACATTCTTGCCGGCCCTGGCCCGCCGCGGGGCGCGGATGTGCTCGAAGCGCAGGTGCGCCAGATCCTCGGCGCCCTGGCGCTGCCGGCCATAATCAGAGCTTGGCCCGGCCAGCAACTCGGTGTCGCCACGCTCCTCGATCCAGACGCTGCGCACATCGGGCATGCCTTTCATCAGATCCACTTCGATGTCCGGGTCGCTGAACGGGCCGGAGGTATCGTAGACGGGAATGGGCGGATTCTCCTCCTCGCCCAGCATGCCCGCGGTGGGCGACTGCGCAATCTCGCGCATGGGCACGCGCAGATCCGGGCGTGATCCCTGCACATAAATCTTCGTCGCATTGGGGAAGGGCCGGGTGACCTCTTGGGACAGCTTGGCCGTCCTCTGCTGGAATTCTTCGGGAATGGCGCTCATGGTGTCGTCCTCTGGTTTTCGGCTCAGCTGGCGGCAACACGGACGCAGAAGACGCAGAATCTCGCTTCCCTACGCCGGTGCTAACCGGATCAGGTTCAAAGGGTATTTCTCAGTTCCCTTCAGAAAACAAGGGAACACCCCCAGCAACGCAATGAACGCGGATTATACAAAATATCGCCGCCAACGTCTGTTCCCCGTCGCTACTCTTTCGCCACCACTCCCTTGCCACCCCCTGACAAACCCCTTAATCTTGGTCGCTTCCCGAGCAATACAACCTGAAGGACAAGCAGCGATGTCCCTGAATTTCGAACAAGCCCGCTTCAACATGATCGAACAGCAGATCCGCCCTGCCGAGGTGCTGGACTACGGGGTGCTCGACACCATTGCCGCCACCCCCCGCGAAGACTTCGTCCCCGAGGACTTTCGCGAATTGGCCTTCTCCGACATCAACATTCCCATCGGCGATGGCGAAGTCATGATGAAGCCTCTCATGGAGGCCCGCCTGCTGCAGGCGCTGAACGTGCAGCCCGACGACAAGATCCTTGAAATCGGCACCGGCAGCGGTTACTTCACCGC
Organism: Gammaproteobacteria bacterium; assembly: GCA_011371455.1. Taxonomy (GTDB): domain Bacteria; phylum Pseudomonadota; class Gammaproteobacteria; order SZUA-152; family SZUA-152; genus DRQN01. Next base: position 12,780 of record DRQN01000098.1, read on the forward strand.
CCTGCTGGCCAAGCTGGGGCAACGCGTCGACAGCATCGAGATCGACCCCACTCTGCTGCAACAGGCCCGGGCACGCCTGGAAGCCCACGGTATCGACAATGCCAGCCTCATCGAAGGCGATGGCGCGCGCGGCTGGGACGACGGCGGCAACTACGACGTTATCGCCATCACCGGCTCACTGCCCAGCCTGCCCGAGGGCCTGAAGCAAAAACTCACCGTCGGCGGACGCCTGATCGCCATCATCGGCACCGCCCCGGTCATGGAGGTTACCCTGATCACCCGTCTCAGCGATGACCAGTGGACCACCGATGCCCTCTACGAGACGGAACTGCCGGCGCTCAGGAATACCGAACAGCCGCAGGGGTTTGTGTTCTGAGGCAAGATATATTAGAATTCACTAATATTGCCTGAATGGCAGGCAGACCCAAAAGCAATAACGCCCGGCGACACCTCCGTCACTGGGCGTCTTTGTCTATCAACGGAGCAAGGTGCCATGTCAAAACGTCTCATTCCCCTGGGATTTGCCATCAGTTGCTGCCTCAGCGGCGCGGTCCTGGCCGAGGACCTCCTCGACACCTACCAGCTGGCAAAGCAGAATGATCCGCAGCTGGCCGCCGCCGAGGCCAATTACCTCGCAACCCGAGAGGCCAAACCACTCAGTCGTGCCGGTGTTCTGCCAAGCATCAACTTCAGCGCGAATGTCTCCCGCAATACCGACGACACCACCTACCTCAACCCCACCTTCGACAAGAAGACCAGTTACAACAACTACGGCTACCGGCTCGAATTGCGCCAAACCCTCTATCGCCGCGACAACTTCCTGCAACTCGACGAAGCCGATACGCGCATCCTCCAGGCCGAGGCCGACTACCAGGCCGCCAAACAAGGATTGGTTCTGCGCCTGGCCCAGGCCTATTTCAACGTCCTCGCCGCCCAGGACAACCTGCACTTCTCCCGCGCCGAGAAGGCAGCCATTGCCCGCCAGTTGGAACAGACAAAGCAACGCTTCGAGGTGGGCCTCACCGCCATCACCGACGTCAACGAGGCCCAGGCGCGCTATGACCTGGTCAACGCCCAGGAGATCGAGGCCCAGTTCCGCCTCGACGACCGACGCGAGGTTCTGCGCGAAATCACCGGGCAATACCCCCGACAGCCGGCCACGCTACGCAAACAGACCCCCCTGCCCGCCCCCGAGCCGGCGGATCCCAATGCCTGGAACAAGCTGGCACTGGAGCAAAATCTGGCCCTGCGCGCCGCACGTTTCGCCAACCAGCTCGCCGCCTTGCAGGTCAAACGCAGCCGCAGCGGCCACCAACCCACCCTGGACCTGGCCCTGACCCACAATTATTCCCAGGGCGGCAGCTTCGTCGACACCGTCACCAGCAACAGCATCGGGCTGCAGTTCAACCTGCCCATCTATAGCGGCGGCGGCACCTCAGCCGCCGTGCGCCAGGCCATTCACCAACACGACGCCGCGCGGCAGGATCTCGAACGCCAGCACCGCGCCACCGAGGCCAGCACCCGCACGGCCTATCGCAGCGTCACCGCCAGCATCGTGCGCGTGCAGGCCCTCAAGCAGGCGGTGATCTCCAACCAGAGCGCCCTCGACGCCACCGAGGCCGGCTACGAGGTCGGCACCCGCACCAGCGTCGACGTGCTCAACGCC
>DRQN01000099.1 GCA_011371455.1 Gammaproteobacteria bacterium
ATGGAGAGAATGCCGTTCTCCATGTTGACCTCGATGTCCTTGGGGTCGACGCCGGGGATGTCGGCCTGCACCAGGAAGCGGTCATCCTCTTCCTTGATGTCCACCGCCGGCGCCCAGTCGCTGGTGGCGACGTTGCTGTTTTCACCCTCGCCGGGCAGGCGGTTCTCGAACAGGGTGTTCATCTCGCGCTGCAGCTGCTGCAGCACATTCCAGGGTTCATAACGTACCAGTGTCATGACGTCCTCCTTACTGTTTCCAGTCGTTGTTTGTGGATACTGAGTTATAGGTGGAATATCTGGGTCCATTCCGGCTTTTCAAGGGGCAGGAAATGGCAGGAGCGGCAGGGTTTGGCGGATACTACATATAGATTCCAATGCAGCTTGCCGGGTGTTTTCTATGTCCGTGTATTTGCTGGATATTTCTTTTTGGGTGTTTATAAGTTACTGATTTATGGCGATTAAATAAACTTGTCATTTGGGGTGGGATGCGGTTGACAGTGCTATATGGCGGCCCTATCCTTGCTCGCTAACACAACATATTGTGTTTCCAGCTTTTGGGGGTCAGGGGTGCCGGAAGCCACACAGACGGCGGCCCGCGCCCCGTGTCGTCAAATCAACGATTCCAGCGACGAGGAAGTTCGCACACCATGAAACCCGCCATCGTAAAATCCATGCTCAAAACCGTCGAAGACATCCCCTTTCAAGCCGCCTCCGTCGATATCTGGGAGAAGAAATACCGCCTGGTGCGCAAGGACGGCGTGGTCATAGACGAAACCATCGACGATACCTACCGCCGCGTCGCCCGCGCCCTGTCCGAGGTCGAAGACAGCGAAGAGAAGCGCGAACACTGGGGCGAGCAGTTCCTCTGGGCCCTGCGCCACGGCGCCATCCCCGCCGGGCGCATCATCTCCAACGCCGGCGCGCAGGCCTACAAGCCCGCCACCTCCACCATCAACTGCACCGTCTCCGGCATCGTCGAAGACTCCATGGACAACATCCTCGAAAAGGTGCACGAAGCGGGTCTGACCCTCAAGGCCGGCTGCGGCATCGGCTATGAATTCTCTACCCTGCGCCCCAAGGGCGCCTTCGTCGCCGGCGCCGGCGCCTACACCTCCGGGCCGCTGTCGTTCATGGATATCTACGACAAGATGTGCTTCACCGTGTCCTCCGCCGGCGGCCGCCGCGGCGCGCAGATGGCCACCTTCGACATCGGCCACCCGGACGTCATGGACTTCATCCGCGCCAAGCGCGAGGACGGCCGCCTGCGCCAGTTCAACCTGTCGCTGCTGATCACCCGGGAATTCATCGAGGCCGTAAAGGCCAACGCCGACTGGCAGCTCGCCTTTCCCATCAGCGAGAAAGAGCTGGAAGTCGAAAGGCTCGACCTCAACGACCCCGAACAGGTGGTGTGGCGCGAATGGCCCACCGACAACGGTTACATCACCCGCGAAGACGGCCTCACCGCCTGCAAGGTCTACCAGACCATCCGCGCCCAGCGCCTGTGGGACGTGATCATGGCCTCCACCTACGACTACGCCGAGCCCGGTTTCATCCTCATCGACAAGGTCAATGAGATGAACAACAACTGGTTCTGCGAGAACATCCGTGCCACCAATCCCTGCGTCACGGCGGATACCCGTCTGCACACGCAATATGGAATGGTTCCCATCGGTGAACTGTATGCGAGCGGGGCCGCCCTGAATGTCACCGTGGATCGACGCGCGCTGGGAGAAGAGGGCAAGGGCGTGACTGCCCGCCCGGCGGTGCCGGCATTCATGACCGCCAGCGAGGCGGATGTCTATCGCGTGGTTACCGAGGATGGTTACGAAATCAAGGCGACCGAGTGGCACGATTTCTACACCACGCGTGGCAAGATCAAGCTCAAGGAACTGAAAGAGGGCGATGCCCTGCTGGTGCAATCCGGCAAGGGCCAGTTTGGTCAGCAGGGGAGCGCCGAACTGGGTGTGCTGCTGGGCCTGGTCGCCGGCGATGGGCACTTTACCAACCGCGGTCAGGGCAAGGAGGCGGCGATCGTCAACTTCTGGGGCGAGGACCGGGTGCTGGCGCCGGCGATTGCGGATTACGTCAACGGCCTCATCGCCGGCATGGCGCAGAATCCACGCCAATACAAGGTCAGTCCCGTTGCCGTGCCAGAACGCAATCATGTGTTCATTCGTTCGATCATTCTTGCGCGGGTCTTGGAGCACTATGGCTTTACCCGCAATACCAAGCTGCGGGTGCCGGAAGTGGTCTGGCGCGGTTCGCAAGAATGTGTCGTCGGCTATCTGCGGGCCCTGTTCCAGGCGGATGGCACGGTCAATGTTTCCAGCAACAGCCAGAGTTGCTCGATACGCCTGGCCTCGAGCCAGCCCGGGCTGTTGAAAGATGTGCAGCAGTTATTGAGTAACTTTGGTGTGTTTTGCCGCATTCACAAGCGCCGGGATGCGGGCAAGCGCCTGTTGCCGGATGGCAAGGGTGGACGCAAGCTGTACGATTGCCAGGCGGATCATGAACTGATTATCGATGGCCAGTCGCGCGAGCAATTCATGCAGGAAATCGGCTTTCTGCTGGACAATAAAAACCAACGCTACCGGGAGTGGGCCAAGGGCCGCGCATTGCTCAAGACCCAGCCGTTTGTTTCCCGGGTCAAATCCATTACCCATGCCGGCCGGGAAGCGGTATTCGATACGACGCAGGTCGATCACAACACGGTAATCTTCAATGGCCTGGTGACCGGGCAATGCGGCGAACAGCCACTACCGCCCTACGGCTCCTGTCTGCTCGGCTCGGTGAATCTGACCAAGTTCGTGCTCGACCCCTTCACCGAGAACGCGCGCTTCGACTGGGACAAGTTCCGCAAGACCGTGAGCATCTTCACCCGTATGCTGGACAACGTGGTGGAGATCAACGGCCTGCCGCTGGAGGGCCAGCGCGACGAGATCCTCGGCAAGCGCCGCCACGGTATGGGCTATCTCGGCCTCGGCTCCACCCTGACCCTGATGGGCATGAAGTACGGCTCGCCCGAATCCCTCGAATTCACCGAGGAAGTGACCCGCGAGCTGGCCCTGGTGGGTTGGCAGACCGGCCTCGAGCTGGCCGAGGAAAAGGGCCCTGCGCCGATCATGGAGCGCGAGTTCACCGTCACCGCCGAGATGCTGCGCAAGCGCCCGGAGATGAAGCGCGACGGCTACAAGGTTGGCGACAAGGTGCCGGGCAGGATCCTGCACGCGCGCTACAGCCGCTACATGCAGCAGGTCGCCGAGGTCCAACCGGAACTGGTGGACGCCCTGGCCGAAAAGGGCTGCCGTTTCACCCATCACAGCTCCATCGCCCCCACCGGCACCATCTCCCTGTCGTTGGCCAACAACGCCAGCAACGGCATCGAGCCCAGCTTCGCGCATCACTACTTCCGCAACGTGATCCGCGAAGGCAAGAAGAGCAAGGAAAAGGTGGACGTCTGCTCCTTCGAACTGCTGGCCTACCGCAAGCTGGTCAATGCCGACGCCATGCCCTTCGCCGAGGACGATAGCGCCAAACTGCCCGACTACTTCATCTCCGCCGACGACATCGCCCCCAAGGCCCACGTCGACGTACAGGCCGCGGCGCAGAAATGGATCGACTCCAGCATCTCCAAGACCGCCAACGTGCCCACCGACTTCCCCTACGACGAGTTCAAGAATATCTACCTCTATGCCTACGACCAGGGCCTCAAGGGCTGCACCACCTTCCGCTTCAATCCTGAGGCCTTCCAGGGCGTGCTGGTGAAAGAGAAGGACCTGGAAAACACCACCTACAAATTCACGTTAGAGGACGG
>DRQN01000100.1 GCA_011371455.1 Gammaproteobacteria bacterium
AACAGCCGTGCCATGCGCCTCTCCTCAAGAAATGCCGGCGGAGTGTCGATAGGACGATTACTGGAACCTGAATCCGTGGGTTCAGGGCGGATGAAGTACGCAGCTGCTCGATGCGTATCGCGTAATGAAAAATCGAGGGAATAGCAGGGATTATTGCCGAGATTTTTCATATAGCGAGACGGATCAATGAGTTGTGTAATTCACCGTCATGAACTCACGGATTCAGGTGGAATATAAAGCATTCAATACTCGGGAGTTGAGCGATGGCAGGCGTACTCGATGGCGTTGACAAGCGCACGCAGCTGGTGGGCGAAAACCGGCTTGAATTACTGTTGTTCAGGCTGGCGACGGACCAGCTCTACGGCATCAACGTGTTCAAGGTGCAGGAAGTCATCCGCTGCCCGCCGTTGACCCATGTGCCGAACGCCAACCCGGTGGTGAGGGGTATCGCCAACATGCGCGGCAAGACCATTCCCGTCTACGATCTGGGCATGGCGCTGGGCTATACCCCCATGGGCGACATCAGCAATGCCTTCGTAGTGATCGCCGACTATAACCGCACGTTGCAGGGCTATCTCGTCAACGGTGTCGATCGCATCGTCAATATGAACTGGGAGGAGATCCTGCCGCCGCCCAGGGGTTCAGGAAACAGCAGTTATCTGACCGCCGTGACCCGTGTGGAGCAGCGCCTGGTGGAGATCCTCGATGTGGAGAAGATTCTCGCCGAAGTGGTGGGGGGTACCTCTGAAGTCTCTGATGAAATCATCGAAAGCGGCCACGTTGGCGATATTCCGAAAATTCTCGTCGCCGATGACTCCAGCGTTGCGCGCCGCCAGATTACCCGCACCCTGGATCAGCTCGGTATCGAATCCGTGGTCGTGAAGGACGGCCTGGAGGCGCTGCAATACCTGCAGGCCCTGTCGGAGGAACATGGCGACCTTTCACAGGAACTGACGATGGTCATTTCCGACGTGGAAATGCCCAACATGGATGGCTACACGCTGACCACCGAGATTCGCAAGAATCCCCGCATGAAAGACCTCTACGTGATACTGCACACCTCCTTGAGTGGCGTGTTCAACCAGGTCCTGGTGGAAAAGGTGGGCGCCGACAAATTCATGCCGAAATTCGATGCCGATGAGTTTGCCAGAACCATTCTCGAAGCCATCGAGACGGTAAAGGCCAGCAAGGCGGCATAACATCAGTCAGTGAAAACACCGATGACAGGGAACGCCATACCGGCCCAGAGCCTCAGCAGCGAGGACTACAATGCCTTTCGCTCTTTTCTCGAAGAAGCGAGTGGCATCGTGCTGGGCGACAACAAGCACTACCTGGTGACCAGCCGCCTCGCACGCCTGATGAAAGAGCAGGGCATCGAGTCGTTTGGCGTGCTCATGCAGCACATCAAGCGCGACGGCAAGCTGCGTCACCGTATCATGGACGCCATGACCACCAACGAGACCTCCTGGTTTCGCGACAACTATCCCTTCGATATCCTCAAGGAACAGCTGTTGCCCGAGTTTGCCAGGAAACAGGCCCGCCAGGTGCGCATCTGGTCCGCCGCCAGTTCCACCGGCCAGGAGGCCTATTCGCTGAGCATGATCGTCAGCGAATACCTGCAGAAACGGCCGGGCAGCCTGCCCGCCAATGGCGTACAGATCCTTGGCACGGACATTTCCCCCACGGTGCTCGAACAGGCCCGCAGCGGCATCTACGAAGGTGTGGCCGCCTCACGCGGACTGTCAGAGGAGCGCAAGCGGCGTTTTTTTATCCAGACCGGAGCGGGCTGGCAAGTCAAGGACGAGATCCGCAAGCGCGTCAGTTTCCGCGAGCTGAATTTGATGCAGAGTTACACAGCCCTCGGAAAGTTCGATGTCATATATTGCCGCAATGTACTGATCTATTTTTCCGCCGAACTGAAGCGCGACATCCTGGCGCGCATGGCGCGCACACTCAACCCCGGCGGCTTCCTGGTACTGGGTGGATCGGAATCCATTTCCAGTTACTCCGAAGACTTCGAGCTGGTACGCTGGCGCAACGGTGTCATCTACAGGCTCGCCTGAGGCAGCGCGTTCCGTGGCCCGTATCCGGCTCCGGATCACCCAGCACTAAGCACTCACCTTGCCGCCCGCGGCCTCACCTTGCCGCCTCCGCCCCTTGCCGGTCCTGCCGGAAATATGTAACCCACTGTAAACAAAGATAAAACATAAAATGGCACGCCCCTTGCTCTGTTTCCACTGACAGAAAATGGCAACGGAGAAGAAACATGCGGTTCGGTTTGGAAAAGGTGCTCGGCATCAGCCAGCAGGCGCTGGCCATCCATTCCCGGCGTTCCGAGGTGCTGGCCAACAACCTGGCCAATGTCGATACCCCCGGCTTCAAGGCGCGTGACATCGACTTCCGGGCCGCCTTGCAGCAGGCCAAGGGGATGGGCAATGAGGCCCGCCTGGTCACCACCAATCCCCGCCACCTGGGCGGCAATGGCGCATCGACGGCCGATGTCGACAACCTCATCGGTGAACTGAAATTCCGCAACCCCACCCAGCCCTCCCTGGACGGCAACACGGTGGATCCCCTGCGCGAAAAAAGTGAATTCATGGAAAATGCCTTGCTTTACCAGGCCAATCTGCGCTTCCTGACCGGCAAGGTAAAGATGCTCAAGACAGCGCTGAAAGGCGAATAGTCCGGGCCTGTAACGTAATGAAACACGAGTGAACCATCATGTCGCTATTTAAAGTTCTGGACATCGCGGGGTCGGGCATGAGTGCGCAGGCCCTGCGCCTCAACACCACCGCCAGCAACATGGCCAACGCCGAGACGGTGAGTTCGAGCACGAACGAAACCTATCGCGCGCGCTACCCGGTGTTTGCCGCCACCCTGAATGCGCTGGGCGAGCCGAACCGCGGCGCGGGCGTCGACGTCAAGGGCATCGTGGAAAGCCAGTCGCCGCTGCGCAAGGAATTCGCCCCCAACCATCCGCAGGCCGACGAAGACGGCTACATCTACAAGCCCAATGTCAACATGGTGGAAGAAATGGCCAACATGATCTCGGCTTCACGCGCCTACCAGGGCAATGTGGAAGTGGCCAAGACATCCAAACAATTACTGATGCGTACCTTGAGCCTGGGCGAATAAGGCGGAGATGACGATGACAAACGTGGACAACAATCTGAACACCGTCCTCGGCGGACTGGGGCTGGGTGAAAAACCGGCCAGGCAAAAGGCCCCGGACGAATTGGGGCAGAGTGAATTCCTGGAATTGATGATTGCCCAGCTGAACAATCAGGACCCCATGAAGCCGATGGAAAACGGTGACTTCATTGCCCAGATGGCGCAATTCAGCGCTGTCACGGGACTCACCGAGTTGAAGCAATCCTTCGATGAGCTGGCCGTATCCCTACAGTCCAACCAGGCATTGCAGGCCTCGTCGCTCGTGGGTCGCACGGTCATGGTGCCTTCGGGCATTGGTACCTTGCCGCAGGGTGGCACTTTGTCTGGTGTCGTGGACCTGGCGTCATCGAGCAGCAATCTGACCATCACCATCCAGGATGCCAGCGGGCAGATAATGCGCCGCCTGGAGTTGGGTCCGCAGCAAGCGGGCGAGGCGTATTTCAACTGGGACGGCATAACCGATAGTGGTATGCAGGCCCAGGCAGGGCGTTATTACATCAGCGCCGAGACACAGACCGATGCGGGTAGTGAGGCCCTGGAAACCCTGGTGAGCGCTACTGTCGACAGCGTCACCATGGGCAGGGGAGGACAGGCCATGACACTGAACCTGGCCGACGGTAATACCGTCGACCTCGCCAGCGTGCGGTCGATCAAGTAACAGACGAGGAGACAGACCATGCCATTTCGTATTGCATTGAGCGGGCTGAATGCCGCGCAGACCGACCTTTCCATCACCGGCAACAACATCGCCAATGCCAGCACCATCGGTTTCAAGCGCTCGCGCGCCGAGTTTGCCGATGTCTATGCCGTGGCCTTCGAGGGCATCAGTGATATCGCCACCGGCAATGGCGTCAGCGTCGCCGCCGTGTCGCAGAATTTCACCCAGGGAAATATCGACTTTACCGAGCGCAATCTCGATATTGCGGTACGTGGACAGGGCATGTTCGTGCTGAATGATTCATCCGGACAGTCATTTACCCGCGCCGGCGCCTTCCATGTCGACCGTGACGGGTTCGTGGTCAACCAGGCGGCGCAGAAGCTGCAAATATTTCCCGCGGTAACCGGCGGCACCTTCAACACCGGCGTGTTGACGGATCTGCAATTGTCGACTTCCGACGGCCCGCCGCAGGCGACCACCTCGATTACCGCCAGCCTAAATCTGAGTTCCTCGGACTCGCCGCCGGCAACGGTTCCCTTCGACCCGCTGGACGCCACCAGCTTCAACAGCTCGACCTCCACGGTGATCTACGACTCGCTGGGCACCTCGCACACGGCGACCCTGTACTACGTGAAAACCGCCGTCGATAACCAGTGGGACGTCTATCAATATATCGATGGCAACGTGGTTCCCAGTGGCGGCGCCTCGCCGATTACCATGACCTTCAATCCAGACGGCAGTATCAATGGTCCGCTGAACGTCAATTACGATGCCGTGCCTTCCGGTACCGGTGCCGACCCCATCCAGATCAGCGTGGATTACACCAATACCACCCAATACGGCAGTCCCTTTGCCGTCAACGGCCTGTCGCAGAACGGTTTTACCACCGGCCGTCTGAGTGGCATCGATATCGACAGTGAAGGCGTGGTATTCGCTCGCTTCACCAATGGTCAGGCGACGCCGCTGGGCAAGATCGCCCTGGCGAACTTCCCAAACGTACAGGGCCTGCGGCAGCTGGGTGACACCAACTGGGCGCAGACCTATGAGTCCGGTGACTTGTTGTTGGGTGAGGCAAACACCGCCAGCTTCGGTCTGGTGCAATCCGGTGCCCTGGAATCCTCCAACGTGGACATTGCCGCGAGCCTGGTCAACCTGATCACCGCGCAACGCAACTATCAGGCGAATGCGCAGGTAATCAGCGCGGCCGACACCATTACCCAGACCATTATAAATATCTGATAGTTGTTAGATAGAACCTGGACCCACGGATTCAGACAGGAAGCAAGGGACGACATATGGATCGCATGCTCTACGTTGCCATGTCGGGCGCCAAACAAACCGCACTGGCGCAGGCGGTGAACAGCAACAACCTGGCCAATGCCAACACCACTGGGTTTCGTGAAGACCTGGCGGCCTTTCGCAGCATGCCGGTGTTCGGCGCCGGTGCGCCGACGCGGGTCTATGCCATGACCGAGAATCCTGGCGTCAATCTCGCGAGCGGCGCCATTCAGGCCACCGGGCGCGATCTCGACATGGCGGTGCAGGGCGAGGGCTGGTTTGCCGTGCAGGCGCCCGACGGGCGGGAGGCCTACACCCGTGCCGGCAATTTGCGCATCGAGTCCGGCGGTCTTCTCGTCACTGGAAGTGGTTATCCGGTGATGGGCAATGGTGGACCGATTGCCATTCCCCAGGCCGAGTCCGTGGAGATCGGTGCCGACGGCACCATTACCATTCGCGGTATTGGCGAGCTTGCCAATTCACTGACAGTGGTCGATCGCATCAAACTGGTCAATCCGGACGGTGCCGGGCTGGTGAAAGGCAAGGATGGCCTGATGCGCCTGAAGGATGGCTTCGAGGCCGATGCCGATGCCGCGGTGCGGCTTGTCTCCGGGGCGCTGGAAACCAGCAATGTCAATACGGTGGACGCCATGGTCAATATGATCGCCCTGGCGCGCCAGTACGAGGCACAGGTAAAAATGATGAAAGCGGCAGGTGACATGGCCGCCAAGTCTGATGAGCTGTTGAGCCTGAGCTAGGCCACGCAGTGACAACCAACGAGGAATAGACGATGAACTCGGCACTATGGGTAGCAAAGACCGGTCTGGACGCGCAGCAGACGCGCCTGTCGGTGATTTCCAATAATCTGGCCAACGCCAACACCACCGCCTACAAACGCAGCCGCGCAGTGTTCGAGGACCTGCTGTATCAGAACGTGCGCCAGGTTGGTTCGCAGTCCACGGAAAATACCAGGCTGCCCTCCGGCCTGATGCTGGGCACCGGGGTACGCACCGTGGCAACGGAAAAGAACCATGCCCAGGGCAACATGATTCAGACGGAGAACGATCTCGACCTGGCCATTCAGGGCCGGGGTTATTTCCAGATCCTGCAGCCGGATGGTTCACTGGCCTATACCCGCGACGGTTCATTCCAGGTCAATGAGGTGGGTGAACTGGTCACCGCCGGCGGCTATCAGGTGCAGCCGGCCATCACCATCCCCAACAACGCACAGAGCATCGCCATCGGTTCGGACGGCGTGGTGTCCGTGATGTTGCAGGGCAGTGCGGCGCCGACGCAGATCGGCAGCATCCAGCTGGCCGATTTCCAGAACCCCACCGGTCTGCAGCCGATGGGCGAAAACCTCTATGCCGAGACGGCGGCCAGCGGTTCACCGCAGAATGGCACACCGGGCCTCAACGGCCTGGGTAGCGTGGTGCAGGGGGCGCTGGAATCTTCCAACGTCAATGCGGTGAAGGAAATGGTGGAGCTGATCGAAACCCAGCGTGCCTACGAGATGAACTCCAAGGCCATCTCCACGGCGGATCAGATGCTGCAGTATTTGAACAATAATCTCTAACGCCAGCTGAAACGAGAAACGGGCCGAGGCCGACATGAATCATCATTCTTTTTTTACGACCCTGCTGTCGAGCGGCGTGTTGCTGTTGAGCGGTTGCGCCACCACGGTACACGAGCCGGCCAGCGATCCGCGCTTTTCGGCCGTGCGCCCGGTGATGTCGATGCCTATTCCCATCAACGATGGCGCCATCTACAAGGCCGGTTTCGAGCGCTCCCTGTTCGAAGACCCCACCGCCCATCGTGTTGGCGACGTGCTGACCATCATCTTGCAGGAGCGGACCAATGCCAGCAAAAAGGCCAGCACCTCCACCAAAAAGGACTCTGCCATCGAACTCGAGGTGCCCACGGTATTTGGCGCGCCGGTGCGTCATGCCGGCAAGGACATCCTCAGCGCCTCGGTGGCCGCCAAGCGTGGTTTCGACGGCGAGGGTGACAGCACCCAGAGTAACAGCCTCACCGGCAGCATTACCGTGACCGTGGCCGAGGTCTACCCTAACGGCAATCTGTTCGTCAGGGGCGAGAAGTTGCTGACCCTCAATCAGGGTTCCGAGCATGTGCGGATTTCCGGCATCATCCGCCCGGTCGATATCCGTCCGGACAATACCGTCAGATCATCGCAAGTGGCCGATGCGCGTATCGTCTACGGCGGCCAGGGCGTGCTCGCCGAGGTCAATGGCAAGGGCTGGATGCAGCGCGTGTTCGACGGCCCCTGGTGGCCCTTCTAACGGGAGGTAGTGTGATGCGATGCAAATTCAGCAAAGGCGGTGGCCTGATCGCCGGCCTGATATTGACCCTGATCTGGGCGCCCGGCATAGCGCAGGCCGAGCGTATCAAGGATCTGGCGCAGATCGCCGGGGTGCGCAGCAATCAGCTGGTGGGCTATGGCCTGGTCGTGGGGCTGAGCGGCACCGGCGACCAGACCACGCAGACCCCGTTCACTCTGCAGAGCATGAAAAACATGCTCAACCAGTTCGGCATCAACGTGCCGCCCAACATCAACCCGCAATTGAAAAATGTCGCCGCGGTGACCCTGCATGCGGAGCTGCCACCGTTCGCCAAGCCGGGGCAGACCATCGACGTTACCGTCTCTTCCATCGGTAACGCCAAGAGCCTGCTCGGCGGCAGTCTGTTGATGGCGCCGCTGAAGGGTGCGGACGGTAAGGTCTATGCCCTGGCGCAGGGTAACCTGGTGGTCGGCGGTTTTGGTGTCGAGGCCGATGGTTCCAGCATCACCCTGAACATACCCAATGTGGGGCGCATTCCCAATGGGGCAACGGTCGAGCGCGGCGTGGTATCGTCATTCGCTAACGGCAATTCGCTGATCTTCAATCTCAATACGCCCGACTTCACCACCGCCAACCGCATTGCCCAGGCCATCAATCGGACCATCGGCCCGCAAACCGCGCAAGCCCTGGATGGCGCCTCGGTGCAGGTCGCCGCGCCCCGCGACATGGGGCAGCGGGTGGCCTTCATGTCACTGCTGGAAAATATCGAAGTGTCGCCGGGCGAGGCGGCGGCGAAGATCGTCGTCAATTCCCGCACCGGCACCATCATCATCGGCAAGAACGTGCGCGTCTCGCCGGCCGCGGTGACCCATGGCGGCATGATGGTGACCATCACCGCGCGGCCGGAGGTGAGCCAGCCGGCGCCCGGCGGGCTGCTGGGCGGCGCCGCCGGGCAGACCGTGGTGGTGCCGCGCACCGAGATCGCCGTGGAGCAGAAGGACAGCCGCATGTTCAAGTTCGCACCAGGCGTCTCGCTGGATGAAATCGTCCGCGCGGTGAATGAAGTCGGCGCGGCACCGGGCGACCTGGTGGCGATACTGGAGGCACTCAAGGAAGCGGGCGCCTTGAGCGCGCGGCTGATCGTGATCTGAGACGATGACCGCACCCCTCTCATCGGCCTCGCTGTATACGGACCTGCAAAGCCTGGAGGGCGTGCGCCGCCGCGCCGATGGCCAGTCCGAGGAGACCCTGCGCTTCGCCGCCCAGCAGTTCGAGGCGCTGTTCTTGCAGATGATGCTGAAGAGTGCGCGCGAAGCCAGCCTGGACGACGGCCTGTTCGACAGCGAGCAAGGCGACTTCTACCAGGATCTGCACGACAAGCAGATGGCCATCAATCTGGCCCAGGGTCAGGGCATCGGCATCGCCGAGCTGCTGGTGCAGCAGCTGCGGCGGAACCAGGGGCAGGGCGGGGGTACGCAGAGCGTCTCTGCGCAGGCGGCAGCGGTGGATCGCATTCGCAACCTGCGTGACTATCTGGATGCCCCTCTGCCATCGAGCCGCCAGCCGGCGGCCGTCTTGCCCGCGATGGTGAACGAGCCGGTGGTGCCAGGCGCGGCACTGGGCACGCCGGAGGCCTTCGTCAAGACGCTCTGGCCGCAGGCCCGCCAGGCGGCCGGCAGGCTGGGCGTGGACCCCGCGGTGCTGCTGGCGCAGGCGGCGCTGGAGACCGGCTGGGGACGCCACGTGTCGCGCCATGCCGATGGCCGCAGCAGCCATAATCTGTTCAATATCAAGGCGGATGGCCGCTGGGACGGCGAGCGGGTCAGTGTCGAGACACAGGAATTCCGTCAGGGTGCCTTTGTCCGCGAGCAGGCGCAATTCCGCGCCTATGATTCTTTCGCCGACAGCTTCGACGACTATGTGAATTTCCTGCAGAGCAGCACCCGTTATCGCCCGGCGCTGGCCTCGGCCCCGGACGGCCAGCGCTTCGTCACCGAGCTGGCGCGGGCCGGTTATGCCACGGACCCCAACTATGCCGAGAAGATCATCGGCATCATCGATGGCGAGCCCATGGCGCGTTCCCTGTCGGCCGTTGCAGCAGAGCGTGTTTCCTTGATTCGCCACAGAGACCCGGAGAACACAGAGAATGCATCGCTGGAATGAAGCCCGGGGGAAGGTTTTGGCCGCATGACCGACCAAACCGACCGCCTCTGTGTGCTCTGTGCCTCTGTGGCAAACCGAGCGAAATGCCTTTATCCCGGATTACGCTTCGCTTCATCCGGGCTACTCGCTGTGCCTCTGTGGCGAACTGAGCGGAATTCCTTTAACGATTTTTAAAGAATTTGTGACGGCGGTCGCTAAATCAATCACGGGCAGCCTCTTTTTAGGGCCGCCTGTCAGCGCCTCCGGCACTGGCCACGACGGCCGGGCGGGGCGCGGAGTGTAACCATGGCAGACTTACTCAGCACCGCAATCTCCGGCCTCACCGCCTACCGGCGCAACCTGGCGGTGGTCGGCAACAATATCACCAACGTCAACACCGAGGGCTACAGCCGCCAGGGTGCCGAGCTGGTGTCGCGCGCGCCCACGCCCAATGGCTCGGGCTTCATCGGCAATGGTGTCGAAGTCAGCACCGTGCGGCGCATCTACGATCAGTTTCTGGGCGACCAGGTGACCAGCCGCACCTCGTCCTTTCAGCAGATGAACACCCTCTACAACCTGGCGGCGCGGGTCGATGATTCGCTGGCCGGCGAGTCCTCCAGCCTGAGCCCGTCGATTCAGGCCTTTTTCAATGCGGTGCAGGACGTCTCCAACAACCCCACCTCCATCCCCGGCCGCGAGGTGATGATCTCGGAGGCCACTACTCTGGCCTCTCGTTTTCAGTCCCTGAACCGCGAATTCGACAGTCTGCGCGACCAGGTCAATGCGCAGCTGGAGGTGTTCACCTCGGAGGTCAACAGCATCGCCGGCTCCATCGCCGAGCTGAACCAGGACATCGCCATCGCCCGCGCCAGTGCCGCCGGGCAGCCGCCCAACGACCTGCTCGACCAGCGCGACCGGGAGGTCAACCGCCTCGCCGAGCTGGTATCGGTCAACCGCGTGGAGGCGGACGACGGTTCGATCAACATCTTCATCGGCAGCGGCCAGGCGCTGGTGCTGGGCAGCGAGGCCGCCAGCCTGAGCACCACCCGCGGCGCCTTCGACCCCAGCCAGCGCGAGATTCTCTTCACCAGCCGCACCACCAGCATTCCCATCGGTGGTCAGCTGAACGGTGGGCAATTGGGCGGCTTGATGGACTTCCGCCGCAACGTGCTGGACCCGGCGCAGGATGGCCTGGGCCGCATCGCCATCGGCATGGCCGGGACCTTCAATGCCCAGCACCAACTGGGCGACGACCTCAACGGCAATCCCGGCGGGCTGTTTTTCGATGCCATCGACACCACCAGCCCGGCCGTCTTCGCCAATGTCAACAACAACGCCGCCAGCGGCACGGTGGCGGTGACCATCAACGACACCGGTCAGCTCAAGGCCTCGGAATACCGTCTCAACTACGACGGCGCCACCTTCTCCCTGCTGCGCCTGTCCGACAACACGGTGGTGGACAGCGGCTTCGGTACGGCGGCGCTGCCGCGCACGGTGGCGGGCGAGGGCATCACCCTCGACCTCAGCGGCAGCGTCACCACTGGCGACAGCTTCCTGATCCGCCCGGTGCGCTATGGCGCCCGCGACATGAATGTCGCCCTTGCCTCGGCGGCCGGGTTTGCCGCCGCCGCCAGCGGCAACGCCAGCGGCGACAACGGCAACGCCCTGGCCCTGGCCGGTCTGCAGACGCAGAAACTGCTGGGTGGCGGCACCGAGACCTATCAGTCGTCCTATGGCAAGGTGCTGGCCGACGTGGGGGTCAAGACCCGCGAGGCCAAGGTCAACAGCGAGGCGCAGCAGGCGCTGCTGGACAACGCCATCGAGGCCAACAGCGCCGTCTCCGGCGTCAACCTCGACGAAGAGGCCGCCGACCTGATCAAGTATCAGCAGGCCTACCAGGCCGCGGCCCAGTTGGCCAAAGTCGCCGACACCCTGTTCCAGACCCTGCTCAACGTGGCTGGCAGGTGATCATGAACGGGATTATGCCGCTGATCACGTAGGAGCGGCTCCTCAGGCCGCGATGGTTTTCCCGCCCTGGGCGTTCGCGGCCCGAGGGGCCGCGCCTGGCGCTGAAGCGGGTGTTACAAACAGCAAAGAAAGGGTCATGGTATGCGTATTTCCACCGCACAGATGCAGTCCCAGGCCGTCCGCAGCATGATGGACCGGCAGACCGAACTGAGCTATACCCAGCAGCAGGTGGCCACCGGCAAGCGCATCCTGTCGCCCTCGGACGATGTCATCGGTTCCACCCGGGTCATCGCCCTGCAGCAGAATATCGATACCGTCACGCAGTATCAGAGGAATGCCGACATGGCCGAGGGCCGCCTGGCCACCGAGGAAAGCGCCCTCACGCAGGCCATCAACGTCTTGCAGCGTTCGCGCGAGCTGGCCATTCAGGGCAACAACGGCAGCCTCTCCGCCGCCAACCGCGCGGCCCTGGCCACGGAGATCCGCCAAAACCTGGCGGAGGTTCTCGCCCTGGCCAACACCACCGATGGCAACGGCGAATACATCTTCGCCGGCTACAACGTCGGCAGCGCGCCCTTTAGCGAGGTGGAAAATCCCGTCGGCAGCGGGCTCTACGATTACAACTACACGGGCGACAATGGCCAGCGCAACCTGCAGATCGGCGCCGCGCGGCAGATCCCCGTGGGCGACCCCGGCAGCGATGTCTTCGTCAATATTCCCGAGGGTGGCGGCGGCACCCGCAGCGTGTTCGACACCCTGGAACAGCTGGCGCTGTCACTGGAGGCCAATACCCCCAATGCCGCCGCCGTCGGCGACCTGGAGAGCGCCCTCAATCATCTCGACGGCTTCCGCGCCAAGGTGGGGGCCAGGCAGAACGCCATCGACAGCCACCGTGACTTCAATGAAGACGTCAGGCTGGAGGCGCAGAAGCGGCTTTCGGAAGTGCAGGATCTGGACTACGCCGAAGCCATCAGCCGCCTGAACCTGCAACAGGCCGGCCTGGAGGCCTCGCAGCAGAGCTTTGCGCGCATACAGAACCTGTCGCTGTTCAATTTCCTGTAGGCCACGGCGGTGGCACGAAAAAGGTCGCCCCGGCTGCACGGGGCGCCCTTTTTGCCGTTTTGGGTACTGGCTAGCTGCCGGCGAGGATGCTGGAGCTGATGCTGTCGACGGTGATGTCGTAGAGGATGGCATTGCCGACGGCATCTCTGCAGGTGATCTTCATCTGGATGGCGCCGATCTCGGGAACGATGTAGAGGCGGCCGGAATGGGTCGAGGTGCTGCCGTTGCTGCAGAGGTCGAAGATATCGAATGTCACGGGCAAGGGATCGATGGACGGCGCGACATCTCCCTCGAAGTTGATCTCGATGGGGTCGGCGTAGTTGCCGATGTTGGTGTTGATCTGGGTGCCGTCACCAACGACCTTGATCCTGTTGGTGAATCTGCCAACGTCGCTCTGGCAGCCCGGTCCCGTGTAGCAGTCATCCATGAGATAGTACTTCACCGTGTAGTCGTCAGGGATGACCAGGGGTGATTTCAGCGTGATCACCGGCTCCTGGCCGCCGAGAATGCCGCTGGAAGAAAGTATGCTGCTGCCACCGGGGCTGAGCCAGTAATACTGGTCAGGTGTCGGGTGGTTTCCCATGGCCACCAGCCGTTCGGTGCCGGCGGTGGCAGAGGTGACGTTGGGGTCGGTTTTGGGGTCGTCCTGGTGGACGTATTGGATCACGGTCTCCGTGGGCGTGCAGTAGGCTCCGTCCAGACAGAACAGGTAGCGTTTTTCGATGGCGTCGTAGGGCTCGCCGCCATTGCTTGCGTTGCCGTCCGGGGAATTCAGGGGAGAGTAGCCCTCCCAACGGACTTCCAGTATCCCGCTGTTGAAGTCGCCGTTGCCGTTGCCGGCGATGGTGGTGGCGAAGACGTTGTAGCGAATCCAGTCCCCCTGTTTGTATACGCGCAGATTGTCACTCTTGCGGTAATAGGGGGGCTCCGGCTCCTTTTGCTTCACCAGACAACCCGTGAGGGCGACGGCGGCGAGGGTCATGAGCGCGATGGCGGTGATCATTCGGGGGGACTTTGTCATCGGTATTCTTCCTTGCCCGCGGCGGACGGTGCGCTCGGCGGCGTATTTTGTGGGTTCAATGCTTGCTGATTCAATAATAGCTGAAATGGCTGATTTGTTGTCTCATTGAAGAGAGCTGTCCGGCGCCGACGAGTGGCCGCGGCAGCCCCGCCGGGCTGTGAGGGGGGAATGCAACGGATGATATGACTACAACCTGGCGATCCCTTGCCGCCTTTGCGATTGAATGGCCCCGCTCAGTCGATGACGACCCGTTCGCCCCCGCCGGTCCCGATGCGGCCAATGACGCTGGCGCTTTCGCCCTGCCCGGCGAGCAGGGCGAGGCTGCGTTCCACGTCGGCCTCGCTGACGCACAACACCATGCCGATGCCACAGTTGAAGGTGCGGTACATCTCGTCCTCGGCCACGTTGCCCTGTTCCTGCAGCCAGTCGAACACCGGCGGGCGCTGCCAGCGGGCGCTGTCGATGCTGGCGCGGGTGCCCTCGGGCATGACGCGCGGCAGGTTCTCGGTGAGGCCGCCGCCGGTAATGTGGGCCAGGGCGTGCACGTCCACCTCGGCCAGCAGGGCCAGCAGGGGCTTGACGTAGATACGGGTGGGTTCGAGCAGGGTCTCGCCGAGGGTGCGGCCGTCGAAGGCCTGTGACAGGTCGGCACCGCTGACCTCGATGATCTTGCGGATCAGCGAATAGCCGTTGGCGTGCGGGCCGCTGGCGGCGAGGCCGATGAGCACGTCGCCACTGGTGACCCGGCTGCCGTCGAGGATCTTGCTCTTTTCCACCACGCCGACGCAGAAGCCGGCCAGGTCGTAGTCCTCGCCCGCGTACATGCCGGGCATCTCGGCGGTCTCGCCACCCACCAGGGCGCAGCCGGCCCGCTGGCAGCCCTCGCCGATGCCGCTGATGACCGCCTCGGCCATGTCCAGCGACAGCTTGCCGGTGGCGTAGTAGTCGAGGAAATACAGCGGTTCGGCGCCGGCGACGATGAGGTCGTTGACGCACATGGCCACCAGGTCGATGCCGATGGTGTCGTGTTTGCCGACCTCCATCGCCAGCTTGAGCTTGGTGCCGACGCCGTCGGTGCCGGATACCAGCACCGGTTGCCGGTAGCGGTCGGTGGGGATCTCGAACAGGGCGCCGAAGCCGCCGATGGAATCCAGCACGCCGGGGCGGCGGGTGGCGCGGGCAATGGGCTTGATGCGCTCGATCAGCCGGTTGCCGACGTCGATATCGACGCCCGCGTCGCGATAGCTGAGGGAGGGGGGGGTGTCGTCGCTGCTGCTCACGGGGATTCCTGTCGATCGGTGGAGGGGGCAAAAAGGGGCGTAATGGTAGCGTAAGCCCGTCACGCTGTCATAGCGGTGCGCGGATCAGTAGCGCCGGAACAGCTCCACCTTGCCCTCGTGGTCGAAGGACAGCACGTCATAATCCTTGGGCGGCAGGCCCTTGGGCTGCATGCCCGGCGACTTCTGCGGCATGCCGGGGGCGGTGAGGCCGAGCACGTCCGGCCGTTCCCTGAGCAGGCGCTTGATGTCGGCCGCCGGTACGTGGCCCTCCACCACGTAACCGTTTACCACCCCGGTATGGCAGGACTGCAACGGCCTGCTGACGCCGAAGTTCGCCTTGATTTCCGCCATATTGGTGTGGTCCTTGGCGATCACCTTGAAGCCTTCCTCGCGCAG
>DRQN01000101.1 GCA_011371455.1 Gammaproteobacteria bacterium
CCGTAGCCCAGGTCGCCGGAAAACAGCACCGAGCGCTTCTTGCCACCCTCCTCCAGTTCCAGATGGATACTGGCCGAGCCGAGGATGTGACCGGCGTCGATGAAGGTGGCGTGCACGCCGGGGCAGATTTTCAGACGTTGCCGGTAAGCGGCGACGCGACCAAAACTGTCCAGGCTATTGAGGGCGTCGAGCACCGTGTACAGCGGCTCGACGGGCTTTCCGTGATGGTGCCGGGCCGCCTTGCGCGTCTGCCACGCCGCTTCTTCCTCCTGCAGGTGGGCGGCATCGAGTATCACCAGTCTCGCCAATTCCCGGCTGGCGGAGGTGGTGATGATCTCGCCCTGAAAGCCCCGCTTGGCCAGCAGCGGGATACGCCCGCAGTGATCCAGATGGGCATGGGTCAGCAGCAGATAATCGATCTCGCCCGGCTCGAAGCCGAAGGGCCGGGCATTTTCCTCGGCCAGCTCGCGGCCGCCCTGATACAGGCCACAGTCGATGAGGATGCGTTTGCCGCCGCATTCGATCAGATGACAGGAGCCGGTGACCTCCTGGTCCGCGCCGTGAAAGGATATTTTCATCGTTTACTCCTGTTGTTTCGGGATGATCTCGATGGGCTTAGCCAAACAGCGGCGTGCCGTTGTTTTCATGCCAGCAGAGGATGCCTTCCCAGATTTCCTGCGCGCTTTCGGCAAACCAGAACAACTCACGATCCTCGACATCGACCACGCCTTCGGCAACCAGGAACTCGAAATCGAAGACCTTGTTCCAGTACCCGGCGCCGACCAGCACCACGGGCAGCGGGGCCAGCTTTCGCGTCTGAATCAGGGTCAGGGTTTCGAACAGTTCGTCCAGTGTGCCAAGGCCGCCTGGAAACGCCACCAAGGCCTTGGCACGCAACAGAAAATGCATCTTGCGCAGGGCAAAGTAATGAAAGCGAAAGCACAACTCGGGGGTGATGTAGGGATTGGGATACTGCTCGTGCGGCAGGGTAATATTGAGGCCAATGGTCTTGGCACCGGCATCGCTAGCGCCCCGATTGGCGGCCTCCATGATCCCCGGACCACCCCCGGTCATCACCACCAGGCGGCAATCCAGCGGGCCACTTCCCGAGTCACCCACCAGGCGGCCAAGGTCTCTTGCCACATCGTAGAAATGGCTCTTGGCCTGAACGCGCCGGGCGATCTTCAGCTGTTGTTTCAGTTCGCGGTCGTCGGGGTGTTTTTGCAGGGCCTTGCGCAGTTTCTCGACCTTGCGGCGCGCCGCGGCGGGCTCCAGTATACGGGTGCCGCCAAACACCACCACGGTATGGTGAATGCCATGCTGCTCCAGCAGCAACTCAGGCTTGCTGTAATCGAGCTGCAGGCGCAGCCCCCGGCTCTCGTCACGGTGCAGAAAGGCGATGTCCTCGTCGGCCTGGCGATAGCTTTCACTGTGCAGCAGGGCCTCGACCCGCGCCGGGGCCGCCTCGTCTTCCTCGGAAGGCTTGGGCGTCTGCCAGGGCAGTTTGCGCAGGCGGTGCAGGGGATGTGGCGGCGCGGGAATCTTCTGACGGGGTGTTTTTCTCATGGAAAGCCTTCCGGACATTGCAAGGTGGGAGTCGGCAAGTGATTCATCGGATCAGCCCGGCCCATCCTATGCCATCTTCTTCTGGTTATGCATGATCACGGCAAATGCCGCAGCAACCAGGCGCGCCATGGGAGGATCGGAACGCGACGGCAGCAGGATGGGCACCTTTGCGCCGATGACGATGCCGGCCAGCGTGGCGCCGGCCAGATATTCCAGATCCTTGGAGAGGATGTTGGCGGCATTGAGGTCGGGGGCCAAGAGGATATCGACGTCACCGGCCACCGGGCTGTGAATCCGCTTGATGCGTGCGGCCTCGGCGGAGATGGCATTGTCGAAGGCCAGAGGACCATCGACGATGGCATGCCTGATCTGGCCGCGGTCGGCCATCTTGCTCAGACAGGCGGCATCGATGGTGGAAGCAATGGCCGGCTTGACCACCTCGACGGCGGAAAGGACGGCGACTTTCGGTTGAGCAATGCCAAGCCCTCGCGCCAGGTCGATGGCATTCTGCAGGATGGCCGCCTTGGTGTTCAGGTCGGGGACGATATTGATGGCCGCATCGGTAATGAACAGCAGTTTGGGATAGGACGGCAATTCGGCCACGAACACATGACTGACACGTTTGCCGGTGCGCAATTCGGCCAGCACCGGGCGCATCAGGGCATCGGTATGAATCCAGCCCTTGGCCAGTGCACTGACCTCGCCCCGCTTCACCAGCTCGATGCCCCGGCGCACGGCCTCTTCCTCACTGTGGCTGTCGAGCAGACGAATGCCGTCCAGGTCGAATCCCAGCTGGTGGCAAAGTTGCCGGATGGCGACGGCGTCACCGATGAGGACGGGTTCCACCAGGCCCTCGGCATAGGCCTCCAGAGTGCCTTGCAGGACATGTGTTTCCTCGGCATTGACCACCGCCAACGGCAGGGGCGGATACTGCCGGGCCTGATCGATGAAGGCCCGCAGCCTGGGGAAGTCACGGGCTTGCTTGCCAGGGGCGCTCTTTTTGGGGTTAGACACTTAACACCCTCTCAAATATCGAGGCGCTTTACAGAAACCTCGTTGAAATAACTTTCCACATCCCCGGCGGAGAACAGTTCAGTGCCGGGCTGGCTGACGGTGCCAGTGGCGCAGGCAATCCCCAGCCGCAAGGCCTTGGGGGCTTCGACACCTCGCGCAAAAGCAGCGACCAGTGCCGCAACCATGGAATCACCGGCGCCGACGCTGGAGCGGACGATCACTTGCGGGGCCTGCGCGTGATAACTGTTGTCCGGACCGACCAGCAGCGCGCCATCGCCATCCATCGACACGCAAACGTATTCCACGCCTTGCC
>DRQN01000102.1 GCA_011371455.1 Gammaproteobacteria bacterium
CGGCGTAGTCCTCGGGCGAAATGAGGCCCACGCAGGGCGCGGTGCAGCGTTCGATCTGGTATTGCAGGCAGGGCCGCGAGCGATTGCCGTAAAAGCTGTCCTCGCACTGGCGCACACGGAACACCTTCTGCAACAGGTTGAGGCTTTCGCGCACCGCGCCCGCGGAAGGGTAAGGGCCGAAATAGCGCCCCTTGAGGCGCTTGGCGCCGCGGTGGTAGCCGAGGCGCGGATAGTCGTGATCGCCGGAGAGAAACAGGAACGGATAGCTCTTGTCGTCGCGCATGAGAATGTTGTAACGCGGCTTGAGCTGCTTGATGAGATTGTTCTCCAGCAGCAGGGCCTCGTTTTCGGTGTGGGTGACGGTCACCTCCACGCCACGGATCTGCGCCACCAGGGCACGGGTCTTGGGGCTCTGCACGGTGCGCTGGAAATAACTCGACACGCGCTTCTTCAGATTGCGCGCCTTGCCCACGTACAGCACCGCGCCCTCGGCATCGAGCATGCGGTAGACGCCGGGCCTGCCGGTGAGGGTCTTGAGGAAGGCCGTAGCGTCGAAGGTAGCGGTGTCGTTCCGTTCAGTCATCTGCGTCGATCAGTCAGTCACGCGCGGGACAAGCCATGCCCGCGATGTTTTTTTCACAAACCGGGATGAAAACGCGGAGTTCGCAAAGACGCAAAGGACACAAAGAAAACTCATCGATAAAGTCTTCGCGCCCTTTGCGTTCTTTGCGTTGATCCTCTCATTGCCGAGAAAGCCCATCGCAGGCGTGGTCGCTCCTATCCGCCATCGATGAGCTCGCGCGCCCGTTGGAACAC
Source organism: Gammaproteobacteria bacterium (assembly GCA_011371455.1). Taxonomy (GTDB): domain Bacteria; phylum Pseudomonadota; class Gammaproteobacteria; order SZUA-152; family SZUA-152; genus DRQN01. Next base: position 817 of record DRQN01000102.1, read on the forward strand.
TGCGTGAAACATGGGTTCCGTGAGGCGCCGGGTCTGGGTGTTGTAACGGCTGCAGTGGTAGGAATCCAGCAGCCGGCGCCCGTCCGGCAGCTCGTGCAGGGCGTTGTGGGCGAAGCGAAAGTCCTTCTGCCGCAGGCCGAAGGCGCGCACCACCGCCTGGTGGGCGATGCTGCCCAGGGCCAGCACCACCGCGCCCTTTTTCAGGCCTTCCAGCTCCACGCGCAGAAAATCGTTGCAGGCCTTGATCTCCGCGCCCAGCGGCTTGTTCTGCGGCGGCAGGCACTTCACCGCATTGGTGATGCGGCAGTCGCGCAGCTTCAGGCCGTCGCTCGCCGACTCGGACACCGGCGCACTGCTGAAGCCATGGTCGAACAGCGTCTGATAGAGCAGTATGCCGGCGTGATCACCGGTGAAGGGCCGGCCGGTGGCATTGGCGCCGTGCATGCCGGGGGCCAGGCCGACGATCAGCAGCGACGGCCGCGCGGCGCCAAAGGGAGCCACTGGACGGGCATGATAGTCCGGGTAATCCTGTTGCACCTCATCGAGAAATTGACTGAGGCGCGGGCAGCGGCGGCAATCGAGATCGAAGCCCGTGGAAGCGGCGGAGGCGGAATGGCGGCTCATGAAGGAACTTTACTCGCTGGAAAAACAGCCGCTAGCATAGCATTGCCGTCAAGCCTTGATGGCCCCGGACAGGACAAGGCTCGCCGCGCCAAGCGCTTGCGCACCCACGGGTGATTGGGTAGACTCGGGACGCTCTAATAATAAAAGTCCTCTCGTGGGGGGAGGAATTCTGAGGAGGGTTTCCAATGGCTATTCTTGTGCCGATTCTGACTTTTCTGTTCATCGTCGTTCTGACCAGCTACCTGGGTGGCATCGGTATGGACGCCGTTGCCGAACGCGACAAGCAGTAAAGCGATACAGGGCTTTCCGGCCCGGCAAAAAACCCGGTTCTCCCCGGGTTTTTTCGTCTGTCTTCCGCAGCAAGCATCTCGTCCTAGCGCGGCACCCCTATGCCTGAAACAAAAAACCAAACGCGCGCCGACGACACCCATCTGGTCAAGTTCCTGATGGTCTCGGCGTTCTGTTTCTTCATCGGCACCGTACACGGCGTGCTACAGGTCATCCGCCCCATTCGCGCCTGGCTGGATTCCATCGGCAGCCCCTACGGCGGCCCCGGCCATCTCATCGATCCCCTGGCCCACGCCCATATCAATGTCGTCGGCGGGGTGGTGATCTTCATCATGGGCGCCTCCTATTACCTGCTGCCACGCATGAGCGGTGTACCCATCTATTCACGCCGCCTGGTCGACCACACCTTCTGGTGGACCAGCCTCGGCATTGCCGGCTTCTATTCCACGCTGATGATCTTCGGCATCCTCGAAGGCTTCGCCCTGCTCGACGACGACCTGGCGCGCATGGATGCAATCCATGGCTATTATGGCCACACCATCGCCTTCGTCTCCACCGCCATGGGGGTCGGCTTCTGGGTGTATTTCGCCAACCTGTTCATGACCTTCCGCGAATTCCGCAAGGCGCGATGATTCTCGACTGCGGCTGCCCCGGCGTTTATCCGGACTGGCAGGACCAGGACATCGATCTGGCCCATCACGCGGCCCACACCCTGCCCATCGCCAGCTTTCTCTACATGCCGCTGGCCTATGATACCTATCGCCAGCGGCAGCAGCTGGGCATCGGGCAACTGGAACTGGAGGAACGCTGGCCCGGCTTCGCCCTGAGCCGCACCGGGCTATTCGGCGGCCGGCTGATTCGCCTGCTCAAGGACGGCCGGTCGCCCTCACGCCACGTCGGCAATCTGCCGGCCAGGTTTCAGCTCAACGTGCGCATGCACGCAGGCGGCATCGGCACCGTTCGTGATACGGTGCGGCGGCAGCAGATGGACTTGCTCGACAGCGGACGGATGCCGAAGGAAATTTATATGGCCTATCTCACCTGCCCCCGCTGCGCCGAGGCGCGCGGCGGTGAACGCATCATGGTGCTGCGGCGCTGGGAAGAAAGGCCTCGCCTGAAACGCCGCCAGGGCAAGCGCTGACTGGTCGTCAGTTCGCCCCGGCGGCAGCGGGGAACGGAAAATACAGCGTCGTTTCCGCGCCATCCTTCTTTTTCACGTGCACCGCCAGCCGCCCCCCAAGCGGATCCTCCACCCACACGGCGCGGCGATAGACGCCGGTATAGCCATCCTGAATCGCTTGCCGCCAATCGCGATCCTCCGAGGCCCGCAGGGAAACCACGAAGCCGACGCCGGGGCGCGATTTGTCGCGCGTGGCGATGACGATGAATTCGGTCATGCCTTGGCGAATGGGGCTGGGGCGGGATTCGACGATGAAGCGTGTATCGTCCCATTCCTGCGGCCCCAGCAACACGGCCTCGTCGCCGGCGCAGGCCAGCAGCAGGCCGCTCAAGGCCACCAACAGCGCCGTCCGTATCATTTCTTCACCGCCGTGGCGGCATGCGCCTGCAGGTATTCGAGCAACACGCGCTGCTCCTCTTCCGCCAGCACGGGATAACCCCGGCTGCGCATGCGCATCTGCATGCGGTTGAGCACCGTGATCCAACCCGCGGCCACATGCGCCGACGGCAGCGGTGCGACATGGCAGGTGCCGCAGCGGCTGGCCAGCAGGGTGGCGCCGGCGGAATCCGGGTCCGGAAATTCACGCGCCGCCGGTTGCGGCCTCTCAGAGCAGGCGGCCAGCAACATGGCCATTACACCGGCAACACCCGCCCCCCTCATTTCTCGCCCACCGTCTTGTCGTTGGCGGTGTCGTCCGTCTTTGCCGCCTCGTCATCGCACACGCCATCGACGCTGGGGCTGTATATATTGACCATGAAATAGACGAAGGTGCCGAACACGACGAGATAGAGAATCGCGGCGCCAAAGCCCCAGTTGATCCATTCCCGCTCGTAACCCGGACGGTCGCCCCAAAAGGGAAAACTCAGACCGATGGCCACCAACAGCACCATGACGATGACACCGAGAAACCAGCGCGGCACACCGCGCTGCGATTCGGGAATCTTCTCCACCAGTTCCCAATCCTCCAGACCGCGCTTGGCGCGCCGCTCCTCATCGGAGGCATAACCAAAATTATCTTCCGGAATCTCACCCCAGGTCTGTTTGTCAATGGCGCCTATTGGCTCCTGCTTTTCATCCGTCATGATCTACCCCCCCCCTTGCCAACAAAATGTTGCACGCGATAACTGTCGCGCCAGCCGTCCGCAGACTGCACCTGCACGAGAAAGCGGTGCAGGCCCTGCGGCAACGCATCATTGATATGTAATATGAGATCGGCCTTGCCCGCACTGTCGAAGACGGCCTCGCTGGCCGACAGTACATAACTGCCTTTGGGCAGCCCTTCGACACCAACCGTCAACACGGCATCCCGATACAGTTTGTTCGAGACGCGAATACGGTAATCCTCGATGGACGAACCGAATTCCGTATCGGCCCGGTATACCGCCAGGCGGTAGTACTCGTAGCTGGCCAGCCCCCAAATAAACATGCCCAGCCCCAGCAGGGAAAACGGCAGGGTCCACTTCATGCGCGCCGACAGGGAACCCAGCCGCTCCAACAGCCAGCCACTGCGGCTCTGCTCGCGCTCGCCGAGAGAGAAGCGCAGCAGGCCCGCCACACCCTTCTTTGCCTGCAGATCGTTGCAGGCATCGATGCATTCGCCGCAGTTGATGCAGCTGTCGTACACGTTGGTATCGCGCGGATCGATGCCGAGAAAACAGCTGCTGACGCAATAATTGCATTTTTCACAGTTGTCGGCGCGGGTCTTGTCGTAGGCCACGTGCAGCGACTGGCGAGTCTTGAAGCCGTGCTGCCAGACCTTGTAGACGCACATGAAGCGGCACCAGAAATGGCGTATGAAGGCGATATCGACAAAGAAGATGATGACGAAAATCGCATAGATGTAATGCAGCGATGCGGCCAGGCGTTCATCGGGCCGCAGGGTGATGAACGACCAGACGACCTCCGGCGGATAGAAATACAGCAGCGGTATGAGGGAAAACAGCATCGCCGCGGCGAGAATCATCAGGCCCAGCAGCAGCCAGTTGCCAAGGCGGTTCTTGGCCGATGCGATCTTCATTTTCTCACCGCCGAGACTGACATCGGCGCGGCGACCCAACAGCTTGTAGGTCCACCGGTTGGCCAGCTCGGACAACGTATTCTGCGGACAGGCCCAACCACAAAAGGCGGTTCCCACGGAGGAATACATCAGCACCAGGCCGCTGGCCAGCATCAGCCAGAGGCCGAAGATGATAAAGAAGTCGCTCCACCAGATCTGCCGGTCCAGCACCACGAAGGCGCCGGCAACGGGATCGATGCGCAACAGTCCGCTGAGAGGAATCAGCATGGCGATGAGCAGCACCGCCGCCTGCACGGCGCGGCGCCGCCAGTGCAGCCTGGCGGAAGGCCCGGCGGCAACCACGGTCACGGGAATGTCATCGAGGGAAGGGCTGCTGCTCATGGTTCTAAGCTACCATCTCAAGGGCTTGGTTTCATTGCGGGTTCAAATCGGATACGACGATATCCACAGGCTGGCCGGGCGGCATCAGGCGCCGATCCAGGGGACTCAGTCTTTCCCAGCGGCGGCGGTACTCATCGGCCAGTGTCCGCTCGCCGGCATCGCGCGCCAGCTGCCAGAGCCGGTGCAGGGCCCCGGTATGATCCGGGCGAATGCGCAGCACCGCCTCCAACACCTGGCGCTCGCTCATGCCGCGCGCCTGCGCCGCGGCCAGATTGCCGAAAATGCCATCGGCCATGGCGAAGCCGATCCAGCGGTCGGCGGGGTTGGCCTGATAGGCCAGTGGTAACAGGCGCTGGCCCTCCGCCGGCCGCTGGCGCAGCAATGCCACCCAGCTGCGAAAAGCCAGGCTGGTGGCCGCGTAGGCACGTTCGAAATGCTCGGCATCCCGCACCGCCACCCGCAGATCCTGCACCGCCTGCGCCAGTGGCGGGCGCCGCGCCAGCAGGTCGGCGAGCAATTGCGACAGGTCCAGGGCACCGCTGTAGCGCGCCCCCGGCAGTCGATACTCGATCACCGGTGCCCACTCGTCCTGCACCGGACCCGCACTGGCGGGGATGCGCCCCCAGTAACGCCCCAGCCAGGTCCAGGCCCCTTCGCCACCGGTGGCCCGTGAGGCCGTCTCCTCGTTCATGCGTGCCAGATTGGCCAGCATGGCGGTGGCCTCGATGGGTGCCTGACCCGGCCCGGCCTTGCGGCCGACCAGGGCCAGGCGGAAACCGTCGACGAACAGCACCGCCTCGGGAAAGACGCGCCGGAAGGTGCGCAGCACCACGTCGAGGCTACGGGTATCGAACTGGTTCATCGCCAGCCACTGCACGAAGATGCCACCCTCGCCGAGGCGCGCGCGGGCGCGCTGGAACTGCTGGCGCGACAGCAATGCGCTGCGCCCCACCAGGTCGGGGTGAAACAGGTCGCCGATGATGACGTCGAACAGCGCCGTGCTGCTGAGCAGGAAATGGCGCGCATCGTCACGCACCAGGGTCAGCCGCTGGCTGACCGCACCATTGACCGGGGTGAAATAGTCCCGCGCCGCGACGATGGCGCCCTGCGACAACTCCACGGCACTGCGTTGCAGGCCGGGAAAGGGCAATGAGCCGGCGGCGGAAATCCCCGTGCCCAGGCCCAGGAACAGCACGCTGCGCGGCGCCGGATGCAGCAACAGCGGCAGGCGCGCCTGATTCATCTGCGCCGCCACCGAGCCGGGGTCGGAGGAGGCGTCCATGCGCCGCAGGTCAGCCAGCAACAGGCGCTGGCCGTCCTCGCGCTCGATCACGTGGGTGATGGAGATGGCGTCTTCGTGGGTATAGATGCTGTGCGCCTGGGCATAGGCCGCCGGCATCAGCGCCGACACCGGGGGCATCCGCATCACCGGCCAGGCCAGCAGCAACATCAGCGGCGCGGCCAGCCACCAGCGCCGCGCGGGCGCCCAGCTCAGCCCCAGCGCCAACAGCAGCAGGGCACCGGCGACGATGGTCGCGCTGGTGCCGATGGCGGGAATGAACAGGAAGCCCGCCAGCAAGGTGCCCAGCGCCGCGCCAATGGCGTTGGCGCCGTACAGCCAGGCGCCATAGTAGTGGCCGCCGCCCAGGCGTCGCGTCAACAGGGGCAGCCAGGCCCCCAGCACCAGCGTTACCGGCAGGGTCAGACTGACGATGGCACTGCCCTGTTGCAACAGGGCGGAAAACAGCGAGTCGAAACGGGTCTGCTCGGCCCATGCCGCCAGCGGCGCCAGCAGCCACAGGCTGAGCAGGGCAAAGCCGCAGGCGATCACGGGCAGCGCGCCGAACCACCAACCCTGCCGCATGTGCCGGGCCAGCAGGCTGCCGAGGCCGATGCCGACGAGGAAGATGGCGAGGATCACCGCCAGCACGTATTCCGTGCGCAGCAGCACCATGCCGAACAGGCGGGTCCAGCCGATCTCCAGCATCAGCGCCGCAACGCCGATGCCGCCGTAAGCCAGCAGCCAGCGCCCGGGGGGACGTTCCTGCGCCGCCATGGCCATGGCCACGGCCTGTGGCAAGCGCCGTGACCCCAGCCAGGCCAGGACGGCCACCAGCAGCCCCACCAGCGCAACGCCCTGCACCGCGGCCAGCCAGCCCAGGGTGGGCAGCAGCCAGAGCGGCAGCAAGGCGCCCAATGCCCCGCCGATGGCGTTGACGCCGTAGATACCCGCCAGCGACACCCCGGAGCCCCGCATGGCCGAGAGGATCAGGGGGAAACCCGCGCCCATGGCAAAGGCCGGCAGCACCAGCACCAGCACCACCACCAGCATCTGCAGACCCAGCCAGGTGGTCAGGCCGCTGCCGGCGGCCATGGCCGTGAAGCTGCCATCGAGGGAGCGCAGCAACAGCGGCGAAACCAGGGCGAACAGGGCGACGCAGCCCTCCAGTACCGCAAACCAGCGCAGGGGGTGGCGCAAACGGCGCCCCCACAGACTGCCCACCAGACTGCCCAGTCCCAGCCCCG